>NZ_JACDWV010000148.1:0-439453 GCF_016464105.1 Pseudoalteromonas sp. bablab_jr010 | reverse complement strand
GATCAAGTCGCTCAGGTTGCATCACCACCGAGTAAGATGTTTTTTGAGTTCGATAATATGAACTGGCAATTTACACCTTATGCTGCACTTATGCTGCTAACGCTAAGAGCACAACATGGACTTGAAAACCCTGATTTTGATCACCCAGGTTTTGGCAATGTGACTTCTTTACTATTAACGCAGCCTGTAGCCCCTCAAAAAGATGAGGTGCTTGAACAACTCGTTTCCAAGTTACATGAGCAAGGTTTCAACGAAAAGGTTTTATTAGCATAGAGGTTTAAATAAGTGGTAATTTAATCAGTATGCTACTGCTTAGCATTGCAAAAGCTCATATTATGTTACGGGTTTCTTTGTTAATCATGATCCATATCGAATGTGTTAAAGGCTATTAGGGCAGCAAAACATGCACGCTTAATCCACCTTGCTCGCGGTTATGCAAGCTAATTTGCCCGTGGTGTGCTTCAACTATTTCTCTGCACAGTGCTAGCCCTAAGCCACTGCCTGTTGCTTTAGTGGAGTAAAAGGGTATAAGTGCGTTAGCCATTACAGCTTCACTCATACCTTTACCTTTATCACTCACCGTGATGTGTGTGCCACTTGCTTCTTGTTGCACTGTTAAGCTGACATCTTCGGGGTTTGACCCTGACTCATAGGCATTTTTTAATAGGTTAATAAGTAACTGTTCGAGCTGAGTGTGATCAGCATCAGTTGTCACTCGCTCATCAAGTGAAACCTCGACTTGCCACTGACTTTTTAATTGCTCAATCAGCGTTGGCCAGTTAATCGTTGATAGTTGAGGGGTGGGTAACTTGGCAAATTTACCATAGCCTTGTACAAACTCATTGAGGTGTTTTATGCGGTCTTCAATGGTGGTAAATACCCGTTTTAAGCGTGGTTCATCGACTTCTTTTGTTAAAAGTTGCGCGCTATGAAGCATAGACGACATTGGCCCAAGGGAGTTGTTAAGCTCATGGCTAATAATACGAATAACTTTTTTCCATACCTCTACTTCTTGGCGGCTTAGTTCACGGGTCAGTTGTTTAAAAACATAAAGTTGATGAAACTGATTATTAAGCAATAATCGGCCTGTTGCCATATGCCAAGTTTGTGATTCTTGATCTGCTTTGTCGAGGGTAAATAAACCATCAACACCTTTTTGTATCGCACGCGTTAATTGCTCGCAGCTTGAATCTAATAAGTTTTCAAGCTTGGCACCTTCAAGGGCTGACTTAGCATCGAGTAAGCTGCGGGCACTGTGGTTGCTATACACAATAAAGCCTTGGTCGTTAGTCAAAAGCACAGCTTGTGGGGAGCTTTGTAATACTTTGTCGAGCATCAACTCGCGCTGATAAATCCATTGTTTTTCTTGGCGAAGCTGTTTTGCAGTTTGGTTATAAAGCCGGCATAAATCACCTAGCTCATCACTGCCATCATAGGCTAATAATGTAGCCAGCTCACCATCTTTAAAATTAAGCAGCCCGGTTTCGAGCGAGTTCATGCTATCAATGAGCGGAGCTGATAAATGCGCGGCAAAAAATCCGCTGATCAAGGCGCAAGCACTCAGGGCTAATAGGCTGTAAAGCAAGCTTATGCCCGCAAAATAACAAACCAATATAAGCGGCAATGCAGACGCTGCAATACACAAAGTTATGATTTTATATCGAAACGATAAACGCATTAGTATTCAATCTTAAATTTATCAAGCCTGCGATAAAGTGCTTGGCGGCTTAAGCCAAAATGGCGAGCCACTTTAGCAATCACACCTTTGTATTCGCGCATGGCAAGCTCAATCTCTTGTTTGTTAGGCTCTGCTCTTGTTTGTGTTGGGCTGTTTGTTTCAACTTGTAAGCCAAAATCAGCAAGCTCAATCACCCCTGTGGGTTTTAAAACGCCAGCGCGTTTACAGGCATTTTCAAGCTCACGAACATTACCCGGCCAACTATGGGCGAGCAGGGCTTTTTCTGTACTTAGCGACAGTGTGCGCTCAGGTAAAAAGTGTGCGACTAAAGCTAAAATATCATCTGGGCGATGGGCAAGGCTTGGTAAATTTAACTCAATCACATTTAAGCGGTAGTAAAGGTCTTCACGAAATTGACCTGTTTTAATTGCATGGCTTAAATCTTCATTGGTAGCTGAAATCACCCGCACATTCACTTTACGAGTTTGTGTTGAACCTAAACGTTCAAATTCACCGATTTGTAAAATGCGTAATAATTTCATTTGCCCAGAAAGTGGTAAGTTACCAATTTCGTCTAAAAATAGGGTGCCACCATCGGCCGCTTCAAAACGGCCAATGCGTTGTTTAGTAATACCGGTGTAGGCGCCCGCTTCGGCACCAAATAATTCAGCCTCAATAAGCTCGCTTGGCAAAGCACCCGCATTAACAGTGATAAAGGGTTTATCAGCTAATAATGAATTAGCCTGTATTATTTGCGCAATTCGCTCTTTACCACTGCCGTTGGGGCCTGTGATCAGCACTGAAATATCCGATTTAGCCACTTGAACCGCAAGATTAACAATGTGCTCCATAGCGGTACTTTTATAAACCAAGCCCACCAAATTTGCTTGTTGCACAGATGCGTCACGCTCTTGCTGGTGGCGTGTAAAGGTTTCGTTTTGCTGTTTTGCTTTACCTAGCTCGATTAGGTTATTTACACAAGTAAGTAGCTTGGCATCGTCCCATGGTTTTGGTAAATAATCAGCAGCCCCTGCTTTGACAAGTTCAACGGCAGTAGAAAGCTCTGTCCATGCGGTGATCAAAATAATCGGTAGGTGAGGATTTATGTCTCGTAAGGCATAAAAAAGTTCTTTGCCTTCTTCGCCGGAAGTGGTGTCGGCGGTAAAGTTCATGTCTTGAATAACAAGCGCAATACGTTGGTATTGTACGGCTTGAATTGCCTCAAACGGGTTACTTGCTGTAACAACATCAAAACCGTGAATTTCGAGTAATAACGACAATGCATCCAAAATGGCTGGGTTATCGTCGACGATAAGTATTTTTTCCATATTATTGTTTTAGTTATTTTCCTAATAAGGGTGCAAGATGAATGCTACACTGTTAATCCAGTGTAGCATAGGTTGGAAGAACTAAATTGTTCGAGTTGCAATGCTCGGTGAGATATTCGCCGCCCGTTTTGCTGGAGCAAGTACTGCTAATAAACTCATAACGAACACTGACAGCGCCGTAGCAAGCACGTAGCTAATATCAAGCTGAGCAATTGAAAAGTGCTGCATGAGCAACTGGCCTAAATACACGGCAGCAATCACACCAATCACTAAACCAACTATACATATCATGGCGTTTTCAACTAAAAAGTAGCTGATGATGGCCGATTTTCTGGCACCTAAAGCGCGGCGAGTACCTATTTGTTTAGTACGCTTGCTAATATTGAACAGCGTTAGGCCGAAAATACCCAGGGCCGTCACCAACACTAAAATAGTAATAAGTACAATCAGCATGCGCATCATTAATGTATCCTCAGCCATGTATGACTCTTTATCGTCATCTAAGCCACGAATGCGAGAAATCACGCGTTTGTTGTAGTTTTTCAGCATGGCTTCTTCAACACGGTTCATGACTGATTGACGTTGACCAGGCTCTGTTCTAACCACAAAGCGTGCATTTGTACCAGGCTTAATAAAAGGCAGCAGTGCTACGTTATCTGGACGGCTGTCTTTAAGCCATGGGCCTTTCATAAGTTCAACAACACCAATTACTTTCATTGGAATGTCACCAAAATAGACAGTTTGACCTAAACCATTGCCGTCAGGGAACAGCTCATCGAGTAGGGTTTTAGTAACAACGGTTACTTTTGAAAGCTCATCATAGTTATCGGTGACGATCACTTCGTCTTCGGTGTAGTTACGCCCAGCAATGAGTTTTACACCATAAGTATTAATGCCATGCTCATCGATAAACATGTAAGAGCTACGCGCTGATTTACTCTCTTCAGGTGCTGGCTTTAAACTAAAATCTGACGAAGAGCCACTGCCCGAAAGCGGTGTATTACTTGAATAAGCAGCATCAACTACACCAGGTATTTGACGAAGCATGGCTTCATCAAGCTCATACTGCTGTGACGGCGACACATCTTTGCCAAACATCATGACATTAAAAACAAAAATGTCTTGTTCAGGATAGCCAGTCTCTTGGCTTAAATAGCTAATTCTGTCTTGAATAATAAACGCTGCGTTACTAACAATTGCAGTGGTGATGGCAATTTGGATCAGTAATAAAATGGCGCCAACTTTTGAGCGGCATAAGGCGTGAAAGATAGGTTTAATTTCTAACATGGGTGTCTTCCTTATTGGCTCTTAAGATAAATAGCAGGGTTGGTTTTACATACCAGCCAAGCAGGGTACAGACCCGCTATCACACAGGTGCTAATTGCAATCACCGGTGCGCTGAGTAGCATGGTTAAATCCATAGTGGCTAAGCTTTGGTAGTAGCTATAGCTTTGACGTACGCCTAATAAGCCCACTTGCGCCAAAATAATTCCGAAGATGCCACCTAAGAAACCTAACATCGCGACCTCAACAATATGTTGAAAGAATATTTGGCGTTTGCTGGCACCTAATGCACGGCGTACACCGACCTCAGGAGCGCGGCGCAAGAACTTCGCTAGTAATAAGCCTAAAATGTTGGCAAGGCATACCGCTAAAAACATAAAGCTAAGGCCAACCAGAATTTCGTTGTCTTCGCTAACAACATTGTTGTACTGCATCCACTCATTTACATCGCGTAAGGTAGCGGTTAATTTTTCGCGGTTAAAACGACCTAGCTTTTGTTGCTCTTGCATATAGGCCATTAAAAAGTCTTGGTAAGCTTGTTTTTCTGCAGGTGTTTTTAGTTCAACCCAAAATTGTAACCACACCATTTCAGAATTGAGTTTGTCGTTAAAGGTATTGGTTTTTTCGTGCTTCCAACCATTGGTATTACCCCAGTTTTCAAGCTGGCGTGCTTTCATTAGGCTAAATGGTAAAAATAGTTGCTCGGTCTTATTAAATGCACCGTTGTTCAGATCATAATATTTGGTGGTGATATCCCAATCATCAATCACGCCAATAACTTCGTAGCTGGCATCATCGAGGTACACCATTTTACCGACAGGGTTTTCACCTGCGA
This sequence comes from Pseudoalteromonas sp. bablab_jr010, assembly GCF_016464105.1. NCBI lineage: Bacteria > Pseudomonadati > Pseudomonadota > Gammaproteobacteria > Alteromonadales > Pseudoalteromonadaceae > Pseudoalteromonas > Pseudoalteromonas sp. bablab_jr010. The sequence goes on along the minus strand of NZ_JACDWV010000148.1, from coordinate 434,328 downwards.
ATAACTTGTCGTTTAATTCTTTATTGATCACCACAACAGGGGCTGCATCGGCTTCTTGTTGCGCGCTCCAAACCCCACCGTAAATAAACGATAGGTTAAACATATCGAAAAAATCAGGCGTGGTTAGGCGTGCTTGTCCAATAAATGGTTTAACTTTATCTGAGTCTAAATAAACCGAAAAACCCGTTCTAACCATAGTGACACGTTTGCCACCCGCATTCGCTTGATTAAGGTTAACGGCATCCTGATAAGTTAATTGCAGTGGCATGTTATCGACTGTCCACCACGTACGGCCTTCATCCATGGTTTGTAGCTGTACTGTATAAAGGTCACTACTTTTTTCAGGAATAGGGTCTGCCGACATCATGTGATACACAGATAAACTGGTCATGGTTACGCCAATACCAATGGCTATGGCCAATACCATTAAAAAGCTCACAAGTGGCGTGCGCTTAAAGCTGCGCCAGCTTAAATCTAAATAATGAAGGAACATGGTTACACTCCAGCCGCTTTAAGGTTTTGAGTGCCTTGATACAAGGTGAAGTCAGCGAGTTGGCCGTCAACAACTTGGATATTACGTGGTGCTCTGCGAGCAAGTTCAGGATCATGGGTAACCATGATGATAGTTGCGCCATCACGGTTGATTTGCTCAAGTAGCTCCATCACTTGACGCGCCATTAAACTATCTAAATTACCGGTTGGCTCATCGGCAAGTAAAAAGCGCGGTTCACCTGCAAGGGCTCTGGCAATAGCCACACGTTGTTGTTGACCACCAGAAAGTTGTTGCGGTAAGTGTTTAGCGCGTGAAGCTAAACCAACTTGCTCTAGGCATTGCTCGATTCGGCGCTTACGCTCGGCGGCTTTGATACCGCGATAACGCAGTGGTACTTCAATATTTTCATAGAGGTTCAAATCTGGAATAAGGTTAAAACCTTGGAAAATAAAACCAATTTTTTGATTACGTAAGTCAGCACGCTGGTTGTCGTTGAGCTTACCCACATCAATACCGTCTAGCATGTATTGGCCTTCGTTAAAGGGTTCTAACATACCGGCGATGTTTAAAAATGTGGTTTTTCCTGAGCCACTTGGGCCCGTTACGGCAATAAATTCACCTTCTTCTACTTGAAGATTAAAGTCACGAAGGGCATGTGTTTGTACCATATCTGTTTGATACACTTTGCTGATGTTGTTCATTGTAAGCATGTTGATTATTCCTTTTATTTGTTAGCGTAAAACCAGTGTGGGTGCTTTTTTAAAGCGATCGTAGTTTGAGATAATTAACTTATCGCCAGGCTCTACGCCTTCAATTATCTCCACAGCATTGATACTGCTTGCACCGGTTTTTATATCGATTAAATAAGCCATATCACCGTCAACTTTATAAGCATGGGTGCCACCTTGTTGTAAGAATGCGCCGCGTTTTATTTGTAATACATCGTCGCGATTCTCTAGTAAAATACGTGCAGTTAAGCGTTGGTTTTGGCGGATGCCAGAAATCTCATTGTCAAAGCGTACGCGGGTTGTCACCTCGCGGTTATTTACTTCAGGTGATATAGCCGAGAGCGTGCCTGTGACATGACGAGCACCTAAAGTAAGCTCAACTTGCATACCAAGACCTAGCTCATTGGCGTAGCTTTCTGGTACTTGCAGTTCTGCTTCAAAGTTACTTAAATCTACCAATGTCATTAATGGTTGGCTTTGTGTGACCGCTTCTTTTTGTTGCACTAATAAGTTACCCACAATGCCGCTTACACTCGCGGTAATAGTGAGTTCATTTACTTGTCTGAGTAGGTCATCAACAATCAGTTGTTGGCGTGCCAGATCACGCTCTGCAGCTTTTAGCTCAAATGCGAGGGTATCTTTAGCTAAGCTGACTTCTTGCTCGGCGTGCTTATAAGACAGCTTGGCACGAGCTAAGTCATCAACGGCTTTTTCTAAATCTATTTGGCTAATTAAATGTTTTTCGATTGAGATTTTAGCTCGGCGGTTTTCTCTATCTGCAGCATTGAGTTCAACTTGCGCTAAATCTAGTGCTTTAGTAAGGCTTAGTTTTTGTCTGCGCGCTTCAAGTTGCTTGCGCTGTAATTCGCCTTCTAATCGCGCTAATACTGATTGTTGTTGTTTTAGCTCGTTGGTTAGCTCAGGGCTGGTTACGGTTGCGATCACTTCATTTATTTCAACGCTGTCACCGGCTTTTACTTTTAAATCGACAAAGCCGCGTTCTGGGCTATAAACCTTTGGCGCATTAGCTGCAACGATTTTACCGCTCGCAGCTACATCTCTGGTGAGTGTCTTTTGGCTTACTTCACTAATTTGTAGGCTTGCTGCATCAACCGAAATGCTGCCATCGTTACTGGCAAACAATGCTTGAAAGCCGAGTGCACCAACAAGTATTACACTTGCAGCTAGTATAAGTGGCTTTTTAATGGTGTTTTTCTTGGCCACGGTAATATCTTGGGCACTGGTATCCTTAATCATCATAACTCCTTACGATTCTCAAAACACACAATCATGAAGCCAACGGCAAGCATGGTAAGTGGAGAAGCCATAAACAAACTGATAGTGAACATTTTGAAATCCTCAATTTCGCTGATGTCTTATCTATACCAGTAGCGTGCCAGTTTTTAATTTATTGATTTTTAATTATTTTATGTTTTAACAGTGAGTTAATGTCTGTCCGCGGACAGAAAAAGTGTCCGCTGCGGACACTTTTAAATTGCTGATTGTTGACGCAAGGGTAAAGAACTCAGTCATTGCGACTAAGGTAGTCTGCTCAGATACGTAGTTTGTAACTATGCTAAAGCCAAGAGTAAATAATGATGCAGTTAGGCTAGTCGAGACCCCGTAAAAAACTGCATTGATATTCATAATTTGAATAATTATTCAAAATAAAGCGCAGTTTACGTTAACGTAAAGTGGCGGGTTTTTAGATTGTTTTTTTACAAGTTGTTAAATTTGACACCAGTGTCATAAAAAAATAACGGGTAAAATACGACTAAATGTAAAAAAATAGCATAGAATTTAAAAAGTACCTTAAGTGAGAAATATTCATGAATATGAATATGTATTCAAAACTCTATTGACTCATGAGGTATTTGGCGATAGTTTTGTTCGTCTGCTAGCACTGTCACAAAAGACTGAACCGCTAGTCGTTGTAGCAAGGGGAGGGGTCTATGTTATACGACTCAAAATTAGAAAAAGATAATTGTGGCTTTGGCTTAATAGCCCAGGTCAATGGTCAGGCGAGTCACCGCTTGATTCGAACAGCAATCACTGGCTTAGATCGCATGGAGCACCGTGGGGGTATTTCTGCAGATGGTAAAACAGGTGATGGCTGTGGTTTATTAATGCAAAAACCTGATAGCTTCTTTCGTGCTATTGCCAGCGAACATGATTGGCATTTAGGAAAGAACTACGCCGTTGGCATGGTATTTTTAAATGCCGATCCTGTACTTGCGCAAACAGCTAAAGATGTGTTGAGTGAAGAACTCGAAAAAGAAACCTTGAGCATTCAAGGCTGGCGCGTAGTACCTACCGATGCGTCATGTTTAGGGCCAATTGCAAAAAAACAACTACCAGGCTTTGAACAAATTTTTGTAAGCGCACCAGAAGGCTGGCGTCCAAAAGATTTAGAGCGTCGCTTATATGTAGCGCGTCGTCGTGCTGAAAAACGCCTCGAAAACGATGAACATTTTTATATTGCCAGCTTATCTGGTTTAGTTACTGTTTATAAAGGCTTAATGATGCCTGTAGACTTACCTAACTTTTATTTAGACCTAGCTGACATCCGCATGACCAGTGCGATTTGTGTATTCCACCAACGTTTCTCTACTAATACACAACCTCGTTGGCCACTGGCTCAACCATTCCGCTATCTAGCACATAATGGTGAAATTAATACGATTCAAGGTAACCGCCAATGGGCTCGTGCCCGTGCGTATAAGTTTGCCTCACCACTTATTCCTGATTTGCAATCAGCAGCGCCTTTCGTGAACGAAAGCGGCTCAGACTCTTCTAGCTTAGATAATATGCTTGAGTTGTTCTTAGCCGGTGGCATGGATTTATTCCGTGCAATGCGTATGCTTGTGCCGCCAGCATGGCAAAAAAACCGCGCTATGGATGATGATCTACGTGCATTCTACGACTTTAACTCAATGCATATGGAACCATGGGATGGCCCAGCTGGTATTGTCATGTCTGACGGTCGTTTTGCTGCTTGTAACCTTGACCGTAACGGTTTACGCCCAGCGCGTTATGTAATTACCCAAGATGGTTTTATTACCCTTGCATCAGAAGTCGGTATTTGGGACTACGCGCCAGACGAAGTGGTTGAAAAAGGCCGTGTTGGCCCAGGTGAGTTATTAGTTATTGATACTCATCAAGGTAAAATTTGGCATTCAGATGAGATTGACCAAGATCTTAAGTCACGCCATCCATATAAAGCATGGCTTGAAGCAAACGTTAAGCGTTTAACGCCATTTGAACAGTTATCTGAAAAAGATGCGGGTAACCGTTCTTTTGATGACGAAACACTGCTTAAGTATCAAAAAATGTTTGGCTACACCAACGAAGAGCTTGATAGTGTAATTCGTGTAATGGGTGAAAATGGTCAAGAAGCAACAGGTTCAATGGGTGATGACACGCCATTTGCGGTACTGTCAGAAGGCCATCGCTCACTGTTTGATTATTTCCGACAAAAATTTGCGCAAGTAACCAATCCACCAATTGACCCACTTCGTGAAAATCACGTTATGTCACTGGCAACCTGTATTGGTAGTGAGCAAAACGTATTTAACGAAACAACCGGCCACGCTAAGCGTTTACAGTTTGATACGCCGATTTTGATGTACGCTGATATGCAACAGCTGATCAATGCTGACGATGAGCATTACAGCTACTGTAAAATTGATATCACTTACACACAAGAAGAAGGCTTAGAAAAAGCAATCACACGTATTTGTGATGAAGCACAAGAAAAAGCAGCGTCAGGCTGTGTCATGCTTATTTTAAGTGATCGTAACTTTAGCGAAACGCATTTGCCGATCCCGGCTGCGATGGCGGTTGGTTCAATTCAAAGGCGTTTAGTCGATAATAACTTACGTTGTGAATCTAATATCATCATCGAATCGGGTAGTGTCCGTGATGCGCATCAGTTTGCGGTATTACTTGGTTTTGGTGCAACGGCAATTTATCCGTACCTTGCATATGAATCATTAGTTGCAATGAGTGACAAAAAGATTTTAAACAAGAGCTATTGCGAAGTAACGCTTGCTTATCGTAATGCGATCAACAAGGGTCTGTATAAAATCATGTCGAAAATGGGGATTAGTACTGTCGCTTCGTACCGCTGCTCGATGTTATTTGAGGCAGTTGGTTTATCAGATGCGGTTGTAGAAACCTGTTTTAACGGTGTAGCTAGTCGTATCAAAGGGGCGTGTTTTACTGATTTTGATGATGACCAACGTAAACTTCATAAGCTGGCATTTAGTAAACGTAAGTTATTAAGTCATGGTGGCTTACTAAAATATGTTCACGGTGGTGAGTACCATGCTTATAACCCAGATGTTATTCAAACACTGCAAAAGGCAGTGCGCTCTGGGGATTATAAAGACTACTTGGCTTATGCTGATTTAGTAAATAACCGCCCGATCACCAATTTACGTGACATGTTGGCGGTGAAAATTCCTGATAGCGGTGTGAGTGTTGATGACGTAGAGCCAGCAACTGAGCTTTACAAACGTTTTGACTCTGCTGCAATGAGTATTGGTGCATTATCGCCAGAAGCACATGAAGCACTCGCGATTGCAATGAACCGCTTAGGGGGTTGTTCAAACTCTGGTGAAGGTGGTGAAGACAAGCTTCGCTACGGTACAGAGAAAAACTCACGTATTAAGCAAGTTGCTTCGGGCCGTTTTGGTGTTACACCACATTACTTACGTAGCGCTGATGTCATTCAGATTAAAGTGGCGCAAGGTGCAAAACCAGGTGAGGGTGGTCAATTACCGGGTGAAAAAGTAACGCCGTATATTGCAAAATTACGTTACTCAGTGCCAGGTGTGACCTTGATTTCGCCTCCGCCGCATCACGATATTTACTCGATTGAAGATTTAGCCCAGCTTATTTTCGATTTAAAACAAGTAAACCCAGATGCACTGATCTCGGTGAAACTCGTTTCTGAGCCGGGTGTAGGTACTATCGCAACTGGCGTAGCTAAAGCCTATGCAGATTTAATTACCATTGCTGGTTATGACGGTGGCACAGGTGCAAGCCCGCTTACCTCTGTTAAGTATGCAGGTAGCCCTTGGGAGCTTGGTCTTGCTGAAACCCAGCAAGCGCTGGTAGAAAATGGTTTACGTCACCGTATTCGTTTGCAAACAGATGGTGGTCTTAAAACGGGTCTAGATATCATTAAGGCGGCTATTTTAGGTGCTGAAAGCTTTGGCTTTGGTACTGGCCCTATGGTGGCACTTGGTTGTAAATATTTACGCATTTGTCACTTAAACAACTGTGCGACTGGTGTTGCAACGCAAGACGATACGCTGCGCCAAAAGCATTATCATGGCCTACCAGAGATGGCGATGAACTATTTTAAGTTTATAGCCGAAGAAGCTCGCCAAATTATGGCAAGCCTAGGTGTAACTCGTTTAACAGATTTAATTGGTCGTTTGGACTTACTTGAAGCAATCGAAGGCAACACAGAGAAACAAAAGAAAGTCGATTTGTCGTCTGTGATTGCTGTGCCTAACAACCCAACGGGTGAAACACTGTATTGTAGTGCGCCAAATAGCTCACACTACTTAGGTCAGCTAAATGAAACCTTGCTTGAAAAAGCCAAGCAAGCAATTGACGAAAAATCGGGTATCTCACTGGTTAACCGTATTTGCAACACAGACCGTTCAGTGGGCGCTATGTTGTCTGGCTATATCGCTTCTAAACACGGTAACCAAGGTATGGCTGCTGATCCTGTCTCTGTTGAGCTTCATGGTACAGCGGGTCAATCATTTGGTGTATGGAATGCAGGTGGCCTTGAAATGACACTGGTTGGTGATGCCAATGACTATGTTGGTAAAGGCATGGCTGGCGGTAAGCTAGTAATTCGCCCGCCGCTGGGTTCATCTTTTGAAAGCCACAAAGCGACCATTGCCGGTAATACCTGTTTATATGGTGCAACAGGCGGTAAGTTATTTGCTGCAGGCTGTGCCGGTGAGCGTTTTGCAGTGCGTAACTCAGGCGTTCAAGCGGTTGTAGAAGGTGTTGGTGACAATGGCTGTGAATACATGACAGGTGGTGTGGTTTGCGTACTTGGCAAAGTAGGTATTAACTTTGGTGCAGGTATGACAGGAGGATTTGCGTATATTCTTGATGAAGGCAATGACTTTGAAAAACGCATTAACCCTGAGCTTGTTGAAATTGTTACCCTTGAAGGGTTGGCGTCACACCAAGAACATTTACGCGGCCTCATTGCTGAGCATTTAGAGCTTACCGGCTCAAACCGTGCTGAGCAGATTTTAGCTAACTTCGATTTATACATGCCAATGTTTAAATTAGTTAAGCCAAAATCTAGTGATGTAAAAAGTTTACTCGGACACCGAGCGCGCAGCAGCGCAGAGCTTCGTGTTCAGGCTCAGTAAGGGGGTAGTATGAGCGAAAATGTATACCAGTTTATCGATGTACAACGTGTTGATCCGCGTAAAAAGCCAATTTCAGCACGTAAACAATCTTTCGTAGAAATCTACGAGCCGTTTTCTGAGACACAAGTTAACTCACAGGCGGATCGCTGTTTAGATTGTGGTAATCCATACTGTGAATGGAAATGCCCAGTGCATAACTATATTCCACAATGGTTAAAACTCATTCGTACTGGCCGTATTTTAGAAGCGGCAGAGCTGTCTCACCGTACAAACAGCTTACCAGAGGTGTGTGGACGAGTTTGTCCACAAGACCGCTTGTGTGAAGGCTCTTGCACACTTGAAGAAGAGTTTGGTGCTGTCACTATCGGTAATATCGAAAAGTACATCACTGATACGGCCTTTAAAATGGGCTGGAAACCAGATATGTCGTATGTGGTATGGTCTGACAAAAAAGTGGCTATCATAGGTGCTGGCCCAGCTGGCTTAGGTTGTGCGGATATTTTAGTGCGTAACGGTGTTAAGCCTGTGGTGTTTGACCGTCACCCAGAAATCGGTGGTCTTCTTACGTTTGGTATTCCTTCATTCAAACTTGAAAAAGAAGTAATGCAAAAGCGTCGTGAAATTTTCACTGAAATGGGTGTCGAGTTTCAGCTAAACACTGAAGTTGGCGTTGATATTACTCTTGATGAAATATTGGCAGAATATGATGCCGTGTTCTTAGGTGTTGGTACCTATCAAAGTATGCGTGCAGGCCTTGAAAACGAAGATGCTGATGGTGTGTTTGATGCACTGCCGTTCTTAATTGGTAACACAAACCGTGTTATGGGCTATGCAGAAGACAAGCAAGCTTATATCGATATGGCGAACGAAAAAGTTGTCGTGTTAGGCGGTGGTGATACAGCAATGGACTGTGTGAGAACCTCTATCCGACAAGGCGCTACACAGGTTACTTGTGCGTATCGTCGTGACGAAGAAAACATGCCAGGCTCAAAGCGCGAAGTTAAAAATGCTCGTGAAGAGGGCGTTGAGTTTACCTTTAACGTTCAGCCAAAAGGCATTGTGGTTGACGAGCATGGTAAAGTTGCTGGTGTTAAGATGGTGAAAACCCAACTTGGTGAACCGGACGAAAATGGTCGTCGTCGTGCTGAAGAAGTTGCGGGTTCTGAGCATGTTATTGAAGCAACTAAAGTGCTCATGGCGTTTGGTTTTAAACCTCATAAAATGGATTGGTTAGAACCGTACGGTGTTGAAATCAATCATTGGGGTGGTATCAATGCACCAGAAAAAGGTGAATTTACTCACCAAACAACCAACCCTAAGATTTTTGCCGGTGGCGATATTGTCCGCGGCTCAGATTTAGTGGTAACGGCTATTTTCGAAGGCCGAAATGCCGCGGAAGGGATTATGGATTATTTAGGCGTTTAATTCTAAGGCGCCATTCAACACTTTTAAAAGCAAGCTACCGAGCTTGCTTTTTTATTGCCTATCATTTTATTGATACGAAAATTTAACCTAGTTTTAGAAAAATAATGAAAAAATAGCGCTTATTACCTAAAATCTAGGAATGAATCTAACTGTTGAACAGAAAAAATTCATTATTTCGTACTAACTCCATATTTACTCCATATTGTTGCGTTTTAATCTTTAGTAGAGGCAGAAGCCCATCTTAATATTTGATGCTAACAACATGGATAAAAAGAAAATGTTTTGCGAACACACAAATGACGAGCAGTTAAGCTTTTTTCAGCCAAATTCGAAATCTGAAAATGATTTACTCAATGAGGTTATGAATAGTGAAGATCTGCACGATATTCTGACTATGGTTTTATTAGATGAAACCTTATCAGATACGCTTAAAGCGATGGTGAAGCAACAACTTAGAACAATAAAAAAAATATAAACGGAAATAGAAATGCCGCAGATATTAGTCGTTGAAGACGACTTAGATATTGCAGAACAAGTGCTGTTGTTCTTCAATGCATCTGGCTTTACCACTTACCACATCACTGATGGCAGTGCTGTGATGTCGTGGGTTAAAGAAAATAATCCGGATGCGATAATTTTAGATGTAATGTTACCCAATTTAGATGGCGTGGAGTGCATGAAGCAGATCCGCGCTTTTTCTATGGTGCCGATTATTATGGTAACCGCGAAAGTCGAAGAGGCTGACAGGTTAAAAGGGTTGGAACACGGTGCCGATGACTATGTTTGTAAACCTTTTAGCGGTGCAGAGCTGGTGATGCGTGTTAAAGCTATTTTAAGGCGTTGTGCGTCAGCACCTAGTACCGATGTAGTAGTGCAAGCGACTGATGCAATTTGCTTAATAGAAGATGCGCTTGAAGTTGAAATTAAAGGTGTCTCTTTAGGTTTAACAAAAGTGGAATTTGACGTATTTAAACTTTTGTACAAAGCCCCAAAGCGTGTTTTTTCTAGGCAGCAGATACTTGACCATATCCAACCAAACAACTTTGATATTACCGATCGGGTAATCGACAGCCATATTAAAAATATTCGCAAAAAGCTTAAGAGTTTAGATTTCTCTCCTAAGATAGTCGCTTCCGTTTATGGTGCTGGCTATCGCTATGATGAACGTCAAATCAATTGATTTGGCGTTCATCGCTTTCTAAATTACATACTGTTCGATCACCTTTTCGAATCGAATGGCTAAACACATACACTGATAATTCCCTCGTTTTGATATCTTGCCAAATGCGTTTGCTAGCCACAGGGCATAAAGCGTAATGTAAATATTGACTCAAAGCTTCACCTTCTAGAGCAATTTTGCTTGGCGTTTGCACATACACCTGAATTGCATCAGATGAGTAGTTAATTTTATTTAAGCGCCATTGCCCCAGTAAAAACTGTTTGGCAAAAAATTGCGAGATACGCTGTTTCGCCGCTGCAGATAACGGTGGATACTCTTTCGGTTTTTCATAACTCGCATAGTAAAACCCAGCACTCAATAGCACACAAGCAAGCGCGGCGCAGATAGGAAGAGGTGATTTTTTGGTTTTTTTTACTTTGCTTTGGCGGTGTTTACGCTCAACAGATTTTGCCCATTGAGCATGCTTTAATGACTCTGACATGGTTCCATTCCACAGTAGTTTATTATGCTATTTAAGCAATAAAATATGGTGGAAAAATGGAGAAGCTTATTTATTGCTTAAAGGCAGTAAAATTCGGATACATAATCCACCCGACTTACCCGGTAATGCACTGATACTGCCAGACATTAATTCGACAAAACTCTGGCAAATTGATAGCCCCAAACCTGAGCCTCCTGATGCGCGGCTTCGAGATTCTTCAACACGATATAAACTGTCAAAGAGTTTGCCTATATGGGCTTTACCTACACCCGGAGAAGTATCATCTACTTGAATAAACAGCTCTTGCTTGTTAGTTCTCACTTTGAGCCGAACATGACCTGGGCTGTCGGTATATAGGCAGGCATTAGTAAAAATATTATTAAGGATCTGATCGAGCTTTTGTTTATCTACCGTGATCTCAACATCATTAGCAATAATAATGTCTGAAAAAAATGTCAGGTGGTGGCTGCGAACATAATGACGCATGTCTTGCTCGTACTCAGCAAAGATATTTGCAGCATTTAAGCGTTGGAGATTTAGCGCGAGAGTCTTGTTTTCTGCTTGAGATAACTGATACACATCTGAAATTAGGTTGTTAAGTTGCGCTATTTTGCCATTAATCTTGCTATAGGCTAGATCGCGGTTTTCTTGAATATCGAGCTCAAGTGCTTCTATATGCAGTTTTAATACGCTTAAAGGGGTGCGTAATTCATGGGATATATCAGCAAGCATTTTGTCTTTTTCAAGCAGGTTATATTGATAAAGTTTTGCTTTAAATAGCGCTTTTCGATGCTTGAAGTAATAAAGCACGAGCGCAAGAGTCGTGAACAACAAAACAATACCCGCAGACAATAACCAAATCTGTTTTTCTAGTCGTTGGTTATTCATTTGTGCAGTAGTGAGCTTATTTTTTTGCACTTCATCATCAATACGTTGCTGTTGCTCGATTGCTGTTAATTGCTTTTTGTTTTTTTCAACGGCTTGATTTAAATGTTCTTCAAACAAAGATTCGGCCAGTTTATTTTCAAGCTTCAATTGCTCAGTTGCGAGTTTGTAGTCACCGATAAGTTCGGCATAAACTGCGGTGTAGCCATGCAGCTTTTTATTTAGTAACCGATTATCAATTCCTTCGATAAGTTCTTTTGAACGACTTAAATAGAGGTCAATCAATTGCGAGTTCTTAAGTGGCAGGTGGAGTTCAATTAAATTGAAATATGAATATATTTGACTCAATGCTGAGCCAGATTTAAGTGCTGCTCTGAGGCCTGAATCTGCACTACTTAAAGCCATATGTTTATTTTCGAGCTTTAAATATAGTTGCATTAGCGTATGCTTTGCTGTTGCCATACCTTCATAAGCATTTAAATCAGCTAAGCGTGAGTAGGCATTTTTTAATAAGGGCAAAGCTTGCTCATAGTCACCACGTTTATAAACTAACTTTGCCAACTGTAAGCTGGTATCTGCAATGTTTATTTGATTTTTTGTTTTAATATCAAACTCAAGTGCTTTTTTGTAGAAGTATTCAGACTGAGCAAGATCATCTAGGCGATGAGAAAGGTTTGCTAAATTATAAAAATTGGTGGCGATTAACTCATTATCTTTACTGCCAATTAAAAGCTTTTGTGCTTTTAATTGCTGAAACATAGACTGGTCTAGATCATTCAACGTGTCATATAAGGTACCCAGATTACTATGGCTTTGTGCCTGTTTGTTTTTATCCTTTAACTCGTAAGCTAGTTTGAGTGCTGCCATATAATGCTGCTGAGCTTGGGTCGTTTTAACTTGACGTCTGTAATTGATACCAAGCTCTTTTTGGATTTGATAATGCTCTTCTTTGGATAACTCAGCAATATGCTGTAAAGGTAAAAGTAACTCTATTGCAGCCTCGTATTGCCCTTGTTTTCTTAATATGGGGGCTTTTATCAAATCAATCGTTGATTTTGCGACAGGCGTGTTCTTGCTTTGTAGTTGTTCAATTAACAATAGTGCTTTTTTTAGGTTTCCTTTCTGCTCTAAGGCAAATATTTCTTCTATCTGCGGTATGTGATCTGTATTAGCCATACAAGGAAGAGAAAGAAGAGCAAGAATTAAAGTTACAGTTAGCTTCATTAAATATTTCGGTGACCAAGTTTGCCGTTATGCTACTGAGAAAATGTGTGGAAAATATGGAGCAGTAAGAATATTAAAACATTGAGAATATAGAAAATCAGAAGTTATTAGCCATTGTCAATACTAAAGTGTGTTTTACATAATTGGTGCTAATTGTTATGTCTGTTTTTATAATAAATCGAGACAAATCAGTAATTTCTGATTGTGTTTGAACTGTAGCGAAATAAAATTATTGCGTACAAAATTTAAACGTAATGGCCTGATGCTAAAGCAGTAATTTAATTATTTTTATTAATTATTTTAGTTAGTCGGCCTAATTTTTAGGTGTAATAATATGAAAAAATCGCTACTTTCAGTTCTTGCAGTCACAAGTGCTTTATCTACAAATGTAGTCGCTAATGAATGTACGGGTGAGTTGTATGGAATTAATTCTGGTCGCGGCCATCTAGGCATTGTTTTTTCTTTAAATGAGCAAGAGCAAACAGCCGCTATTCACTCAAAAGCAAAGTTTTCTTCTGCTGCTATGGCCTATGATAGTGAAAGGGATCGCTTATATTATGTTTCAGCTCCTCGACCGCTAACTTACAAACTTGATCCTAGTGATTTGAACTTATCTGAAGATGAGTTAAAAGATCTGCCAATTAAGGGGGCTAAATACAAATATACTCAGCTTGCTTATGTTGATATGGCAACTGGTGAACACACAGTAGTTTCTCGATCTAATCCAATGACTCGACTGGCTTATGACGCTAATACTGACATGATGTATGGCTCTAAAGGAAGCAAGTTATATACTGTTGATCCTGTATCAGGAAAAACTACATTACTTGGTAACTTAACTGGCTATGGCGACAGCTCAGATATTTTACGCGGTGATATGGTTTTTAAAGATGGCCAACTATTTTTGATCAGTGCTACGAGTATTTTTTCCGTTAATTTGAACACATTGGAGTTAACGAAAAAATCAGAGCATGGCTTAATTGCTGTTACAGGTGCTGCGCTTGATCAAAATGGTGAGCTATTAATTTCTAGAGAAATTATAAACGATCAAGGTCACTATAATACTACCAAGTTATATAAAGCATCGATTGAGACTGGCAAAACGTGTGCAATGGGAACCTACCCGATGCGCATAAATGATTTGGCGCTAAATACAGCAAAACCAGTTGCTTGCTATGCTCAAGCTACATGTAGTGTAGAGCCAGACTCTTTTGTTGTTACAAGTATTGATATGCAAAGAAAAGCAACGTGGCAAAATTATACACTAAATGGTCACTTGATGGATAAACCACTTGCGAAGCTTTTAAGTACAGAAAACTTTGGTGAACAGGGAACTGTTTATAAAACAGTATCTGTAAATCATGATTTTGCAGCGGCAAATTCGATTACTGAAGCTGCGATAGATGCTTATGGCACCGATGTTTTCTTTATTGGTAGTTTCCACAAAAGCGACTTCACAGACAGCGAATTAAATGAAGCTTACAACTGGTCTAAAAAGCAGGGAAATGTTGTAATCATCGCAGCAGATTCTGATATGCCAGATGAAAAAGTATATGCTAAATGGGGCTATACAGTAACTCGCAATGGTTATGTTGATGGTCCAAATACACAAAACCCAGAAGGAGTGGGTAGTGCAGCTCAAGAGGCAATCTTTGCAGGACCATTTGGTGAAGTATCTCGCTTTTTCCAAGCTGGTGGCGCAAAAGGTTACTTCTCTGAAATGCCTTCAGGGACTCAAGTCTTAGCTGTAAATCAGGATGGCTTGCCTACAATTGTTTTAGATGCTGCAACAGGCGACATAATACTTGCTGATAGCGGTATGCTGACAACACAAAATAAAGAAGACAACTTTACTGATGGTACCGAGGTATCGAGCATGTCAGACCGTTTATTTATGAACTTAATCAATTATGCGAGTGAAATCGATTAATTGTAATTTTAGACGCTAATTGAAATCGCGAGGCTTATGGCCTCGCGATTTTGTTTGTGAGTTTTATACCAATTTCGTTCAAAATTCTAAGGAGGATAGTAATAAAGTTGAACAGGAAGTGAGTTATTTTTACATTGAAAGGAATTTAAAATGAAAAAGTTTTTATTATCTACAGTTAGCCTTTTAGGCTTAATACCTGCTGGCCTTAGTGCGTCTGAATGTACGGGTGAGTTATATGGAATCAACTCAGGGAGAGGGAGCTCGGGCTTCGTTTTTTCTTTAGATGAGCAAGCGCAAACGGCTAACATTCATTCTGCTGCAAAGTTCTCATCCGCAGCAATGGCTTTTGATAGCTATCGAAATAGACTCTATTATGTTTCAGCCCCAAGACCTTTAACTTATAAACTGGATACGAGTGTTCTCAACTTATCAGATGAAGAGTTAAATGATCTGCCTATAAAAGCCGACAAGTATCGATTTACACAACTCGCCTATGTTGATATGTCTACAGGCAAACACACTGTAGTGGCACGTACTAACCCTATGACCCGTCTTGCTTATGACCCTAACAAAGACGTTATTTATGGCTCTAAAGGGAGTAAGCTTTACCAGGTTGCTATTGATTCAGGTGAAACTCAGTTCTTAGGCAATATGAAGGGCTACGATAGTAGTTCAGATATTCTGCGTGGCGACATGGTTGTTAAAAATGGTGAGGTTTACCTCATTTCTGCCACAAGCATTTTTTTATTGGATCCGGAAACACTGGAGTTAACAAAAAAATCTGAACATGGTTTAACGACGGTAACAGGTGCTGCTCTAAATCAAAATGACGAATTGGTAATTTCCCGTGAAGTCATTAATGATCAAGGTAATTTTAATATTACTAAATTATATAAAGCATCAATTGAAACGGGTAAAACATGCACATTGGGGACATACCCAGTGCGAATAAACGATTTAGCACTAAATACTCTAAAGCCTGTTGCATGTTATGCGCAGCCTACTTGTAGTACAGGAGTAGAGTCGCTTGTAATTACGAGTATTGATAAGCAAAGAAAGGCACGATGGCAAAACTACACATTAAACGCTTACTTGTTTGATTTACCGATGGCTAAACTTGCAAGTCCAGAAAATTTTGGTGAAAGTGGGGTTGTAGCTAAATCAGTATCGGTTAATCATGATTTTGCGGCATCAGGCTCAATTACTCAGGAAGCGATTGAAAGCTATAACACTGATATCTTCTTTATGGGTAGTTTTTACAACAGTGATTTTACTGAAACAGAAATTGCAGAGCTATATAATTGGTCAGAGAAGAAAGGAAATGTTGTCATCATAGCATCAGATTCCGATATGACTGACGAGAAGGTGTATTCAAAGTGGGGTTATACAGTAACCAGAGAAGGCTACATAGATGGACCAAATACCCAAAACCCAGAAGGTTTAAACTCTCAAATACAACAAGCTATATTTGCAGGTCCTTTTGGAGAGGTTACACGCTTTTATCAGGCCGGTGGTTCAAAGGGGTACTTCTCAGTAATGTCAGAAGAAAGCCAAGTGTTAGCTGTCAATCCAGATGGCTTACCGACAGTGGTTTTTGACTTGAAATCGGGTGATATATTACTCGCAGATAATGCAATTATTAACTCTCAAAATAAAGTTGGTAATTATACCAATGGTACCGGAGTTAGTAGTATGACAGACCGTTTATTTATGAATTTGATATATTTAGCTAGCGAAATCGAATAACGCTAATCAGCAAATAAGAACTAAAATCGCGAAACGTGCTGTTTCGCGATTTTTTTTGCAGCCAAAGTAATTTCATTACCAGCAACTAGTAAGTGAATTTTTTATCCTGTTAGTGTGTTGTTTAACCAATAAATAATTAATGCCAACAAGCAATGAATGAATACCTGCAAACACAACTAACCATGATGAAAGCTCAGCTGTTAGATGATTAACCATTATCAGGCTAGCTAACATGATGACCAATGAATAATTTAATACTGTTTGTAATAATTGCTTAAATCTTAAGTGCTTCCAGCGACTCCATAGAACCAGCAACAATGTAGTTGAGGGCAAGACAAACAAAATACATTTAAATAAAGCAACGAATAACTGCGTATCGTTATAGGGTGGTTCAACCACTGCGCCAAACGAATGCCCTGAGTTAAGCGTTATTAAGGCAAGACCCAAAGCTGTAAGTATATTTTTATTTTTCATTTATAAACTCTATACCATCAAATTCATCAACAATCTAAGTTTCATAGCTAAAAATGGGTTATGCGTGTGCGCTTATAAGCTCTTTGGCATTTGCTCTAGCCATTTTACTGATATTGTCACCGGCAAGTAGTCGGGCAATTTCATCAATACGGCCTTCTTTAGATAGCTTATTCATTTGAGTGTAGGTTTCGCCGTTTGCAATTTCTTTAGCTACAAAAAATTGCTGATGTCCAGAGCTTGCAACCTGCGGCAAGTGAGTTACACAAATAACTTGAGTTGATTTACCTAATTGGCGTAAAAGCTTGCCAACTGCAGAAGCGGTTGGTCCAGAAATACCCACATCTACTTCATCGAAAATAAGAGTCGGCGTTGTAACACGCTGAGCAATAATGACCTGAATAGCTAAACTAATTCGCGATAACTCACCACCAGAAGCCACTTTAGACAGTGCTTGTAACGGTTGACCTGGGTTGGTAGATACTAAAAACGACACAGTATCAAAACCCATTGCACTTGGCGCTTTATCGCTAGTTTGTTGAATATCAATCGCAAACCTGCCGTTTTCCATTGATAAGTTAGCCATGCTATCACTAATTAATTGATTAAGCGTATCTGCGTATTTATGGCGGCTTTCACTTAACAGTTTTGCTGCTTGTTTATATTGCTCAAGGGCATTGTTAATTTCGCTTTCGAGTGCAACAAGGCGGTCGCTGTTATAACTAATTGATGCTAACTCTTCTGCGATTGACTGATGAAATTCTACCAGCTCTTCTGGTTTTATATGATGTTTACGGGCAAGGTCCATAGCACCTGTTAAACGCGTTTCAACTTCGTCTAACCGGGCAGGGTCTAAATCAGTTACATCAACATAGCTGCGTATCTCGCGGCTAGCTTCTTCAACTTGAACGGCAGCTTCACTCAGTAATGATGCTATGCTAGATAAGCTTTCATCGTAGCTTGCCAGCTCTGTAAATTGTTGGGCGCTATGTTGCAGTAATGAACACGCACTTTGCTCATCACTTTCGTATAAGTGTTGTAGCTCACGTTGGCATGACTCTAAAATAGTCTGGCTATGGCTTAGTTTATGATGCTCAGCTTCAATCTCTTCGAACTCACCCGGTTGCAGGGCAAATTCATCAAGTTCAGCTACTTGATACTCTAGTAATTGCTTTTGAGCTGCTTGTTGCTGCTGTTGTTGTTCAAGTTGATTAAATTCTTTAATTAATGCTTGGTAGGCTTTAAAGCGCTCTTTAACATCAGCTAATAGCTGGTTGTGGCCGGCATAGGCATCAAGCAGGTGCAACTGATGTTCAGCTTTTAATAAATGCTGATGGGCATGTTGCCCGTGAATAGAAATTAAGTACTGACCTATCTCTTTTAATTGTGCAGCGGTAACTGAGCTGCCATTAATGTAGCTCTTGCTGCGGCCATTTTTGCAAATAACACGGCGTAGTAAACATTCGCCTTCACTGTTTGAGAGTAAATGTTGCTCTAAAAAGTGCTGGGCAAGAGGGAGTTGGCTAATATCAAATTGTGCACAAATTTCTGCACGATCCGTACCTGGGCGAACAGCACCTGCATCTGCACGCTCGCCTAAACATAATGACAGGGCATCAATTGCAATTGATTTACCCGCACCCGTTTCACCTGTAATAGCTGTCATACCATTGTGCCACTCAGTACTTAAATTACTTACAATGGCAAAGTTTTTAATTTCTAACCCGATTAACATACTGTTTATCCATCCAGTCAATTAACTGTTAATTTATACAGTGTTTTCGGGTTTTGCAAATTAAATTTTTAAGCTTTGCTTAATTCTGGCAGTTGATTTTCTTGGACTGATTCATTTGCAGCTTGCGTACTCTGGGCTAGCGGCTGATCGTCTTGTAAATCGGTGGGGGGCTGATATTTAATTACTTCAATCAGCGATGGTAAGGCTTCTTGATAAAACGCTTTATTGTACTCGATGCCGTTGTAAGGCAATTCAGCCATAAAATACTGTAACCTGTCAGCGAGCTGATCGATTTCCTCAGGGCTTTGCGCTTTACTGGCTTCCATTATGATTGTGTTGATAAGCAAATCGCTAATGAATTCGAGGTAAGTGAGATTTTCTTCATTGTGCGCTTGCACTACAAAGTAATTGCTGGTGATCATATTTAGGCGCGAAATATTCTTAGGGCGGATAATTTTGCCTTCGCTAAAATCAATTAATTTATTTTTAAAGTCATTATTGATTTCTTTGACTCGTTGATTAAAACGTTTTTTTTCAGCTTCAATAGCTTTACGACGATTGCTCTCAACCACCCAGTAACAACCTAGTAAGGTGATAAGTAATAATAGAGCAAGAAAAACGATATAACTCATTTCGCCTTAGAATCCTTTAAAAAATACAGCTTTTAGTCTTATTATTTTGCGCTAATCAATACGCCTTGGCAATTAGCTTGAGATAAAAAAGCCACTTAAAATAAGCGGCTTCCCCAATTTAATTTTTTTCTTAATACATTGTAGTAAGAGTATTCCTTTGGATGAATCAAACGTAGACGCTTGTCTGCTTTTTTAATCACTACTTCGTCACCAGGTAATACAGCTAAAACTACGTGACTATCACAGCTGACTTGTAGGCTGTCGGTATTTTCGAGGCTAAGCTTTAAACGTACTTCATTGTCAGCGTCAACCACAAGAGGACGGCTTGATAATGTGTGCGGGAACATAGGAACTAATGAAATCGCATTCAGCTCAGGGGTTAAAATAGGCCCGCCGCCAGATAATGAATAGGCTGTTGAGCCAGTTGGTGTTGAAACGATTAATCCATCAGAGCGTTGAGAGAATACAAAGTCGTTATTAATAAAGGCCTCAAACTCGATCATATGCGCAACTTTATCAGCATGAAGTACCGCTTCATTCACTGCCAAGTTTGCACTTTTGAGTTCGGCATGGCGATATACTTCAACTTCAAGCAAGAAGCGTTTTTCCTCAAGGAACTGGCCACTTAACACTTGTTCTAGGCTCGCTTCAAAACCTTCTGGGTTTAAGTCAGTTAAAAAGCCTAAGTTGCCACGGTTTACGCCAATCACAGCGACATCAAAACGCGCTAATACTCGAGCTGCGCCAAGCATATTGCCATCACCACCGACGACTATGGCTAAGTCTGCTCGTTCACCTAAATCTACCAATTTAACTAGGTTTTCTTGAGGAAGGTCTTCAAGTTGACGTCCAGTGCGCTGTTCTACTAGCACTTCGAAACCCAAGGCTCGCAAAAATGTGTGCAGGCGAGCAAGTGTGGCAGCTGCCCCGCTGTGATTAGGTTTGCCAATTAAACCTATGGTTTTAAACGGTGAATCCATGTTATTTGCACTTAAACTTTCATATCGATAGATTACATTAAAAATTAATGCTTTGAAAATAACTTGAAATAAACTTGCTGCGCCCAAATATCCACTGGCAAGAAGCAAGATGTATGAATTATGAAATTAAATCCGCGCGACCAACAAATTTTTTCAGCTGTGATGAGCCTTTACTGTAATGGGGAAGGTCAGCCTGTAGCCTCAACTCGTATTGCCAAACAAAAAGGCATGGCGGTATGTTCAGCTACAGTGCGTAATGCTATGGCACGGCTAGAAAAAGTGGGCTTGCTCTATTCGCCACATACTTCTGCTGGCCGCGTACCAACCAATGCCGGTTTTGATTATTGGCTTGATGAGTTTTTTGCTCTACCTGAAATCGCACCATATTGGCAGCCTGAGCAAGCACAATTAGTCGAGCTTGCCCATGGTTTGAGTCAGCGTTATAAAGTGTGTTGTTGTGTGGGCTTACCTCAAGTCAGCTCACAGTTGGTCTTTCGAGTAGAGGTACTTGATTTTGATGGTAGCAATTGGCTAATTCTACTAATAGATAGAGCTGGGCAAAGCCATAACATTTGCATTACCAAACCTGAAGATTCATCTGATGCCGTTCGTTACCAGTTTGCTACCTGGCTTAATACCGTGTTTAGTCAGCAAACCTTAATGGAAGGCTTATATCGTATGCAGGCAATGGCAGGCACGGCACCAAATAATTGCCATGACTCACTAACACAATGGACTCGGCAATTAAGCCAAAAGCTTGGTTCAGACAACAGTATTGTGGTCGGTGAAAACTACCTTTACCGCCAAGTTGATTGTCAAACCAGTTTAAATATAGGTGTATCGTTTTTAAATTTTGTTGAAGATAAACTTGCATTTAAAAATGGTGTATCGGTATTAAACACAGAACAATTGCCATTTACAGATTGTAATGAGTTGATGGTGATCAGCGTTCCTTATTTTAATAACCATGAATACCAGAGCCGATTTTGCGTAATTTGTCCAAAATCAGCGCAAATAGAAGCAATCATCCAAGAATTTAAGTTAATCGGCTCATCAGCCTCTTGAATCTTTTAATTCAATCCCCATAATTACCGCAGTTGTAAAGAATTGGAGCATGTAAGCTATGTCTGAGCAGACAAAATCACCAGAGCAAGAAGTTGAACTAAACGAAGAATTTGAACAAATGCAAGCTGAAGTAGAAGCTGCAGAAAAAGCAGCTGAACAAGTTGACGGCGAAGAAATGAGCCCTGAAGCTGAAATCGCTTTACTACACAGCGAATTAGAAGCGGCTAAACAAACTATTAACGATCAAAAAGACAGTGTTGTTCGTGCTGCTGCAGATGTTGAGAACATGCGTCGTCGTGCCGCTCAAGATGTAGAAAAAGCGCATAAGTTTGCACTTGAAAAGTTTGCTAACGAATTATTACCAGTTATCGATAACCTAGAGCGCGCAATTGAGTTTTCTGATAAAGAAAATGAGCAGCTTAAACCTGTGCTTGAAGGTATCGAAATGACTGTTAAGAGCTTTAATGATGCGGTATCTAAATTCGGTGTTGAAATTGTTAACCCACAGGGTGAGCAATTTAACCCTGAATTCCATCAAGCAATGTCAATTCAACCAAGCAATGATGTAGCACCTAATACTGTTCTTGCAGTAATGCAAAAAGGTTATACATTAAATGGCCGTTTATTACGCCCTGCAATGGTTATGGTATCAAAAGAAGCTGAATAAGCTTTAAAGAAAAATAAAATAATGCCTGTTAATCACAGGCATTTTTTTTGTCCAATTTTCGATGCCAAAGCTGCACGAGTAAGATAAGTATCAGTGCGCTGAACATCATAGCAGAAAATGGAATGGCACTTTGTGGGTGAACAAAAGCAAGGATAGGCCCAACTAAAGCGCCACTGCCGAATCTTAGGGTACCAATAACAGCTGTTGCAGTGCCTGATTTTTCCTCAAATTGCATCAGTATCAATGAGTCCGCATTACTCGCTATTATACCTAAGCTCATCATCAGTGGTGCGATGCTTGCTACGATAAAATACAGTGATAAATGCAGCACACTGAATAATAACAATGCCCCACCAGACACAAAGCCAATGCTAAGGCCAATAAACAACAGTTTACGAGAACCCAAGCGCGGCACTAAACGTGTATTCATAAAGTTACCGAACATTAAAGCCAACACGTTAAAGGCGAATAACACACCGAACAATTGCTCATCTACTTTGAAGAAATCGAGGTATACATAAGGTACCGATGTTAAAAAGCAAAAGAATGCGAATGAGGCAAACATGGAACTGGCAATATCGGCAAGGGCACTACGACGGGAAAATACCGTTTTATAGCTATTAAAGAACAATGCCAAGCCACGTTGCTGACTCTTAAAGATTGGAATATCGATTAAATGAATTTGCACCAAGGCTAAAATAGCAAAACTGTAGGCCGCCAATGCAATAAAAATAACCTGCCATGTCGAAATTCCCATGATTAATGAGCCTAGAGTAGGAGCAATTAACGGGGCAACCATCATAATCATAGATACATAAGACATGCCTTTAGCAGTGTTCTCTCGATAAATATGGCGAATAATACCCGGCACTACAACGGTTGCAGCAGCGCCAGTGAATGCTTGTACAGCTCTTAAAGACCAAAATAATTCGATGTTAGTACAAAATGCTAGTGCTAATGAGCTGATACCAAATAGCGCTAAACCCACCTTAGCGAGTAATCGCCTACCAAGCTCATCGGCAATCGGGCCAAAAAAAAGCATGCCAAGAGCATATCCTGCTAAATAAATGCTGAGTGATATCTGCACATTTGGCATGGTTGTTTGCAAGTCGTTGGCAATCACCAACATCGCTGGTAAATATAGATCAATTGCCAAAGGCGTAATTGCGACAATACTTGCCAGTAAAGGTAATAAAATGCGTTTATTTAAAGTCTCAGGGGAAGGCATTGTTTACTCAATAATCAAATAGTAGGTCACTATTGTAGCAGTGTGAGTCACTGTGGTGAACTTAGTTTGCCTGCTAAGTAAAAGAATTAACTAAATGGTAACAACTGAGTGGGTGATTGTTCATTTTCATATAAAATTAAGCAATGCTTTGCTATATTAGCCTCAATTACACAAAGTATTTGAAGGACTAGTATGAAAAAGTTAATCATGGCAGTGTTAGCCACCGCTGTTTTAGCTGGCTGTAAAACCTCTCCTACGGGACGTACCCAAATCGCACTTTATTCAGATCAACAAATGAGCCAAATGGGTCAAGCAAGCTTTGCTGAAATGAAAAAAACACAACCTGTTAATACTGATCCAGGTGTCAATGCTTATGTAAAGTGTATTGCCGATGATGTTATTGCGGTTTTACCTAACGAGTATGCCAAGCAGTCTTGGGAAGTTGTTGTATTTGAAGAAGATTCAGCAAATGCATTTGCATTACCGGGGGGGTATATTGGTGTTCATACAGGTTTATTAAAAGTCGCTGTAAACCAAGACCAATTGGCTACAGTACTAGGTCACGAAGTTGCACATGTTATTGCTGAGCATTCTAATGAGCGTGTATCACAAAACGCACTGTTACAAACAGGACTACAAGTTGGTGGTGCAGCACTTGATATGGGTAATGTTCAATATCGTGGCGAAATTATGCAAGCCTTAGGCTTAGGCGCACAGTATGGTGTTGTTTTACCATTCAGCCGCTCACATGAATCAGAAGCGGATATTGTTGGCTTAGATTTAATGGCAAAAGCAGGGTTTAACCCAGAGCAATCAGTGTCGCTTTGGCAAAATATGAGTGCAGCTGGCAGTAGCGGTACACCTGAGTTTATGTCGACTCACCCAGCACCGGGTAACCGCATCAAAGAGCTTCAAAAGCATATGTCGGAAGCATTAAAAGCCCAACAAGCGGCGCGAGCAAAGGGTAAAACCCCGCAGTGTAAGTTATGATCAATTGATCAAAGGTTGAAAATCGACATTCTGCCAATGATATCTATTATTTTCAAAAATACACACCTTTCCTGGGTAAGTTAACTGATCCAATGTAGGAGCTGGTAGCTGCTCAGGAATACCACATTTTTGCGCCAGACTGACCATAGATATACTTTCAACTAATGGAGTGATATCTATATCTTTCCAATTACAATTATTTGCTTGGCAAAAACAAGCCTTTCCGTCGTAAGTAGCTTGGTTAAGTTTTGGCATTGTATATGGTTTAGGCAAACCGCACTTTATCGCAGGTTTAAGCTCAGCTGTATTGGCTAAGAAAGAAGTGGTTAAAATTAATAAGCTACTAATGATAAATGATTTATTCATGACATTCCCCTAAATTCTAACTTTAGAACTATGAGCGAATGTATGTCAAATTTTGTTATTTAGATATAACAAAGCCTGTAGTTTAACTGGCTACAGGCTTTTATTTTTTTCAGCTTACAGCTTATTAGAACGTCCACTCAACGTGAAGTTGTGGTACTGACTCAGTTGTGTCTGTACCTAGCTTGTTGTGCCAGTATTGCCACTCAAGGCCTAGCAGTAAGGTGTTTTCTTTCATGCTCATTGCGTGACCTAAATCCCACGTAATGATTGGCTGCGCTAAAATCCACGCTTTAACATCTTCGCCAAATTCATTTTCACGCTCTGCAATATATTCTACATGGCCTGTTACGTTGAATTTTTGTGAGCCAATAGTGAATGGGTAGCCCCAAGCAACATCAATCATCCAGCTGTTTGTTTCAGTTGGAGCGCCACCGCGTGCTACGCCTTCACTGTCATCGATGTAAGCGGTAAATAAAGTAGATAAAAAGCTAAAGCCCGGTGCTTGCCAGCTTAGTTTTACACCCGGTAAATACTTAAGAACTTTCGAATCGCCTGCGGCATTAAAACCTGCCGTTAAACCTACATCAGTAATTGCGCCGTATGAGAAATCACTGCCAGAGATTTTTGATAAGCTGAATGTTGAATACCATTCGCCGTAAAAGTCTTTATCTTGATAACCATCTTGACGGTCGTCATTGCTGTAATCAATAAAAAAGAAGTTGTCGCCATAGTCATAACCAGACGCATGCTGTAGTGATACAACCGTGGTGTTTGACTTAGTCAATGAAAACGGGTTTTTGTGTTCACCGTTATTAACGTGTAATTGCGTAGAGCTCCAATTAGCGGCATAGCTCGAAGTACTTACTGCACAAAGCGCAGCAACAGAAAGGATCTTTTTCAAGTTCATATCTCAATATTGATGGTGTAATGGGGGATATAAAGTGAGGATTATAGCAGATACGCCCATATTTGGGCGTATCGAGAGAAAAAATTATTTAACTTATGCTTTATTTCGGCGTAAGCAAATTACTGCAACGGCAGTAAAGGCAAGAATAAAGCAGTAATAAGAAGAGGTAGAGACTTCCCATGGGCTAATTTTGAACGTTGCGCCCAGTAGAAGTGCTTGTGCGCCATACGGCAATGAGCCTTGCGTAACACAAGCAAAAATATCAAGTAAGCTTGCTGAACGCTTTCCTGTAATTTCACCATCATCCGCTAATTTTTTAGCAATCGGGCCTGCAACTATAATAGACACGGTATTATTAGCGATGCATAAGTTACTGGTCATAACCAGTGCTGCAATCCCTAATTGATCTGCAACTTTACGGTGCCATTTTGCAACGATTTTTGTAATTGCTTGAATTTTGTTAGCAATATAATCAAGACCACCATTAATACGGATAAACTCTGAAAGGCCACCAATAAACATCGATAGCAAGAAGATTTCCTGCATATCAGTAAAGCCTTTATAAATATCTTTAACAAAGCTTGCACCTTCATAGCTGCCAGTAAAGCCCATGAGTGCGGCAAAGATAATACCACTAAACAGCACCACGAATACGTTAAAGCCCATTACCGCGAGCACTAAGATAAAGGCATAAGGTAACACTAATAAAATATCGAAGTCTTGTGTCTCTACAGCTTCTGCTGCAGGGGTTAAGAAGAATAATAAGCCGATAGTTAATGCCGCAGCAGGTAAGGCGATTTTTAAGTTCTCACGGAATTTATCTTTCATTTCACAGCCTTGCGTGCGGGTTGCAGCAATAGTTGTGTCCGAGATGATTGATAAGTTATCACCAAACATGGCACCCGATACAATCGTGCCTGCCATCAGAGATGGATCAATGCCTGTTTTTTGGGCGACGGCATAAGCAATCGGGCCAATCGCACCGATAGTACCCATAGAAGTGCCCATCGCAGTCGACACAACCGCAGCAATTAAAAATAATCCTGGTAGTAACAGAGCCGGTGGAATAAGTGATAAGCCCGCATTAACAACGGCATCAACACCACCGGTTGCACCAGCAACCGCAGAAAACGCACCAGCAAGCAAATAAATCAAACACATAGTGATGATGTTGCTATGGCCAGCACCTTTAATAAAGGTTTCAACACTGTGGTTGATGGTATTTTTATTTAAGATAAACGCCAGCATGATGGCAGGTAAAATTGCCACAGGAGCTGGTAATTGATAGAAGGCGTAATCGACACCTTGAGACTGTAAGTATAAGCCAGCGCCTAAAAATAAGCCGACAAACACCAAAAGCGGCAGCAAAGAAAGTTTTGCTTTTGTTTTATTAAATGATGGCTGCATCATATTCCTCGTTAGATAACCAATAACACAGCCAAACACTTCTTTTAGCTGTATTTAGTTGTGTCTAAAAGACAACAACAGCGCCCGCAAGCCAAAGACCAAATCGGCGCAAAGGAAGAAGTTTAAATGTATAGATGGCTAAATGCAAAGACTATCTGTTATTATTGTTGTTCTATTAATAAATCTAAAATTAGCTCTGTATTTTTTATAAGCTAACCTGACTATTACATGAGTTTTCGATAAAATCCAGCCAGCTAAGAAGAATAGATAAGGTAACTATATGAACCGCATAGGTGTATTTGGCGCAAACGGCCGCATGGGACTTGCACTTTTAGAAGCTGTCTCAAAAAAAGATGACGCAACATTAACGGGCGCGTACGTACGCGAAAACTCACCACTTTTAGATAGTGCGGTTAATCAATTAAACAGCGCTGCATCAGCAGATGTTTCATTTAGTAAAGAAACAG
Source organism: Pseudoalteromonas sp. bablab_jr010 (assembly GCF_016464105.1). Lineage (NCBI taxonomy): Bacteria > Pseudomonadati > Pseudomonadota > Gammaproteobacteria > Alteromonadales > Pseudoalteromonadaceae > Pseudoalteromonas > Pseudoalteromonas sp. bablab_jr010. The sequence continues at coordinate 406,911 of NZ_JACDWV010000148.1, read as the reverse complement.
ACGTAAAAGATGCAGATGTATTGATAGATTTCACCTTACCTCAAGGCATGCGCAACCACTTAAAAACAGCGGTCGAAAAAAATATCGCCATGGTAATTGGTACTACGGGCCTTAACCAAGATGATCTTGATGCCCTTAATGAAGCCGCGAAACACATTCCGATTGTTTTTGCCCGCAACTATAGCGTAGGCGTGAATTTACTGCTTAACTTAGTGCAGACTGCGGCTGTGAAGTTTGGCGATGATATGGATATCGAAATATTTGAGGCCCACCATCGTCACAAAATCGATGCGCCATCAGGAACTGCATTGGCAATTGGTGAAGCGATTGCCGAGGCAAAAGGCTGGCAGCATGATGAAGTCGCGCGTTTTGATAGAAGCAATGACGAACATGCAAAATCGCAAAATGAAATCGGTTATTCAGTCATGAGAGGCGGAGATATAGTAGGTGAACACACCGCATATTTCGCAACTTCTGGCGAAAGGCTAGAATTAACTCATAAAGCAAGTTCAAGAATGACCTTCGCATTAGGTGCTGTAAGAGCTGCGGGCTGGTTGAAAAATAAACCAGCTGGACTTTATGACATGCAAGATGTGCTTGACTTGAAGTAGTTTAGTTTCTTTTTTGGCAGTTTCAGTGAATTTTTAGTTAATAACGCTTATTTTTACTATTTTATTAATTAAGATTAGATCTGAATGCTAATTTACTGTAGAATAGCGCCAATTTGCCAAAAATTCATAAATGCGTGTTTCCAATCGCTATAAACGGGCAGTAGAGCAAATGACTTTACTCCCGTTTTTTACTGTTAGGAGGTTAACTTGACTAAATCCGCTCTGTTAGTCCTAGAAGACGGCACAGTGTTTCGCGGTACTGCAATCGGCGCTGACGGCATGTCAGTCGGTGAAGTAGTATTCAATACGTCTATGACTGGTTATCAAGAAATTTTGACTGACCCTTCATACGCGGAACAAATCGTAACTTTGACGTACCCACATATCGGTAATACGGGTACTAACAGCGAAGACGAAGAAGCGGGTCAAATCTGGGCTAAAGGCCTAGTGATCCGTGATTTGCCACTGCTAGCAAGTAATTTCCGTAACGAGCAATCGTTAAGTGATTACTTAAAAGAACGCAATATCTTAGGTATTGCCGACATCGACACTCGTAAATTAACACGTATCTTACGTGATAAAGGCGCTCAAAATGGTTGTATCATTGCAGGCGACGAGTTAGATGAGAATAAAGCGCTTGAAGCTGCGCAAGCCTTCCCAGGCTTAAAAGGCATGGATTTAGCAAAAGTTGTCTCAACCAAGGAAAATTTTGAGTGGCGCGAATCAAGCTGGACGTTAGGTTCAGGCTTTAAAACGCTAGAAGCAGCAGACGAGAAGTTCCACGTTGTTGCTTATGACTTCGGTGTTAAACGTAATATCTTACGTATGTTAGTTGACCGCGGTTGTAAATTAACCGTTGTTCCTGCACAAACATCTGCAGAAGACGTACTGGCATTAAACCCAGACGGTATCTTCTTATCAAATGGCCCAGGCGACCCTGAGCCGTGTACTTACGCGATTGAAGCAATTAAAACTTTCCTAGAAACAGACACGCCAATTTTTGGTATCTGTTTAGGTCACCAATTACTTGCACTTGCTTCAGGTGCACAAACGGTGAAAATGAAGTTTGGTCACCACGGTGGTAACCACCCAGTTAAAGACCTTGAGCGCAATGTTGTAATGATCACAGCGCAAAACCACGGTTTCGCAGCTGACGAAGCAACTTTACCAGCGAATTTACGTGCAACTCACGTTTCTTTATTCGATGGCACGCTACAAGGTATTCACCGCACAGACAAGCCTGCATTTAGCTTCCAAGGTCACCCTGAAGCAAGCCCAGGTCCTCATGATGCGGCGCCATTATTTGACCACTTCATCGACCTGATGCAAGCACGTTCTAACTAATTTAACCGGAGTAACAATGCCAAAACGTACCGACATAAAAAGCATTCTTATCTTAGGCGCGGGCCCGATCGTAATCGGTCAAGCTTGTGAATTTGACTACTCTGGTGCACAAGCGTGTAAAGCACTACGAGAAGAAGGCTTTCGAGTAATTCTTGTAAACTCGAACCCTGCAACTATCATGACTGACCCTGAAATGGCGGATGCGACGTACATCGAGCCAATTCACTGGGAAGTGGTAGAGAAAATCATTGAAAAAGAAAAGCCAGATGCGGTACTACCTACTATGGGTGGTCAAACAGCATTAAACTGTGCGCTTGATTTAGATAAGCACGGCGTACTGGCAAAACACGGTGTTGAGCTAATCGGTGCAACTGCTGATGCAATCGATAAAGCTGAAAACCGTGAGCGTTTTGACGTAGCAATGAAGAACATTGGCCTTGAGTGTCCGCGTGCAGAAATCGCTCACTCAATGGAAGAAGCACACGATGTACTTAGCCGCATCGGTTTCCCATGTATCATTCGTCCATCATTCACGATGGGTGGTACCGGTGGTGGTGTTGCATACAACCAAGAAGAATTTGATGAAATTTGTGAGCGTGGTTTAGATTTATCACCAACAAATGAACTTCTAATCGACGAATCGTTAATCGGTTGGAAAGAGTACGAAATGGAAGTTGTTCGTGACAAAAACGACAACTGTATCATCGTATGTTCTATCGAAAACTTTGACCCTATGGGTGTTCACACTGGTGACTCAATCACGGTTGCTCCTGCGCAAACACTAACTGATAAAGAATACCAAATCATGCGTAATGCATCGATGGCGGTACTTCGTGAAATCGGTGTTGAAACAGGTGGTTCAAACGTACAGTTTGGTGTGAATCCAGTTGATGGCCGTATGGTTATCATCGAGATGAACCCACGTGTATCGCGTTCTTCAGCACTAGCATCAAAAGCAACCGGTTTCCCAATTGCGAAAATCGCTGCAAAACTAGCAGTAGGTTACACCCTTGATGAGCTTCAAAACGACATCACTGGCGGTAAAACACCAGCGTCTTTCGAGCCGTCAATCGACTACGTTGTTACTAAGATCCCACGTTTTAACTTCGAAAAATTCGCAGGTTCAAACGACCGTCTTACAACACAGATGAAGTCTGTGGGTGAAGTGATGGCGATTGGCCGTAACCAACAAGAATCACTGCATAAAGCATTACGTGGTCTTGAAGTTGGCGCAACGGGCTTTAACCCAATTGTTGCCCTTGATGATCCGAAAGCAAAAGAAAAAATCATCCGTGAATTACGTGAGCCAGGTGCTGAGCGTATTTGGTACGTTGCTGATGCAATGCGTCACGGTATGAGTGTAGAAGACGTATTCGAATTAACTAAGATTGACCCTTGGTACCTAGTACAAATCGAAGACATCTTAAAAGACGAAGCAACAATCAGCGAAGTAGGTATGGCTGGTTTAAATGCTGAGTTTTTACGCAAGCTTAAGCGTAAAGGTTTTGCTGATGCGCGTATCGCTGAAATTGCCGGTGTTTCTGAAGCCGAAATTCGTAAGAAACGTCACCAGTTAGCTATCGTGCCTGTATATAAGCGTGTTGATACCTGTGCTGCAGAGTTTAGTTCAGATACAGCTTACATGTACTCATCTTATGATGAAGAATGTGAAGCGAATCCATCTGACAAAGATAAAATCATGGTAATCGGTGGTGGTCCTAACCGTATCGGTCAAGGTATCGAATTCGATTACTGTTGTGTTCACGCAGCATTAGCTTTACGTGAAGACGGCTATGAAACAATCATGGTTAACTGTAACCCTGAAACTGTTTCAACTGACTACGATACATCTGATCGCTTATTCTTCGAGCCAATCACGCTTGAAGATGTATTAGAAATCGTACGTGTTGAAAAGCCAAAAGGTGTTATCGTTCAGTACGGTGGTCAAACACCACTGAAACTTGCTCGTGAGCTTGAAGCGAATGGCGTGCCAGTTATTGGTACTTCACCAGATGCAATCGACCGTGCAGAAGACCGTGAGCGTTTCCAACAGCTTGTTGAGCGTCTAAACCTTCTTCAACCAGAGAATGCAACGGTTACTTCTTTAGAAGAAGCGATTGTTAAGTCTGCTGAAATTGGCTTCCCACTGGTTGTACGTCCTTCGTACGTACTAGGTGGTCGCGCGATGGAAGTGGTTTATGATGAAGACGATTTACGTCGTTACATGACTGAAGCAGTATCAGCGTCAAATGAAGCGCCAGTACTACTTGACCACTTCTTAGATAACGCAATCGAAGTTGACGTTGACGCTATCTGTGACGGTGAGCAAGTAATCATCGGTGGTATCATGGAGCACATTGAGCAAGCAGGTGTTCACTCAGGTGACTCAGCGTGTTCATTACCAGCTCACTCACTAACTGCTGAAGTACAAGACGTAATGCGTAAGCAAGTGACAGATATGGCACTAGAGCTTGGCGTAGTAGGTCTGATGAATACACAGTTTGCTGTGAAAGACGGTAAAGTTTACTTAATCGAAGTAAACCCACGTGCTGCGCGTACAGTACCGTTCGTTTCAAAAGCGACAGGTATCGCACTTGCTAAAGTAGCGGCACGTTGTATGGCGGGTCAGTCGCTAGCAAGCCAAGGTATTACAAAAGAAGTAATCCCTCCTTACTACAGCGTAAAAGAAGTGGTACTGCCATTTGCTAAGTTCCAAGGTGTTGACCCAATTCGTGGCCCAGAAATGCGCTCAACGGGTGAAGTTATGGGTGTTGGTGAAACTTTCGCCGAAGCATTCGCAAAAGCACAATTAGGTGCAAGCAACACTTTACCACGCGGTGGTCGCGCGTTACTATCGGTACGCAACAGTGACAAACCACGTATCGTTGAACTAGCTAAAACCATGACTGATCTTGGTTTTGAGCTAGATGCAACAGGTGGCACTGCAAAAGCACTTGAAGAAGCTGGTATTGCAGTTCGTCGCGTGAACAAAGTATACGAAGGTCGTCCTCATATTCTTGATAGAATTAAAAATGGTGAATACAGCTACATTGTAAACACTACTGAAGGCCGCCAAGCGATTGAAGATTCGAAGGTGTTACGTCGTGGTGCGTTACAGCATAAGACTAACTACACAACGACTCTGAACGCGGCATTTGCTAACTGTACTGCAAACCAAGCAGATGACCGTAGCAAGGTGACGTCAGTTCAGGAACTACACCAGCGAATGAACTAAGGAAATGTGCCAAGGGCGAGGCAATCGCCCTTGGGATTAAGTGAGAATAATATGCAATCAATTCCGATGACAGTTCGTGGTGCAGCATTACTGCGCGAAGAACTTAACGAATTAAAAACAGTTACCCGTCCAAAAATCGTTGCTGATATCGCTGAAGCACGTGAGCACGGTGATTTGAAAGAAAACGCTGAATACCACGCTGCTCGTGAGCAACAAGGTTTCTGCGAAGGCCGTATTCAAGAAATTGAAGCGAAGCTTTCAAATGTGCAAATCATTGATGTAACTAAAATGCCTAACACAGGTAAAGTTATTTTTGGCACAACGGTCACTATCGTTAATGTTGAAACCGATGCTGAAGTAAAATACCAAATCGTAGGCGATGACGAAGCAGATATCAAAAACAACCTGATCTCTGTTAACTCACCAATCGCGCGTGGTTTAATTGGTAAAGAGGTAGATGATGCCGTTATCATTAAAACGCCAAACGGTGAAGTAGAGTACGAAATCATTGAAGTTGAGTATATTTAGTAGCTTAACCAAGCATTGAGAAAAACCGCAGTTCACACTGCGGTTTTTTTATGCCTGTTTACAGGCGTGGATTTATTCGGTACGTTGGCTACAAACTGTTGCAATGAAGGAGTAATAATGGCGAAAATTCAGTATCCTAAACCACTTGTTCAAGGTGATAAAATAGCCATATGTGCTTTTTCATCAGGTGTTGATAAAGCCTTTCATGAGCGCTTAGACATAGTACTTAATGGCTTAACAGCCAAAGGTTTTATTGTTATTGAAGGTGCCTGCTTACGTCAGTCACACAATAGTGCAAAGCAACGTGCTGATGAGCTCATGCAGTATTTAACTGATGATTCAATCGCAGCCATCATGCCGCCATGGGGGGGCGATCTCACCATGGAAATTTTACCGCTTCTCGATTTTAATGCGATAAGTAAAGCAAAACCTAAATGGTTGGTTGGCTTTTCAGATATCAGCACGTTTGCATGTGCATTAACCACTCGTTGTGGCTGGGCAACCTTGCACGCTGCGAATTTAATGCAAATTCACCCTGACGATCCCGATGTTTATTTAGCAAATATATTCAGTGCCATGTCACTTGAAGAAAAACAGCAATTGCATCAAGTTGCTTCGCCTTTTTATCAGCAAAAGCAAATTGATTATAAAGCTAAGCCTGAGGCTCAATTTGACTATACTGCTCCTAGCCAATGGCGCTGTATTAACTATAAAGATAAACGCCAAATTGAAGTGTCTGGTCGCTTAATTGGCGGCTGTTTAGATACCTTAGGTCTGTTGTTACCCTCTAATTACTATGCATTGCATGAGTTTAAAAAACAGTATGCACCAGAGGGGTTAATTTTATACCTAGAAAATGCAGAGCTCAGTCCAATGGCCCTTGCACGTTGTTTGTTATCGTTAAAGTTGAATGATGTTTTTACTGATGTAAATGCGGTGGTATTCGGCCGCAGCCCTGCAATTAATAACGACTGCTACTTTGATGAATACCAAGCAATAGAGCTCGCATTTAAAGGCAATTTGTTCCCAGTTATTGTTGATGCCGACATTGGCCACGTAGCCCCTAATTTAGCATTAATTAATGGTGCTGTTGCCACAATAACTGCAGATTTGTGTGAAGGTATGGCGAGTAATGTGGTTGTGAAGACTGACTTAAAATAACAATTATGCAGGCCAAGCCTGCATAATCTTTAGGCTTTAAACTACGGTAATTACCGCATCTTTATCTAAACGCGATTTTGGTAATGCAGCATTATAATCTTGCTCTGGCTCGTGATAACCAATAGCGAGTGCCACCTCACAAACATAGTCGCCTAATTCATCAGCAAAAAGCTCACCGAGTAAGTCTTTATCGACACCTTCCATCGGTGTTGAGTCTAAACCTAAACGAGCCACTGTATGCATGGTATTACCTAAGGCAATGTAGGTTTGCGCTTTAGTCCAAGCAGCGTTAACACCTTGCTCATCAGTATTTAAATCAACAAAGGCGAAGGCGCCAAATGCTTGCTCTTTGTTTTCTGCTTTTGTACGGCCATTAGCAATATCGGCATCAATTACTTTTTCATAATCAGCACGTTTATAGCTTGGGTTATAAGCAAATAAAATGGTGTGTGATGCCGCTTTTGCATGAACTTGGTTAAACTGAAACTTATTTGCAAAACTATCATGCAGACGCTGTTTACCTTGCTCTGATTCAATGACCACAAACTTCCATGGTTGAGAATTAATAGACGATGGCGATAAACGTAATGCTTCTAAAATTACAGCTAAGTCTGCTTGGCTAATTTGTTTTGAAGCGTCGTAACGTTTACTAGTATAACGGCGTTGTAAGTCAGAAATGATTGGGTGTGTCATGATTTGCTCCCGCATGTATAACAATTAGGTGCAGTTTACGCCTTGCATACTTTACGATAAAGCGCATAATCGAATAAACATTATCAAAAATTTTTAGTTAATATGTTGGTTGAAGATCTCAAATTAATCCTCAAGGTGGCTGAGTTTCGCAGTATTACAACAGCGGCAGCCAAGTTAGACATGCGAGCCGCTACCGCCAGTGCGGCAATTAAACGTGTTGAAGCAGCGCTGGGGGCTGAGTTATTTGTTAGAACTACTCGTCATTTGCGTTTATCTGCGGCAGGGGAGCGCTTTTTACCTCAATGTCAGCAAGCGGTGCTCATGCTTGAGCAAGCCACACTCGCGTTAAAAGGTGAGCATGATGAAATTGAAGGAGAACTAAGAGTCGCATTATCTTCAGATTTAGGCCGCAACATCATTATCCCATGGTTAGATGAGCTACTTGATGAGTATCCAAAGCTGAGTATGCGCCCGCATATTAGCGATAGTAATGTCGACTTTTACCGAGACTCCGTTGATTTTGCCCTTAGGTATGGCTCGCCATCCGACTCAAATTTGTATGGCTTTAAAATTTGTAATGTTCCGCGGCTGTTATGTGCAACCTCGGAGTACATTGCCGAACATGGCGCGCCGACACATCCCGATGAATTAAATCAGCATCAAGGCCTGTTTTATCAACTACAAGATATCATCAATAATGTTTGGGAATTTACCGATGGAACCGAGCGTTTTAAGGTGAAAATGCAAGGCCGCCGAGCATCTAATGATGGTGATTTGGTAAGGCGTTGGTGCGTGGCTGGTAAAGGCCTAGCGGTTAAATCATGTATTGATATCAGTGATGATTTACTAAGTGGGCGGGTAGTGCCCGTGATGCAAAATTATCCTCACTTATGTGCAGAGCTTTGGCTAATATGCCCAAGTCGACAGTCCATTACACCCGCGGTTCGTCTAGTGCGTGATATATGCCGAGAAAAAACCAAGGCGATACTCAATCAACTGATTGAAAAAGGCATATTAGATAAGCGGGTACTCGATAACTAATTACTTTAGGTATAGAATAGCTTGGCTTATTCATCTTATTGATTAAGCAACATTCTCAGGGCGGGGTGAAATTCCCCACCGGCGGTATACTTTAAATTTAAGTGAGCCCGCGAGCGCTTTAACTTTGGTTAGAGGTCAGCAGATCTGGTGAGAGGCCAGAGCCGACGGTGATAGTCCGGATGAAAGAGAATATAGTTTATCTATAAAACAGTAATTGGCTGCCTGCGGGTGGTCTTTTTTGCTGTGCCTTTCAATGTCCTGAATCTTTTCATATTTAATTTAATAGGTATTAAAAATGATGATTCAGTCTTCTTTACTTAGCCAATTTGGCGAACCACTTGAACGCGTTGAACGTGCTATTGCTGCCTTGCAGCAAGGTGAAGGCGTACTTGTAGTAGATGACGAAAACCGTGAAAACGAAGGTGATTTTGTGTATTCAGCACAGCACCTGACCACAGAGCAAATGGCCATGATGATCCGTGAAGGCAGCGGTATTGTGTGTCTTTGCATGGGCGATGAGCGTGTTAAACAGCTTGATTTACCGCAAATGGTTGAGCATAACACCAGCCAGAACAAAACAGCTTATACAGTGACCATTGAAGCTAAAACGGGCGTGACAACCGGCGTTTCAGCAGCTGATCGTGTAACCACCATTAAAGCGGCAACAGCTGACAATGCAAAGCCTGAAGATTTGTCTCGTCCAGGGCATGTGTTTGGGCTGCGAGCACAAACGGGTGGTGTATTAGTCCGCCGTGGCCATACCGAGGCATCCGTTGATTTAATGCAGTTAGCGAGTTTAACACCGTTTGGTGTTATTTGTGAATTAACGAATCCAGATGGTTCAATGGCTCGCTTGCCTGAAGTAAGCAAGTTTGCCTGTGAGCACAACATGCCTGTTGTATCGATTGAAGATTTAGTTGCCTATATCCAAGCAACGCAAAAACAGGCTTGCTAAAAGCGTTAAGCCGTAAGTAAAAAATAAGGCCACTCTTGTGGCCTTTATTTATTGTAATTTCTCAATAGCGTGTTTAGCACTTTCACTGTCAGGATTAAGTTTTAGCGCACTTTTGTAACTTGCTAATGCTTTTTGTTTATCACCAGCTGCTAAATATGCTTCACCTAAACTGTCAAACGTATTTGCTGAATCTGGATAAGATTGATTGTTGAGTTCAAACACCGTGATTGCGGCGTCTAGCTCATCCATCTGCATTAATTCATAGCCAAAGTAGTTTAGCGACCTTTCTCTAGGCGTATTCCCCTCACTCACCATTTGCTGATAGGTATTCTTTAACCCTGCAATACCTTCATGTTTAAATGCGTTATAAAGTTTACTATCTGCATGCTCTGTCGCTTTTTCGTAGGGTTTGCCATAGTAGATTTCAAGTAAGCCATTAGTCATGGGTGTGAGTGGCGCACCACCGGTGTTATTTAAAATAATAACCAGTAATTTGTCTTCGATTATTCTACTTATAAATGCATTAAAACCATTAATACCACCGCCATGTTGGATACGTGTTAGGGGCTTTCCGTAGGTGCTTTTATCAAGGTTTGTAACTTCCCAACCAAGCGCATAATTTCTTTGCTCAGAAACTTGATACATCTGTTTTTTATATTTGTTGTTCAATAACTTATCTGTGTAGAGAGCGTGATCCCATTTTAGTAAATCTCGTGCTGTTGAATACATTGACCCAGCAGCATACGGGATAGACATATCTAAATAATCAGTATTGCTATAGCCTGCTAGGCCATTGTCGTAACCTGATACGCGAAATTTAATGATTTTATTGTGAGAATCATAGCCTGTATTCTTCATATCGAGTGGATCTAAAATATTCTTCTGCAATACGTCTTGATATTTTTGACCTGTTACCTTTTCGATTACCGCACCCAAAATAAAATAGCCAGAATTGCTATAACGAAACTCAGTGCCAGGCTCGAACACTAGATCATCACTACATAATAAGCGAATAAATTCATCAACACTGTAAGGGTTTCGGCTGTACTCATCACGAAACGATTTTGCTTGAGTATAATTACCAAGACCAGAGGTGTGATTAAGTATTTGCCGAATGGTAATTTTAGTGGCTATATCTTGTCTGTAATTAGGGAGGTATGTTGCAAGGTGATCATCGAGTTTGAGTTTACCATCTTGTGCCAATTGCAGAATTAACATGGCGGTAAACTGTTTGGTAATTGAACCAATTCTAAATTTACTTTTATTACTATGTTTTATATCCCATTCAAAGTTGGCATAGCCAACGCTTTGTTCAAACAGTACTTTTCCATCCTTTGCAACTAACACATTGCCATTAAACTGCTTAAAGTTATGAAAGCCATTAATAAAGTCAGCCATTTCTGCTTGCATGTTTTGGCTGTGTGCGAGGCTTGAAATTGCGACTAAATAAAAAACTACAAGTAGTCTTAATTGCTTAAAGAATATGTTCATTGCTTTCCTTGTTATTTGTTGGTTACATTAATCGATGTAAAACTTCATTGCGCATGGCTTGATTGATAAGGCTTACCATTCTGGTGTGGTCTAAATTACTGTAATGCACTATGGATACACTCTTATTTTGAAGTGCTTGCCAATAACTAGCGGGGCTTATTGGGTCAGCGTTACTGACATAGAGTGTGGTTCTATTAGCTGATTGTTTGCCGTTCAGTAGGGCGATTAAATCAAGCTGTGTTTCATCAATAGCACTGTTTTGAATTACATTTTTTGCTGCGTTTTTAAAATCATTATCTTTTATAAAGTAACTTAAGGTGGGGTGATAACTTTTAGCTACGGACATTAATGCGGTATCAAAATGCACCATTGGTGCAACCATTATCTGTTGCTTTACATTAGGCATTTGCTTTGCAAGTTGCATAGCAGCAATACTGCCCATTGAATAACTTAAAATATCAATTTGTTGGTATTGATTGGTATTTAAATAATGCTTTAATCCATCAAGACTGTTTAGGCCAAATTTGAATTTACTATACTGATTGCTCGCAGGCATTAGGATAACATCTTTGCCTGTAAAATGGCTAAGCCAGCGGGCTTGAAAGCTATAAATCAAACTACTCACACCATATCCTGGGAATAGTATAATTGCTGAATCGTTTTTCTGTTTGGCACCATTTATAGAGGTCAAAGTTGTTTCAAATGTTTCCATTTCCTCTTTAGATTTAAGTTGAAAAGTTATGCCAAATTGTTCACCTTGCTCAAAATATTCGATTAAATCATTATGGGAAAATATTCTAACTGCTATACAGTTATGCATAGTGTTACATGTTTTGTGAGGTATACCTTCGTAAACGGTATTCAACATTGGGTCGTCAGGGCCACCGTAAGATATCTCTTCTACAGGTTGAGTGATTTGATAAGCAATAAAACTCTGACAACCACTGAGGACTGAAATATAAAAAATGCAGAGGATAAAGCGCATAATTCCCTTTGTTGTTATTGTAGTATTTCCATTAATCACAACAACTTACCAATCAAGCGGCAATAATTCAATCGGATAATATTTGAACAAGGGTTGTAAGAGGATTGTATTACCACCTAGCGGTAAATCCTCGGTTATCTATGTGAACAAAACCACCGTGATGGGAGGCGGGTTTATAGCGGCCAATACCGCCATTATAGCGACTGTGTTTTTGGAACTTTTCAAACACTTTATAAAGCACATCTACATCAGCAATCGTTAGTTTGCCATCACCGTTTAAATCGTCCATTCGGCCATCACCATCTTCATCTACATATAGGTCGAAGGCATCGCCGTATTGGTGTCGGCTGTGTTTGCCATTACCAATTGAGCGATTGTAGTGGGGTGTTCTATAGCCGCTGATAAAGGCAAATTTGCTGACTTTAATCCCTTCATTTTGTATAAACGAGAGCAGATCTTCGAGCATCATCAAGCCATCGTTGTTGACATAAAGGTATTTTGGAAAGCCACTCACTTGCTTACAAATTACATTTTTAACTTGCACATGAGGAGTCAGCTGGCGTGATAAGTCTTTCTCAAAAACTTCTATAAACCCGTTTGGCGCACTGTATTGTGTATAGCCTTTATAAGGCGCAGGGTAGAGGCCGATTTGGTAATTATTCAATTGCTTATTGTTAGCATTGAATGGTTTTTTCACTATAACGAGTAAGCGTTTGCTCGTTTTGTTGTTACTCAGTACTAGGCTATAAAACCCTGCATTTTCTGGGGCATAAACGGCAATGCTATTTGGCCCTAATCGCTCAGTCTCAACATCTGAAACCGCAGTCGCTGTAAAGTCAGCCGTGTTATCAAGTGTTAGCACTTGTTTTGCATCAAGTACAAGGCTGTGCAGCGAGTCAGTTAATTCAATGGCAGCAACAGAACATGTAGTTAACGCTAAGCACACACTAAAAATAATACGGCTGAAATACATAGTGACCTCTAAATTGTATTGTTTGCTAATGGCGTGGTGAGAGCTTTTAATAACGCGTCATCACGATTATAAACGTCGGTATAAAATTGTAGGCCCTCGTCGTTACCCGCAACGGTCCAATACATTAAAAGTACATCCAGCGGTTTTGATAAGCTGACTTTTTTAGTTTCTTTCGCTGCAATGGCGTCATCAATTTCACTACGGCTCCAATTATCTGAGGTTTCTAATATTTTCTCAGCTAAGGTGAATGGGTCATCAACTCTTACACAGCCGTGGCTAAATGCACGTTGGTCTTGCTGGAATAAACTTTTTGCAGGGGTATCGTGCAAATAGATTGAGTATTTATTTGGGAACATAAACTTGATTTGCCCTAATGAATTATTCTCTGAAGGCTGTTGTACAAACCAATACGGGAAGTTTTTGCGGCTAGCATTCGGCCAATCAATACTCTTGCTATCAACTGGGTTACGGCGACTATCAACCACAACAAAGTCTTTCTCGTTTAAGTAATTTGGGTTTTCTTTCATTTTTTTGATGATGCCACCTGAAATACTCCGCGGTACTGTCCACGTTGGATTCATCACGATATAACTCATTTGCCCTTTAAAAATTGGGGTTTTGGTGTAGTTTCTGCCTACAACTACGTTGGTTTGCCATTTCAATTTGTTGTCTTCAAACAAATACAGCAAGTAGCCTGCGATATTTACCACTAAGAAGCGCTCTGTGAGCGTGTTATCAACCCAACGAATGCGCTCTAGGTTTACTAAAATATCATTAACGTACTCACTGTAATCTTTGTTGAGTAGTTTTAACGTCGCATTGCCAATCACACCATCATCAGCAACTTGATGGGCATTTTGAAAGCGTTTAACTGCTGTGACTAGCTCATCGTTATAATCAGTGGCATCACTGTTACTGCCGTCAAAATACTTTAGTCGTTTTAACTTTTGTCTTAAAAGCGGTACTGCTGGGTCTGATTGTCCGGGTTTTAATACCTTATTTTGCAGTGCGAAGTCAGGTAACTCGCCAGTGGCATCAAGCTCTCGATAAAACACAAGGGCGTCTTTTAAACGCTTATAATGAGGCAAAACAGGTTTTAGGTTTTCAAGCCCTTTATCAAGGCTTTTTGATTTTACATGTTTAAGTAATGAGGTTGCTGCGGCATCTGGGCTAACATCAAACTGTTCATAGTTCCATGTGGCTGCCAATTGTTTTGGGTTTACCTTTCCGCGTATTAAGTGTTTTGCATAGGTCATCACGGCATCTGTCATCAGTACATCAAACTGGGCTTCGACGGCATCTGCTCCGCGTTTCTCTATTTCGTTGGCCAGCGCCATTAATGTATCAAAGTGATAGTCGTTAGGAGATAGCCCTTCAAGTTCTGCTTGCGCAATTAAATTGAGCGCTTGTTTGGCATATTTGCTGTCATCCCATACTCGTTCAAAACTATTTGCTTTATAGGTGGCAACAGTCATTTCTGGGGAGTGGATTTGTTGTCCTTCTATATTGTGAGATTCACCAATCAGAATAGGTTCAAGCTGTTGTTGCAAGTATTGGTTCTCAGCAAGCACTGGCATACAAATTGATAAACAACTGAGCAAAGCTGTGTAGTGCAGAATTTTCATAGCTATGTCCTTATAACGTATTTAGTTATTTTTTGAATTGTATCTTTTTTGCTCATTCAAGCTTAGCAAAACAACAGGATTTATAGGAACATATTTTTAAATAAAAAACGCTTGGCAAGTAAGCTTGCCAAGCGCTCGGTTGGGATTTTGAGAGGGGATTAATGACTGGTTGTTTGTAATTTTGCTTCTGGCTCTGCTTTTTTACCTCTTAGCTTGCCAATTAAGCGTTTGAAGTCTTCTAACGCGACGTACTGACAAGGGATTAAAATAAGCGTAATGACCGTTGCAAATAACACCCCGAATGCTAGAGATACAGCCATTGGGATAACGATTTTTGCTTGTAAGCTTGTTTCCATAATGATTGGTAATACACCAATAAAGGTTGTAATCGAGGTCAGTAATATTGCTCTAAAACGACGCGCACCGGCTTGCATTACAGCTTCTTTGATTGCAACACCTTCGGCGCGGGCTTTATTGACAAAGTCGACCATCACTAGCGAGTCGTTTACGACAACACCAGCAACAGCGATGATACCGAATACCGATAGGCTACTCATTGTCATACCTAAGATCATGTGGCCAAACATTGCACCAATGACACCGAATGGAATAACCGACATGATGATAAATGGCTGTGAGTACGAGCGTAGTGGAATAGCAAGTAACGCAAAGATAATCATCATTGATAAAGCAAAGTCACGTACTTGTTCTGCCACACTGTCCATTTCTTCTTGAATACGACCTGCCACATTACTTTCTACACCAGGGTAGCTTTTCAGTAGGCTAGGTAAGTATTCGTCACGAATTTCTTTTGCAATGGCAAATGGTTCAGCTTGGTCAGTATTAACCGCAGCCCAAACGTTTACAGTACGTTTAGCGTTCTCACGGCGAATACGGTTTACACCATCTACAATGTTAACTTTAGCAACTTCAGCAAGCGGTACTTCAACACCCGTTGGCGTGATGATACGCGCATCTGTGATGTCACTTACTGCGTTACGCGATTCACGAGGGTAGCGGATCATTACTTTGATCTCTTCACCGTCACGTAAAATACGTTGTGCTTCTAGGCCGTAATAGCTAAAACTAACTTGTGATGCCACATCTGAAAGGGTTAACCCTAAGCTGTAAGCAAGTGGTTTAAGTTCAAGTTGAACCTCGTCAGTTGCAGATTGTAGTGAGTCATTTACATCGCCTACGCCTTGCATGCTATTTAGCTTTTCTTTTAACTTAGCAGCCACTTCTTTGAGCTTATTGATATCTTTGCCTTCTAAGCGAAAGCTCACATCACCGTCATCACGACCACCGTTCATGATACTGTCTTCAATATTCAGCGTTTTCACACCTGGCAGTGGTGGCATTTGTTCGCGCCACATTGCACTTAATTGGAAGGTATCAATAGGGCGTAAGTCTGGTTCAACCAAAATCGCCATAATGCGTGCACTTGTTCGACCGCGTAAACTAACCGATAAATCGCGGATCATTGCTTGACCATATTGCTCTTCAAGTTGTTTATCGACATCTAAAATCAGCTTTTCAATTGTTTGCGCTGTCTCAAGGGTTGCTTGCTCAGAAGAAGATAAGTTCATTTCAACCGAGATACGTGGGAAATCATGTGGAATTTTAGGGTTCGCAACAAATTTCACTAAGCCACCAGCGAACATACCGCCACTAACAATAAGTACACAGATAAAGCCAACAATCACGGTGTAACGGTAATGAATACAGCGACCAATAAATGGTGTGTAGTAATTATCAACAAAGTTCTTGAGGCCTTTATCCATACCTAAACGTAAGCGATGTAATGGATTTTTAGGGTTCGCAGGTTTATTTTTCATTGCCGCTAAGTGAGCCGGTAGAATCAGTTTTGACTCAATTAGTGAGAAAATTAAACATAGGATAATTACACCACCAATGGCTTTAGAAAACGCAGAGCCAGGGCCTGATGCCAGTGTTTGTGGTAAAAATGCGGCAATTGTAGTTAACACCCCAAAGGTTGCAGGAATAGCAACGCGTTTTACGCCGCGGACTACGTTATCTAGGCTATGACCGTGCTTTTCAATTTCAGCACTTGCAGACTCACCGACGACAATAGCATCATCAACGACTATCCCGAGCACCAGTATAAATGCGAATAAAGAAGCTAAGTTAACAGTGATATCAATAAAGCCAAGTGGCATCATTAAAAATGCACCTAGGAATGACACAGGTAAGCCCATCATTACCCAAAACGCTAAGCGTAGTGGTAAAAATAGCGCCAGTACCACCATCACTAAAATACCACCCCAAATCATGTTGTCGATCATCATGTTTAGACGACCTTCAAGGTAGTAAGTTAAATCAACAATCGGTGATAGTTTTACACCTGCTGGTAACTGTGGTGCTTTATCTGCTAGGTATTTTTTTAATACCGCAGCAACTTTAGTGATGTCTTGATCTTTCGAAGCATTTACTTCAAAAGTCAGTGAGTTTTTACCGTTGTACTTAGAGTATTGTAAGCCTTCTTCAAAGCCGTCGTTAATTGTTGTTACATCACCTAAGAAAACTTGTGCACCATCTGGTAAGTGTAATAAAGGCAGATTTTCGAACTCTTTACCACGATACGCTTGATTTTCAACACGCATCGAAATGTAGCCATTTTCAGAGCGAATTTGACCTGCTGACATATTGGCAGAGAAACTGCGAACGGCTGTGGCAATATCACGGAAAGTTAAACCATACTCACGTAGTTTATCTGGGCTAATTTCGATGCCAATTTCGTAGTTTAAGCCACTGTAAAAGTTGACCAAGTTAATTTGTGGTAAAGCTTGTAGCTCATCTTTTATGTCGTTACCAAGTTCTTTGAGCTGGTAGTTACTCATATCGCCATACAGCGCGAGTATCATCACTTCTTGCTCAAACTTTTCGCGGCGAACAATTGGGCGTTCCATCTCTGCAGGGAAGGTATTGATTGAATCAACCTGCATCTTAATTTCATCGAGTACTTCTTGCGGGTCGTACTTTTCTTCGATTTCGATCCAAGCTTGTGAAAAACCACGGTTCGAATAGGTAATTAAACGTTTAATGCCTTCGAGGCCTTCTAAAGACTCTTCGACCTTAATGGTGATGCCTTCTTCTACCTCTTGCGGCGCAGCCCCTGGGTAGACAGCTTGAATACTGATCCAGTTACTCTCAAATTGTGGGAACATTTGCTTACGCACTGACATTGCCGTCAATAAGCCACCCACTAAAATGAAAATCATAAGTAAGTTTGCAGCAACTGGGTTGCGAGCAAACCAGGCAATAAGCCCTTTTTCTCTGTGCGTGGTCATGGCTTATTCCTCTTTTAACGCTAACTGCGTTGTTGGCACACTCAGTGTTGCGTCATCTAACTTGACCGCCATGCCTTCAGTTGGGTATTCGAGTGCCGAGGTAATCAGTTGCTCACCATTAGCAAGGCCATTATCGGCGATCACCATGCCATTTTGCTCGCGAACGATGTTAAGTGTTTTAAAGGTAAGCGTTTCGCCATCTTGTAAAACAGCGACTTTTTTATCTTTAACTAAATGGTGCGGAACAACAATCGCGTTGTCTAACGCTCGGCCCTCGATAGTGGCGTTAATGTATGAGCCAAAACGTAATGGCTGCTTTTGCTCATAAGGCGTTGCTACTTGTGCTACTAAGTAATTCATGCGGCTACGTTGGTCTACAACTCCTTCGCTACGTACGATAGTTGCTTGCCACGTTGTTTGTTTACCTGCAAATTCAGCATTAATTGATACGCTGGCGCCAATTCCTTGGTTATTTAGGTATTGCAGATCTTTATCAGCAACAGGTAAACGAATTTCGGCCAGTGACGTTGAGCTCAGACTACCAAAGCTGTTACCTGGATTTACCACACTGCCTAAACTAATTAAACGCTCGTCAATAATCGCATCGTATGGTGCTTTAATATAAGTACGCTCAAGATTACGTTTTGCGCGTTTTACACTTGCTTGTGCAGCGCGGTAACTTGCAAGTTTCTCAGCAAGTTGTGGTTTACGTAAATAAAGTTCAGAAGGAATAACTTGGTTTGAGTCACCTTTGATGCGGTCCCACTCAGCTTGCGCAACTGACACCTGTGCACGTTCTATCTCAAGTGCAGAGCTTGCTTGGGCTAGTCCTGCTTCTGCTTCAATGAGTGCTGCTTCGTAATCATTTGGGTCAATACGTGCTAGAATGTCGCCTTGCTTAACAAATCCACCTTGTACAAATTGATCTGATAACGACACAACCTGACCACTTACTTGCGCAACAAGCTCAGTTTGGTTTTTAGGTTTAACGATACCGTATGATTTTACATCAAGGGTAATGGCGTCAAAGCTTAACGGTTTGATTGATACAAGCGGGCGCAGATCTTGTTCTGGTTTTTCTTCTGGCGGTTGCTTCATTGAGGCAAATGCGAATGCCATTCCAAGTCCGCCGACTAATACGGCGATAGGGAGAATGATTTGTTTTTTACTAGCCACGGGATAGTCCCTCACGGTTGACGGTAATTAAAAATAAATTTGATAGGCTAAGCATACGCAATAAAGTGTTTACAAGGCGTTTGAAGATGTAACAAACCATTACACATATTACAAAGGCGCTACAAAGGTTCTATAAGAGGTACTCAATGACAGATAAAATGACATGTAGATTAGGCTGTGGCGCCTGTTGTATTGCACCCAGTATTAGCTCACCGATCCCAGGAATGCCCAATGGGAAAGCAGCGGGAGAGCGCTGTATTCAACTTGACGATAATAACCTATGTAAATTATTTGGTGATGAATCAAGGCCTAAGGTGTGTAGTGACTTTTCTGCTACCATCGATGTATGTGGCACCACTAACGAACAAGCACTGTATTTAATTACTGAACTTGAGCAAATGACTTAATGTCTTAAGGAAACTTTTAGGTATGTAATTTTATTTGCTGCTTCATTTATTAAGTTGAAGTACTAGGCATACTTTTTTAATTGCTCTTTCATTCCTATGAGTTTAACGTTAATGGATGACATTAGTTTAAAGGATTAAATAATGGTCAATTCAATTTCAGCTTTTCTTTGCTTTATCTGTTTTCTTTTGCCTATTACATGTAATTCTTCATCTACAGAGACAGTATCAGTTGATGTAACTATGGGCTATAACAATGGCTATTATGGGGACTCGATAGATGATTCAGAAAGCCTTTTTGATGATATGCTTGTTTTCATTAATGGTGATTTTGTCGGTGAAATGGTTGATACGGTTAATATCACACTCAATGTTGACCCAACTATAAAAAATACAATTTCGTTAATTGGTAAAGTATCTTCATTTGGTGAGGTGACTTTAACTGAAGAAAACTACCAAACTAATTCAGTGTATATTCCCCTTAATGAAAATCATGGCTATGCTGAGTGGGCAAATATGTCTGTCTCCAGTATTACAGAAAATACGATAGATAAAAACTTTTCGAGTTTTGATATTTCGTTCTCACATAATGAATTACCGATAGATATAGATGAAAACCCCTCTTTTATCATTGAGTTAGCCAGAGTTGACGGTAGAGAAATAAATCTAGAAAAACAACCATCAGTTGATATATCACATTATTTCCATGTTGTGGATGGCATACTTACACCTAAGTCTTTCGAGGAGTTTAAATCATTTTTTAGTTCAAGGGCTAAATTTGGCGAACTCACTTTAATGGTTTCTGCTAGAGGTAAAGAGGTGGACGTAGACGTAGATTATTATGGTGAAATTAATTTCTATTTGGACACATTTTTATTAAATGGAAAGCTGAACCCACCACACTCTAATAGCAATGTATCTGTTGCTAATGTTGAAATCGAGTTTTCTTATTTATTAAATAATAAAAAGTTAGTAAAAAAGGTCATTACTGATGAGTCAGGTTATTTTAGTATAAAATTACCCCACGCTAATTTGTCTTTTTTAGCCAAGAAGTTTTATGAAAATACAGAGTATATTTTAAAAGGAGAAATCTCTGCTGAGCAGTCAAGCAGTAACATTAATTTTAACCTTTTGGCCGCGAGCGATAAAAATGTGAAGGCTTCAAGTAACCTGAAGGTAGAGATAGTTATTAAAAAGTCTTCTATATATGAACCAAGCTATTATCATTTGCTTAATAGAAATCGAAGAAGTCATTTTATAGATGCTTGTCGAATGAATAATCATGAGTATGGCTATATTTTTAAGTGCATGGATAGCAGCAAGCCTTAATTTTACACCAATGGCCGCCAAACTCTCAAAATAAGTGAGCTTGTTATCAGCTTTTATGCATTCTTTATAGAGTAACAATTTTTGGACTATTAATTGTGATGCCTAATTCTAAAATACTAATAAGAAATGTTTCGGAGATTGAAAGTTATGATGTTATCGCATCGGAATCGAGCCTAAATATAGCGCCATACGAACAAGTTATAAAAGGTTATTGGCATGAGGTTATAGCAGATGCGCAAAGCGCAGGCACAGAAATTTGGGATGGGCAGTATTATCGATTAGAAAATATTGATGAAATACAACGAGGTTCATTGCAATTAAATCTGAGTACTATCCCATATTCTACAATTCGCTCTTTGATAAAATTAGGCCTACAACAGAACCTAGCGAGTTGCTACTTTCCATACCATATAAATACAGGGGCGTTAATATCGACAAGTGATGACTTTTTTGTATTTGGTCAAAAATCAACACAGTCAGGTGCTCAATTTATTGACCTTATTGGTGGTGGACTTCAAAAAGATGAGTTGGTAGTGCAGCAGGCTATAGATATTAAAAAGAATATACTAAAAGAAGCATTTGAAGAGGCGAATATAACCAGTTCAATGATTGATTGGGTAAACCTTAATTCATTTATTCTAACTAACACGATGAGTGTCGTAATATTATTTAATATCAAGCTTAATGTAGATAAAAGCCAATTGATACAATCATTCGAAGGCCGAGTTGAGAATGAGCTTTCGGGCTTACAATTTTTTGATCATGAAAGTGTGAATGAACTTAGTCACAAAGAAAATAGGCTTTCTTATTTGAGCTTAATACCGAAGCTTGTGAAAAATTTTAGCTAGATAATGTTATTCATGAATAGTAATAATGCCAGTCAATTGGCTGGCATTGTTGTTTTTGTTTACCACGTATAAGTAGCGCTAAGAGTATATTGCTCGCCGCGACCAGGGGTACCCGGGACTTCTTCGAATGATTCATCCCAAATGTTGTCAGCTGCAAAGGTTACAAATACATTATCAAGCTGGGCAGGGGTGAATTTTAGTGTCAACTGCGTGAAGAAGGCTTCATCATCAGAGTTACGTAAGCGGTTACTATGTTGCTTACGCCATTCGTTATCGATACGTAGCTCAAGCACATCCATTGGTTGCCATACTGCACCCAGTGTTACACGGTGATCAGGGTAGTTAAGCGCATAAAAGCTCGCATCAATATCTGCCGCGCCATAGTCTTCTGACTTTTTTAAGTAGGTGTAGCTGGCAATCAACTCAGTGCTTTCAAACGATTTATTCGCTAAAAACTCAACGCCTAAGGTGTCTATATCAACCGGGTTGGCAAAACGAGCTGAGGTTGCATCAAAGCGATATGTCCAATCTGTCAGGTTTTTATCTTTACGGTAGAAAATAGCTGAATCTAAACGCCACGAAGACTGTTCAATCAGTAAACCTAGCTCAAGGTTATCGGTGGTTTCGCGCTCAAGGCTGTAGTTACTTCTGAATAATCCGCCCGTTTCACTGCCGCCAATTGCGGTATAACCGGGAACTTGTGATGCTTCGGCGTATGACGCATACCAAGTATGTTCACTGCCATTTTGATTAGCTACTTTAAGGCTGGCATCGGCAATCAATGAGGTAGCTGAGCTATCATGGTTAGTATTATCAAATGCTGCACCAATACGTACAGTAAGCTCTTTGTTCGCTGTAAGGGCTGTCTTGTACTCAGGCAAGATACTTAGCTTAGTGTAATTGCGTGACGTAAAGTTGTTTTCAAGAGACGTTGATTCAATTTCATCAGCAATAAATTGCCCAGCATAATTAATTGCATACTGGTTATTTAAGCGGTGACGCCCAGAGAGTGCTAATGACTTAACCGTGGTTTCGTGAAACGCTTCAAAAATGGCTGGGTTTTCACGAGACAAAACGTAATGGTCGTTATGTTTACGATAATAGCCAGTCACTTCAAAGGTATTGCTCTCACCATACACTTGCTTGTGGTTAAGCATGAAAAGCTTGGTTTCCAGATCTTCGGTTTCGTTAAAATTAAATGGCGTGTAAAGGTTTGGCCAACCAAAAAACTTCTCTTGGCGTCCGAACATTAAATCAGTTTGTGAGGTAGAGCTTGCAAGTTGAATACGCGCTGAAGCACGTTCAAAGTCGTGGTCGCCATTATCAATTGAGCCATCACTTTTTGAGTGCGAGTATTCCCCTTCAATGCCTAATCGCCAATCTGGTTTACTATCCAGCTTTTGGCTATGGGCAGCATGAATGCTTTGTAAATTAAAGCCATTCGTACCTGTGCCAAGTGAAACGCTGCCAGTGCTTGTGATAGGGCGCCAGCCAAATGAAACTGTGCCAACCGAACTATTCATACCATAAAGGGCATTATCAGCCCCTGTAAGCACTGAAGGGCCTGTTAGCATTTGTGGCGCAATGGGAATTTCAGCAAAGTAGTGACCAGATTGCGGGTCGAATAATGTACTGCTACCAACACGAAAGCCAGTATTTTCAAAGATACCACCGCGAATGGTGACATCAGCTTGTGCTTCAGCCATATTGCGCGATTGTAAATCGACACGTGGGTCATATTCTAAGTTTGATACCGGCGCATCAAAGGTACCAACAGGCTCTTTATTTGCGGTTGCAGAAACTTCAACGGTGATTTGTTCAATATTGTTGGTGTCTTCTGCTAGCACTGAGCAAGTGACGAATAATGCGGGAAGTGTAAGCTGTACTGCGCGTACCATCTAAAACTCTCTATTATTTTGATTAACTCGTTGCAGTGGCCGTTAAGAGCACACTGGAAATTGCAGGTATTGTATCTGAATCACTGAGTTATACCACTCCAACCAGATTTCAGCTGGTAACAAAAAAACCGCGCTAAGGCGCGGTTGTGCAATAAGAGCTGTGTCTATTTATTATTTAAAAAAGATGTGTGTTTCAGTTTGATTTTTTATTTTTAACCGCATCATATTTACCAAAGAAAGTAATGATGAGAGCAACAAAAATACCCATAAATCCAATGACCGAAAAAGCTAGGCTATATTCAGCTTTAATATTAAAAATATTAAGCAAACTAGTTATTAACAATAGAGAAATACCGGAAATTTTTAAAATCGTCTGTGTTTTATTTAAGCAAAACCATGCTTGACAAGAAGGGCATTGATTTTCAATGAAGAGGCTGTTTGTATTAACCTTTTTTATATCTTTAGTCGCAATTATGGTTTTACAGTTTGGGCAAGTTAATTTCATTTTATTCCTTTTTGGATCTTTTCTCTAAGACCCCTAATTCCATTTAGAGTTATTTAAGTTAAAGCATCATAGCAAACTTTGATCTTCACAAACAAAAAAGCTCACAATTTGTGAGCTTTTCAAAATTATGTAAAAGGCTTATTGCTGAGGTTTTGGTGGGAAGTTACTTAGAATGTTAGCAACAGTCTCTTTGATAACTTCAGTGCGCTTTTCAGGTGATTGGTTCTTTTGCAAACGACCTTCTTTCGCACCACGCCAAACTAATTGGTTAGAAGCACGGTCTACCACGTCTAGAATTAACGTACCCACTTCGTATTCGCGAGCAGTTGTTTGCGTATTATAACCCATACCCCAGTAATTCCAGCGTGCACCGTAACCTACGTTGAAGGTATCTACATCAATTTTAGTATCAACAGAGGCATGGTAGTTAATCAGCACATCTGCTTGTGCTAAATCAACTAGCTTCATACCGCTTTTTTCAAGTTCAGCATTAACGGCTTCACGAACCCGTTTTTCCATTAAAGGACTAATTTGGTAGTTCGATACATTTTTAGTCAAGCTGGCATTCGGTACCCAAGAGAAGGTTTTATAATTACTAAAATCGGCTGATTTGTCGTAATCCCAATCAGGCGTTTTAGCACAGGCTGCTAAAAATAGTACAGCCGTCGCGATTAATAAGTTCTTCATATTGTTTGCTCCTTGGCAAAATTTCCACTACTTGATTGATAACATAACACAAAAAATACTCAACTGAATGATTATTTAAAAACTATGGCACATTTACAAAAAAGTACTGTAATAGTTTGTAATTAAGCACTGTGTTCCACTTCTATCCAGTCTTTTTCATCGACCCAGTTTTGTGCGCCATCTTTAACAGTGCGAATAGGTACGATGTAATCACAGCTAACTTGTGGTTTAACTGAGGCAAAAATCGGCACAAAGCCAAAGCTAAGCGCGGTTTCGATAATTGCTTTTTGGTTTTGTGGGTCGATATCGGCTGCTTCATCGATATAAATCGGAATACGATACAAGTTTTGTTCTTGATCACTTAATAAGTAACGAATAAACAGCATACCGCAAAGTAACTTAATGGTAATACGCGTACCGTTAGAACCAGCTGAATCGATTTTTTCGAAGTGCTCAGTTTCACCAGCACGGTTTACGACTTCAAAACGAATATCGAATAAGTCGGTCAGTGTTAAACCAGCTTTTTCAGAGGCAAGCTTAATCAAATGATCTTTCGCTTCGTTTACTGCAGATTCGCTATAAGGCTCTTGGCTTAATAGGTCTAGGGTATCGCCTTGCTCAAACTGATTTGAGGTACTAATAATGGTATCAATGCTATCAACCAACATCTTGCGAGGAATAACATTAATTTTAAATGCTTGAAGGTTAGAGATACGGTGCTGACTAATGCCTTTATTAAAGCTGTTCATTTCGCGGCGTAGGCGGTCTAAGTCTTCGCGCAAGCCTTTAATGGTGGCGGCTACTTCAGTTAACGCAACTCTGCCTTGACGTTCAACCGCATCGCGCTCGTTATCAATGTTATGAAACGCGCTAATAAGCTTTTCGTATTTAGTAAACTCATCGTTTTCGTTATCAAATTTAGTAATACCTGCATTGTAAATATGCAGGTAGGTGTTACGTACGTTGATATCAAAGTTACGTAACTCTTGGCAGTCTTTATTGAAGTGGTGAATGAGGTCACTTAAGTTATCAAAATCAATACTGATTTCAATCATGTACGGAGTGACTTTGCCTGAGTAAACATCAAGGGTGTGATCGATACGTTCAGATTTAACTTGGCGTAAACGGTCAGCTTGGCGCGCGAGCAAATCTTTTTTCGACTTGATAATTGAGCGACGGTCGCTGATTGAGCCGCTGTTCTTCTGAATGTCTTGCAGGTAGTCGTCAACTTGTTCGCGCTCTGCATTTAATTGCTCTTTTAGCATGGTTTGTGCATCGACAGATTGCTGCATCACTTCAAATTGTTCAAAGCGTTTTAATGCTTCTTCTGAGGCCATTAGCTCATCATATAAGGCATCTTTTTCTTTTTGCTTTTCGGCGACATTAGCAGCGACTTCGCGTTGTTGCTTAAACTCTTTTAGTGAGTTTTCTAGGGCAGCGAGTTGCGCGGTTAATTGCTCTTTATTTTCGCCCGTTTGCATTTGCACTGGGCTTAGCTTTTTAAGTTTAATCGTCGCGCCAGGAAGAGTAAGTACACCGCCTTTCACATTTGCCGATAACTGCTCTAAGAACTCACCAAAGGCATCTTCGTCTGTGATCTCAACATCACCATTGCTGGTGGTGGCAAACGATAAGATATCTGGGTTTAGAATACGCGAAATCTCTTCAACTTCTTTTAAAGATAAATCTTCACGCATACGGGTGAATAAATTGAACTCAAGGTTCTTCAGCTGTAATTTTAAGCTCTTAATTTGCTTTTGTGTTTCGCTAATACGGTAATCAAGCGTGTGTAAGCTTTGCCCTTGAGCACTGCTTAATGAATGCGATAGCGATTCATAATCTTGTTTAAGCTGTGTAAGGCTTACTTTTAAGGTGGCTTTATTAACTAATTCAAACTCAGATTTAAGCGCTCGATAATCTAAAAACCATTGTTCAATTTGAGTTTGTTTACGCTCAATATCACGGGATTGCTGAATATACAGCTGCTGCTTTTGTTCGAACTCGTGCTTTTCGTGTTCGATATCTTCAAGGGCAATATTTAGCTCAGAGAGTTGCTCTTGTTGATAGGTTTCAAAGTCAATCAGTGCTTGGTCAATTTTTGGCGCATAGGCAGCAAGCTTACCTTTTAAAACCGTTTGGTTTTCAAGCATAGATTCAAGAGCTGCGATTGGCTCTTGCATTGACTCAAGGGCTTTTAATTCACGTTTAGCGCGATTCACTTTGTCAAATGAACGTCGCCATACTTCATAAAAATCAACCCGTGAGTTTGACATATGGCGCTCAAATACGCGTAGCATAAAGCGTTTAACATCGCTGGCACCTAACTTATGCAAGTTAAGGATACGGCGGAAAATTTCTTTATAAATCGCGGAGTCTTGCACGTTATTGAGGGGGATCATCTTTAAGTTGATATCGCCATCAAATGGGGTTGCGCCGCCAGTGAGTAGGGCGTTTAGCTCTTGCGCTTTTAATTCAATTGGATTGAAACCTTGCTCTTTTAAGTGATTAAAAAGCTTGGTGAATTTTACAATGGTTTTGCCTTGAGTGTAGTGATCAAGGTTCAACTTACCTTGGTAGCAAAAAAACTGATGCGCGTAACCAGCAATTTTACCAAGGCCGGCAACACCAATCACCACAGGGCCATTAGGTAGGTCAGCTTCGAGTAAAATATAGGATTGGTCTGACGAAAAGTAGAATTTTCGGGTTTCGTCTAAATCGTGGCCATCCCATTCTGTTAAACGTAAATCATTGATCAGTGGAAATTGTAAGGCATTAATTACCGAGCTTTTACCGGTATTATTAGGTGCACAGATTGAACTACTTTTATCCAGCGGGATCACGCATTTTGCATAGCCAGCAGTATTTAAAAGCGCAAGTTTGCTGAGTCCGTATAGGCTTTGGCTTTGCATTATTCGTCATCTCCTAGGTAGGTTTCTTCGTTTACTTCCATTAATGCATCGATATAACGATAAATAGGTGCTTGCAGCATAAAGCCGTTTTCTACTTCGCGAGCTAGACCTAAACGCACCATACGTAGGTAAACGTCTTTGCGTAAATCTGAGCCTGAGAAGATTTCTAATTGATCAAACAGGTGCTTGTTGATTTGCACTAAGGTTTGCATTAGTTCAAGGTCGTTTACTTCGTCAAACAAGGCACGCATTGGATCTTTACCAGTATTGGCATAGTGCTCAATCAAGATGTAGATAGTCAGTGCGATGGCACGCGAAATTTTACCCATATTTGGGGTGCTTTCGTCGCTGCCAAAATAGTAAAAGCCACGGCTATCATGTTGTAGGTCATGGCCTAGGGCGTTAAATAACGCGCGATAAGCATCAATGTGTTGATCAAGCTCTTGCCACATCAGCGTGTCTTGTTCGCTAATGTGGTAGCCTGATGTGAGCTTTTTATTAATAGCTTGCAGATGCGTTAAATCATCTAAATTAATATCTGTCATGGTTATTGCTCTGTTGCTTTTTTATCGTCAGCAATCGATGAGTTAAATGGGTAAAGAGAGAAGTGTTGCTGGGCAATTTTTATTTTTACTTTCTCTTGGCTTTGGCTGATTTCAAGGTCACCATCGCTAATCAGTTTTTGATATAAGAACAGCATTTCGTCAGCCTCAAGATCTGGGTAGCTTTCATCTAAGAAACTAAGCAGCGGTTGAGCTTTTTTGCTGGCTTTTTTAAAGCGTTTTCTAAATTGTGTTTTAACATCGTTGTAATCAGGAATATACGGGCTTTGATAGGCGGGCACATCATCATGTTCAGGAAGCTGATATTCATCGTGCTCAAAGTCAACTAAGCCTGCCATATAGGCCACGATATGACGTTGCTGACCAAGTGAAAAACGTTGCGCGTCTGAAACAAAGTTAGGCTGTACTGCACTTAACATGTTATCGACGCCATTTTTACGCACTAAACCAAGCACTTTAGCGGCTTGGCGAGTAATTAGGTTGTTACGGCGTAACTCTTCACGTAGCGGCATCAGCATATCGGCGCTTTTACGTAAACTTTCACGACCAACTAAATGCATTTCTAAAATACGGGTACGTAATTGTTCAAGCATGCGCTTGTCTTGATATGACTTACCTAGGCGATCAATTTGCTCTATTTGCGTGCTAATTTGCGCTTCGATGGTATTAAAGCAAGCGTGGAAGTCACCACGAATATCCACCATTTCAAGCATAGGCTCAATGTATTCATCGAATGCTTCAATTACAGCCTGATAGCGTTTTTGCAGTGATTGTACCGCGTTGTCAGCTTTCGCTTGCTCAACAATATTTAAAATCGCGTTTTCGTTGTGGGCAAACAATTTCATTATTTTGCGTACCCGATCATCCATGATACGGCTGAAGCGGCGAAGCTCGTCGTAATCTTCAATTTCACCGGCTTTAGCAAGGCGATTACCAAGGCGAGCTAAATCATCAACAAGCACACTAATTTCTTGGGCAAGACCTAAGTGTTCTTCTTGTAGCAAGAAAGTCGCAAAATCGGCGATCGCGCGGTTTATTTCTAACTGTGATGATTTTGCCAGTGGAATGATAATATCTTGATTCAATAAACGATTTGTTTCTTTATAAATGCGTTCATTTGACCATGAAGGTTGTTTTTGTTTTATCGCATTTTGTACGTCTTTTAAGCTGAAATCAGCCATCTTAAAACGTTTAAATAGCAGTTCTAACACCCCCCAATGTTCAGTAAGGGTATTTAATAACTTTTTAGCTGGGATCATAAAGCTCCAGTAAATTCAGACTTTGGTGTTGGCGATTAGTAGTAAATTATGTAATTGAGAATAGTTTTATGCTTTCTATGCTGCTAGAATCCGCGCCGAAACACTCGACTTACAATTTTTACATTATTATAAAGGTTGTTCAAACACCATGGTAACCCCACTTATCCTAACCCTGATAGCGGTGGCATTTTTGCTTATCGTTATAGAGGATATTATCCATGTAAACAAGGCCAAAACGACGCTTTTTTTTGGCACTTTATGCTGGATTATCTTATTTATCTCTCCAATTCATGGGCAAAGCCCAGAAACCATACAACATCAACTGGATCACAACATATTAGAAATCGCGACTTTGTGGCTATTCTTAATGGCTGCGATGACCTTTGTAGCGTATTTAAACTCTAAAGGCTTTATCCAGAATATTGTTCATAAAATTATGCCAAATCAAATCAGTGAACGAAAGCTGATGTTTCTGATTGGTGGTTTTGCGTTTTTATTTTCATCTATTTCAGACAACATAACGGCAACTTTAATCTCGCTTGCGGTGGTGATGTCACTTAAGTTAGATCCTAAAAAATTAATAAAATATGCGACCTTAATTGTATTTAGTGTTAACTCGGGTGGGGTGTCGTTGATCACAGGTGATGTGACAACCTTGATGATTTTCTTAGACGAAAAAGTCACCATTGCTAATCTACTATTATTAATTGCCCCTGCACTGACAAGTGTTGCACTGCTCGCGGCGATGTTGTCGGTGGGTATGTCGGGTAATGTTGTGTATGAAAAACAAGCAGCCCGTCGTATCGAAAAGACAGATATTACCATTGCGGTTATCTTCTTCTCGACGATTATTGCCACGTTAACTTTGAGTGTGCTTTATAGTGTGCCGCCGCTGTTAACCTTTTTATTTGGTTTATCACTTATGTTTTTGGTTGCGCAATTTTTAATGCGCAAAAAAGACGTAAACAAAAAAATCATCGATTATATTCGTGAAATTGAATACGACACCTTATTGTTCTTCGTTGGTGTGTTATTGCTGGTTGGTGCATTAAAAGAAGTGGGCGTGCTTGCTAAATTTACTCACTTATATGAGTTGATGGCACCGGAATATGCCAACTATTTAATGGGACTATTATCAGCGGCGGTAGATAACGTACCTCTCACTGCAGCACTTTTAAAAGCTGATATAGTGATGAGCCCTCAGCAATGGCTGTCGTTTACTTACGCAACTGGGGTCGGTGGCTCAATGCTTATTATCGGCTCTGCGGCAGGTATTATTGCCATGAGTAAGGTAAAAGCACTGACCTTTATGAGCTATCTTAAAATGTCGGTTTATTTATTAATTGCTTATACCGTTGGTTATTACGGTTCGTACTTAGCGGGCAGTTTAATTTCATAAAACAACTTGACAGCTAGACGTCTAAACGTTAACTTTCGAAGCCTGCTTTTAACAGCAGGCTTTGTTATTTTAACCAGGTGTTAACTTAACATTCAGAAGAGGTGCGATACTTAGGTAATTAATGTGAGGTGACGAACGCCGATGACCATTAATGAGGGAAGTACTCGCCGAGAAAATTAACCGGACGTCACGGTTATTTTTCGGTTTATGGGGCTGAATCCTCAAAACTGTCACCAAACTAGGTGGAGAGCTTCTGGCATGGACTACTCTTTATTTTCAAAGCACCCCCTTGCCGAGTTCTTCTTGAATTACTGTGGATAGTTTTCCACAAAAGGAGACGACATGAATACCCAATTAGCCGCCAACACAAAATCAGATTACGTTGTTGCAAAATTTGGTGGTACCAGTGTAGCTAACTTTGATGCTATGAGCCGCTGCGCTGAAATCATTTGTGCTGATAATCAAGTACGTATAGTTGCTGTGAGTGCCAGTGCAGGCGTGACCAATCATTTAGTTGCATTATGTAAAGCTGATTTGAGTGCGGCTGAACGTGATGAGCACATTACTGGCGTTGTCGCCATTCAAGAAGCAATCTTGGCAGAGCTGTCGCTTGATGCTGATTTAGCACATGGCTTTAATGAAACGCTTAAGGCTTTTCAAAAGCTAGCATCAGACGGGGCTCAGTCAGTAGCAGATCAGGATGAACTACTGAGCTTTGGTGAGCGTTTATCATCGTATTTATTCACTCAAGTATTACGCGGTCAAGGTCTTGATGCGGTGCGTTTTGATGTACGTAAAGTGCTAAAAACAGATAGCCAATTTGCTAAAGCTACCCCAAATGTTGCAGCAACCGCTGCGGCTGCTAAAGAGCATTTAGTGCCGCTACTTGATGACCATGTTGTGGTAACTCAAGGTTTTATTGGTAGCAATGAGCACAATCAAACGACCACTTTAGGCCGTGGTGGTTCAGATTACAGTGCTGCATTACTCGCTGAAGCAATTAACGCAAAAAGCGTGCATATTTGGACCGATGTTGTGGGTATTTTCAGTACTGATCCGCGTTTATGCGCTAAAGCAAGCCCAATTGCACGCTTAAGCTTTGATGAAGCGGCAGAAATGGCAACGTTTGGTGCAAAAGTACTGCACCCTGCAACCATTTTACCTGCAAGCCGTAGCCATATTAGTGTGTTTGTTGGTTCAAGCCGTGAACCACAGTTAGGTGGTACATGGATTGAAAAAGAAAAATCTCAGCAACCAGGTATTCGTGCGGTAACGCAGCGTAAAAACCAAATTCTGTTAACGGTTAAAAGCCCAGAAATGCTCCTAGCGAGTGGTTTCTTAGCGCGTGTTTTCACCATTTTAAGTGAGTTTAATATTTCGGTTGATTTGGTTACTACCTCCGAGATAAGTGTTGCAATCACTTTAGATAACGCACCAAATGCATCACGCCCTGAGCTTGATCAAGCTTGTTTAGATAAGCTTTCTGAGTTTTGTCATGTGTCGGTTGAGAATAACTTAACGCTGGTGGCTTTAATTGGTTCTGAAATTCAATTACGTCAGCAAGAAATGAACTTAATGCAGGTATTAAGCGATTTTAATATTCGTTTAATTTGCCACGGTGCAAGTAAACATAACCTGTGCTTCTTAGTTGAGCAAAGTGAGTCAGATGAAGTCGTGCAGGCTATTCACAGCCGACTATTAGAAACCCAAGTCGCAGCGTAAGTCGTTAAAATTAATAAAAGAGCACTGCCAGTCAGTGCTTTTTTGTGCCACAACACTTATATCAAAGCCTTCAACAGAGTTACTACTCGCGCTGAAATTATGTTTGCTCAATTCTTCAAATACATTAGGAGCAAGTAGTTTCGCAATCGGCTGAGCACTTGCTTTTGCAAGCGCTTCTTTTAATGTCCAAATTCTAAAAAAGCACTGTGCCTGTTCATCGGGAGCGTCAAAACGGCTAATTAAGTCAACTTCATCTTGATGATAAAAATGCTTTGCGAGTTTGATAAAAGGGCGAGGCTTACTGCTTTGTTCAATATCAAAACCAAATAGCTGCTGTTCGGGGTTAAGGGCTGCGCCAATCAAGCCATTTGAATGTGATAAACAAGCCCACACAGGTTCTCTAACCGGGGTATGTAATTTTAGCTTGCTGTCTTTGTCATCAAACTGGCTCGATATTTCACTGAGCGCTAAATCATCATGAGGGTAAGCATGTTGATACAAATACTTTAACGTTAGGCGAGTCGCTAAGTACTCTTGCTTTGCACTAGGCACTTTGCGTTTTTCAAGCACACTTAACTCAAACTCACTAAGTAATTTATCAAGGGGTAAACTTGCAACATCAATACGTGCTGCATGCATTAGCATAATTTTTTTGGCCGTTGTTTGGCTTTGCTGCTCGATGATAAGAGTATTCGAAAAGTAGTGACTGCTCATGGTTTAACGCTTACACGGGGCTTGAATTTAGTTTTGTTTATTTTTACAGCAAATGCACTTTTATAGGCATGAACAAACGCAAATAGTTTACGCAGTTGACTGTAATTATGGTTTAATGAGGAAAAATAATAACAGATTTGTAGATGTATGGCACAAGTTCGTGACGGCTTTCAAAGTCGATTAGGTTTCGTTTTAGCAGCTTCTGGTGCAGCGGTAGGTTTAGGTAACATTTGGGGCTTTCCAACACAAGCGGCAAACCATGGCGGCGGTGCATTTTTACTTGTTTACTTCATTGTTATCTTCTTATTAGCGCTTCCGGCTCTTTATACTGAGCTGTATTTAGGCCACCAAGCACAAGCGAATCCAGTAAAAGCATTATCTAACGCATGGCAAGACACAGCACCTAAAGTGGGCGCTGCAGCAGGCTATATTGGCCTCTTTGGTGCGGTTGTAATGCTTAGCTTTTATTCGATAGTTGCTGGGTGGATGCTCGCTTATGCGCTCGAGCCAGTCGCAAGCTTCTTTGGTTTTACTGAGTTAAGTAACTTTTTGCACAGTGACTCCATGGCACGTAATTTTGTGTTTACGCCACTGATGCTTATTCTTGCTGCGAGTATTATTTTAAAAGGTGTTAAATCAGGTATCGAAACTTGGTCACGCCGCTTAATGCCATTATTGCTAGTGTTATTAGTGGCCTTAATTGCTTATATCGCGACCCTAGATGGTGCAATGGATGGTTTTGCAGCCTATTTAGTGCCAGATTTTAGTCAAATTCTTGATGCAAACTTAATTATTGCGGCAATGGGGCAAGCGTTTTTTTCGCTGTCGTTAGGTGTTGGCTGTATGATGGTTTACGGCTCTTATTTAAAGCCAGATGCCAACCTGCCTAAACTAACCGGCACTGTGGCACTGCTTGATACCGGTGTGGCCTTCTTAGCGGGTTTATTGATTATTCCGGCTATTTTTGTTGCCCAACATAACGGTGTAGAGGTATTTAGCGGCGGTAAATTGGTTGGTGAAGGGCAGTTAATTTTTGCGATTTTACCTGAACTGTTTAGCACAATGGGCCAAGTGGGTTTACTCGTTGGCTTATTATTCTTTGTTTTAATGTCGATTGCCTCAGTGACATCAACCATCTCATCGACCGAAATTCCAGTGGCATTTTTAGTTGAGAATCACAGTATTGAGCGCAAAAAAGCGACCTTATTTGTAACCCTAATCGTGTTTATTGCCTCATCACTGATTATCTTAAACTTTGACTGGTTATTTGGCTTAGTTATTATGGTGCTTACACAGTACCAATTACCTTTAATGGGGCTGTTCTATTTCATTACTGTTGGTTGGTTATGGCAGCGTGGTAATAAATTGCATCAAGTATCGAGCGGCCCTCATTATTGGTTTGCCCAGTACATTCGCTTTATCTGCCCGTTATTAATGACGGCGGTATTCGTGAACGTGGCGTTGTTGAAATAAAAAACTAATACTCACATTTACTTAATTAGATCATCTTAAGTAAAGTCATTTAAAATAAGGATATATTATGACCGAATGGATTGTTTTAAGAGAAAAAATAGAATCAAAGTTTCCAGCTCTGATAGATGTTATTAATAATGAGTCGGACGTTGAGTCATTAAATAAAATTGCAGATTTGGTTGGTAATACTTTACCTCAATCTTTTGTATCAATATATGCAAATTGTGATGGTCAATTCCGCACTAAGGCTGGTTTCGTTTTTGGCCTTTCATTATTAAGTACAGAAAAAATTATCCATGAGTTAAATGTTTGGCGAGAGATTATTGACCAAGGATTAGAAGGGTTAAATGAGAGTTGTTCATCCCTAACACCTAGCGCTATAAAAATTGAATATGCGAATACTAAATGGTTACCTCTACTTGGAGATGGAGGAGGTAATTTTATAGGGGTGGACTTTGATCCAGGCCCGACAGGAACGAAAGGTCAAATTATCAATTTTGGCCGAGACGAAGATGATAAGTGTGTTTTTGCAAAGTCACTTGATGATTTCTTAGTACTCCTCACTGAATTACTAAATAGCCCTTCGCTTGTTGAAGAGGAAGATGGCAGTTATTCATACAACCATACACACTTCATAGATGCACTCAAAGAGTTATCTCAAAAGTAATGAAACATAATTATATTAAAATATCATAAAATCAATAAGTTAATAAAGGGTGGTTAGCTTTGCAAGTGTTTAGAAGAAAAAGGAAGAAGGTTAGCTTTAAATTGCTCAACAGCTTTTTATACAGATTGTTATTTGGTGGTATGTTTGCTTATTATTTAACTGAATTTGCAGAAAAACCATTTTTTATGCAGCTCGGCTTTATAGTTGTATGTTGCATCATTTCTATCATTGTAGATTATTGGATGATAGAGCCAAAAAATTCAGTTGAGGTGTCAATAGACGGTGAAAAGTTACTATTATTAGGTGTTAAAATAGATATTTCCGAAGTAACTGAAATTCTTTACTCACAAACTAAAAGGTTCGAACATACAGTGAGGTTTAGTTATAAAAACCTAACTTACCAAGATTTCGAGCTAGCATCTTCCGATCTAATTGAAGATTTACGATTTTACGACTTTTTGGTTGATCACCAATTACCAGTAAAAATGCTCGATAACAATGAAAGGTTAAACGAGCATTGATGAGCTTAACGCCTGATGAGAAGTATCAAGGCCATTTCTTAAATAACTTCGTTAGTTAATGCTAAGCCTTGGCTTATTTCATTGGCACTTTGTAATGTGGTGCAGGCTATTTCGCTCAGTGCTTCCTGGGTGAAGAAGCCTTGGTGGCCTGTCACTAACACATTTGGAAAACTAATAAGGCGTGAAAAAATATCGTCTTGCATGATTTCTTCACGGTGATCTTTAAAGAATAACTCTGACTCTTGCTCATACACATCAAGCCCTAGGTGTCCGAGCTTTTTAGACTTAAGCGCCTGAATACATGCTTGGCTATCAAGAAGTGCACCACGAGAGGTGTTAATCAGCATGACACCGTCTTTCATTTTCTCAAATGCGCTAGCATCAATTAAATGATGGGTGTGCTCGTTGAGCGGGCAGTGCAATGAGATGACATCACTTTGGGTGAGCAATGTGTCTAAATCGCACAGGGTATAAGGGCCTTCACCAGCCATTGGATCGCAAACGAGTACCTTAGCTCCAAAGCCATTTAAAATATTAACCAGTGCTAAACCGATTTTGCCACAGCCAATGATCCCAATCGTTTTTTTAAACAGATTAAAACCAAGTAAACCGTTTAAATCAAAGTTACCTTCACGTACACGGTTAAAGGCTTTGTGGGTTTTTCGGTTGAGCGTTAGCATAAGGGCAATACAATGCTCTGCTACTGCTTCTGGGCTATATGCAGGGACGCGGCAAACCTTGATGTTATGCTCTTTGGCAGCATCAAGGTCTACATTATTGAAGCCTGCACAGCGTAATAAGATTGCTTTAATGCCAACAGCCGCCATATCTGCAATGACGTGTTTGTCGACCGTATCGTTAACAAACACGCACACTGCATCGAAACCTTGGCAGAGGGGGGTGGTATTTCTGTTTAAGGATTGCTCAAAATAACTGAGCGAAACAGACTCAGCGTATTCAGTTAGATTCCTTTCAAAAAACGGTTGCTCATACTTTTGCGCACTGAATAAGGCCAGTTTCATCATTTAAATTACTCTCTATCACCATTTTGAGGGTTTCGGGCTTGGTGCGCGGGGCATATCGCGCAACGAGTTGACCCTCTGAGTTTATAAGAAATTTGGTGAAATTCCATTTAATTGCACGGTTTTGTGCAATTCCACGGGTATGACACTTTAAATAATTAAATAACGGGTGGGCGTCTGGGCCGTTGACTAACACCTTGTTAAAAATAGGAAAGCTGACATCAAAGTGTTGCTGATAAAAGGCTTTAAGTTCATTGCCATCTAGAGGTTCATTGTGGCCAAATTGATTACAGGCAAAACCGAGTACGGTAAATCCTTGCTGTTTATATTCTTGATAGAGTTTTTCAAGGCTTGCCATTTGCACTGAAAAATTACATTTGCTGGCAATATTGACGATAAGCGCTGTTTTACCTTGTAGCGATTCAAGGCTGAAGTTTTCACCAGATGCAAGCTGGGCATTGAAACGATATATACTATCCATGTTTTACCTGTGTGTTTTTAAACGGTTTAAATGAACTTTTTTTCATTCGCTTTTTAGTTATTCGGTTGAGATAATGAAATTGTTACTAATTTATCACTCAAATAGGTCAGTTTTATGTCAATGAAAGTCGCCTTCATCGGATTAGGTGTAATGGGTTATCCAATGGCGGGTCACCTTGCCAACGCAGGTCACAACGTGACAGTTTACAACCGCACAACGGCTAAAGCGCAAAAGTGGGTTTCTGAGTATCAAGGTGAATACGCTGAAACACCAAGTGAAGCAGCAAAAGGGGCTGATATCGTTTTCATGTGCGTAGGTAATGATGATGATTTACGTTCAGTTGTTTATGGCGAACAGGGTGTGCTGGCAAGCATGCATGAGGGCAGCTATTTAGTTGACCACACTACAACGTCAGCTGAAGTGGCACGTGAAGTGGCTGCTCAAGCGAAACTACAAGGCATCGCATTTTTAGATGCGCCGGTTTCTGGCGGTCAAGCTGGGGCAGAAAATGGTGTATTAACCGTGATGGTTGGTGGCGACGAAGCTGATTTTAATGTTGTTCAACCTGTTATGGCTGCTTTTAGCCGTTTTAGCCAATTATTAGGTGAAGTAGGCTCTGGTCAACTGTGTAAAATGGTAAATCAAATTTGTATTGCGGGTGTGGTACAAGGCTTGGCTGAGGGGTTACACTTTGCAAAACAAGCTGGCCTTGATGGTGAAAAAGTAATTGAAACCATCTCTAAAGGCGCTGCAGGTTCATGGCAGATGGAAAACCGCTACAAAACAATGTGGGCTGGCGAATACGAATTTGGTTTTGCTGTTGATTGGATGCGTAAAGATTTAGGCATCGCTTTGGATGAGGCAAAGGCAAACGGCGCAACTTTGCCGATGACGGCAACAGTTGATCAATATTATGCCGATGTACAAGCGTTAGGCGGCGGCCGCTATGACACATCTAGTTTATTAGCGCGTATCGAAGCGTTACATAAAAAGTAATATCCATAAAAAACGCGACAATGATTGTCGCGTTTTTTATTACATGCTTTGTGCGTAATTGTACAACGCTTTTAATATATGCAGATTTTTCTCGTTATCATCATTTTCATGAGCCAGATTTTCAAGAGTGATCATGAAATCTTGGCCACTGATCGACGGGCTATCTTCACCGTGCATTAGCTTGTTTTGGCAATACTGGCGCCATTTTGCTAATTCATCTTGGCTTAGTGTATGTGGCCAGTTTCGAGCGCGATATCTAAATAACAAGGCAGCAAACTTTTTATCATCAAAATCTAGCTGCATTGTGGCTAATTGCTCAGGGCTTGCATCTCGAATAATGGCAAATTTAGCTTTATCTGCATGGCTGGTAAAACCATTATAAAGTTGATAGTCAGGGTTGGTGGTTTCGCCGTAATCACGCTGCTCGTTAAACACTTCGGTTACTTTGTCGCGAAGCTCAGTGTTGGCTTTTAAAATAGCGAGATTTTGTAAGCATTTTTCGCGGTCAATACCCAAACGGGCTGCGTTCTCAGGTAACAAGGTTTTTGCTGGTGCGAGAATAGGGCACTTATTTAAATGCACGAGTTTTAAGCCTACCGGTGCTTCGTCTTCGCCAAGGTCGCTGTGTTTTGTGTAAAGACGCGTGCGTAGCTCTTCAACAGATAAATCTAATAGCACTTGCGGATCTTCAGTTAAATTAAAGCAAATAATGGCGTTTTTATTGACTGGGTGAAAGCTCATTGGTGCAATCCAGCTGGTGCAGCCTTGGCTTGCCGGAATTCGTGACGAGGTGTGCACAAGTGGTGTCATATTAAATACATCAACTAAATCAGCCAGTGCTTTTTTAGCGCGTAAGCTAAAGAAAAACTGATACAGCTTAGGTTGTTTTTCTTTTATTAATTTTGCCAACGCTATGGTTGCCGTTACATCACTTAAAGCATCGTGAGCAGCAGCGTGTTCAATGCCATTGGCAACGGTTAAGTGCTCGAGCTTAAAGCTCGGTGTACCGTCTTCTTTGAGCGGCCATTCAATACCTTCTGGGCGCAGTGCATAACAGGCACGCACTAAATCAATAATATCCCAGCGGCTATTATTGTTTTTATATTCTCGCTCGTAAGGGTCATAAAAATTACGGTATAAGCTGTAACGTGTGACTTCATCATCAAAACGGATACTGTTATAGCCCGCAACACAGGTGTTAGGTTGGCTAAATTCAGCATGGATCTTTGCCATAAACTCAGCTTCAACTAAGCCTTTTTGCATTGCAACTTGCGGGGTAATACCCGTTATTAAACACGCCTCAGGGTGCGGCAAGTAATCGGCTGCAGGCTTGCAATATTCAATTAACGGCTCACCAATAATATTCAAATCGAGATCGG
The DNA here is from genome assembly GCF_016464105.1 of Pseudoalteromonas sp. bablab_jr010. NCBI lineage: Bacteria > Pseudomonadati > Pseudomonadota > Gammaproteobacteria > Alteromonadales > Pseudoalteromonadaceae > Pseudoalteromonas > Pseudoalteromonas sp. bablab_jr010. The sequence continues at coordinate 367,006 of NZ_JACDWV010000148.1, read as the reverse complement.
TACGAATACCTGCAAATTGACTTGGGCGGTCCTTTTGCGGGCTTGCGCCAAATGTTTCGTAGTCGTGCCAATAAATTGTTGGTTGCTGTTGTTCTGGATATGCCATGCATTAAACCTTGCTAAGCGTAGGGCCGCTTTGACTTATTTTTGAATTGACAGAATTATGGCATAGAGACTTGTTAGTTTATAGAGTTAAAGGTGTTGATGCTGTTTAGTGGTCGTTTTATATACCTGTGCGGTATAAAAAATAGCCTAACGGCTAGGTTTTATGCTTATATAGGGTCTAGTCGTTAGTTTTTACCTAAATTTTTATTGTAGTGGCTCGGTATTTGCTAACGAAAGCTATCTTTAACAATGAAGGAACAAAAAAATGACTTTATCAGCTTTATTACTATCTACTTTAGCATTCGACGCAGCACCAGCTCCTAGCTTTGATACAACAAAACTTCAAGGTACTGGTGGGATTGTTATTATTCGCGAAAAGAAAAAAGAAGAACAACAACTTAATGGAACAGGTGGAATTGTAATTGTAAGAGAGAAAAAGAAAGAAAATTAAAAATCAAAGGTCAATTTGGCTGGTCTTTTTCTTAATTACATCTTACCCTTATAGCTTCGTGTAAGGGTAAGAAATGTTTGAATCTATTCAAAATTTATATAGAGAGTTAATGGTTGCTACAGAAAATCATCAAGTGATTTCAATGCAAGCAATTATTGCAGCTATGTATGTTTTAGCTTTTGCTACATCTTTGTTTCGAGCTATCGGGAATAAAGAACTATTTAGTGATTTTCTATCAATTGCGACAGTTGTAGTAAAATATGCAGTAACATCTTTATTGATGGAGTATGTATTGATTTTCATTGCCGAAAATCAAAGTATTGGCAATACGCAGAATATTTATTTTGTAGCTTGCCTAATTAATTTAATTAGTATTTACATTCTTTATCTAATACATACAAAATTTAGCTATAAATTTGGCTTGCTATTCTTTTGTGTTATCAAGCTAACAGTTGTCCTTTCTATAGCTCACTTTATTCTTTGGTTTAAGTTTGTTGTGTTAGACATACAAGCTGAACACGCCTACATACACTACATGTATAGTTTTATTGTGCTCTACATTAGTATTGTCCTTGCTGTTGTAATGTTGTTTCCAGGTCTTTTGAAAACCAAATTAAAACTATTACTTAGTCCAAGCTGGCCTTTTGGAACAAAAAGTTAACATTAATTTATGATGTTTTTCAGTCCTATAACTTCATTTATAATGCTTTTTCCTGATGTATTGCGAACCAAGTTTGGGTGTATAGTAACATTTAGTTTACCGAGGGATCGTAATGCTTGAACTAATTTACATAGCCATTGTCGTTTTAGCCATCTTGCTTGTTGCAAGTACATGGTTGATTGCGCGTAAAAATATCTTTGAAGATCAAATCAGATCTAAATCAGTTGAGGTAGTTTGGTGCACGTTACAAGCTGAGCATGAAACAGATATCAGCAAAGCAATTAAACTATTTAATAAAGCTGAACAGTTAAAGAGTGAAATTGCCACCTTAATGGGTAATTCACCGCAAGCTGCAGACTTTAAGTTAGCAGAGCCTGTTGGGCTTGATAGTAATGAAATAAAAGAGTTATCGCTTGGGGAGCTGCAGCGCTACTACGATAAACAAAATAATATATCCGATATCTACGATAAAATGTACAAAGGTAAGAATTAGTAAAAAGCCAGGTTATTTAACCTGGCTTTGTATTTTGAGCTCATTTTTTATTTGTTTTAGCTGAATATCTGCAAGCTGACTAAGGGCTTCATGAGTGTGGTTATCACCTTTAATTAGCCCTGCCATAGAAAGCTTTTTTATACTCTTAATAATACCGTTACTTACTGCTTGTAGTAACGCCCCATCAAGTGTCACTGTGGTTTGTTCGCTACCATTAAGTAGTGAATCAAAGCTAACTTCAGAAGCTTTAGCCACGTTATCAATTAGTTCATAAGGCACTGCAGCAACTTCAATACTTTGCTCGCAAAAACCTGATGTTAACGATAAGTGCCTTTCTAATTCAGCATAGTTTTGCACCTTACAAAGCGTACATATGCGCTTAAAAATATCACTCACATGCTGTTGCTCGGCGCTGAGCGTTTGATTAAACATAGCATGTCCTTGCGCTGCTTTTTTGTTTATATTAAACGACTTTTCAGAAGATCTCATTAATAAAGTTAAGGTGTGACCGTTTTTTAGCCCATAAATAATGCTATTTGATGATATAAGCCAATTCCTACTAATACATTGAAAGGAAAGGTAATGCCCAAAGAACATAACATGGCTAAACCAATGTCTGCATCGGGTATGGCTGCTTTAATCGCGGCAGGGGCTGCTATGTAAGAGGCACTTGCAACTAGGCTTGCTAGTATTACCACAGAGCCTAACTCTAGTTGTAATGCAGTACCAACGCAGACTCCGATTGCACCTAATAAATTTGGTGTTATAAGAGCAAATAATGCTAATCGCCATTGGTGCCATGGAATAGGGCGCAGAGTTTGTGCAGCCATTAAACCCATTTCAAGAAGGAATAGTGCCAGCACAACTTTAAAGCTGTTCGTTAATAGACTCGTTACTTGGCTCCCTTGTTGTGTGCCGTACATCATGCCAATAATTACACCACCAACTAGCAGAATGACACTTTTGTTAGTGAGTGTTTCATGCCAAAGTGCTTTTAGAGAAAGGTTTTGTCCAGAACCATTACCAAGGCGGCGATACAGTAACAATCCAACAATAATCGCAGGTAACTCAAGCATTACTAAATAAAGTGTGACTTCAGCACCTACATTAAGTGAGTTTGATTCGGCATAAGCTAAAGCAACTGCAAATGTACCTGCGCTTACTGAACCGTAATGGGCAGCAATACTTGCGCTATTAGCAACAGAGAGGTTTAGCAGTTTGTTTAAAATAGGAAACAGCATCAGTGGTATTAAGCCACCAAGTAGTAATACAGCGCCCATTTCTGGTAGAAGTTGCCAATGCAAATTGCCATGCAGCACCATACCTCCTTTTAAGCCAATGGTGAGCATTAACAATAGGCTAAGAGTTTCATAGGTCGCTTGCGGAATTTTTAGGTCAGAGCGAAGTAATCCGGCAGTGAGTCCTAAAACAAAAAACATTACAACAATATCAGGCACTTTGTTCTCCTCTTGATTAAAAAGCGCCGCTATTCTAGATAAAAAATCACATAGTAAATAATAAAATAAATGATAATATCCTATAGGTTTTTATCTATGGGTTTGATTTTATGGATTTAAGGCATATTTCTTTTCGTTTACTCGAGGTATTCATGTGCGTTGTAAAAACACGCTCAATTAGTGAAACAGCAAGGCAATTATATTTAACGCAACCAACGGTATCGCAGCAAATTAAGCGCCTGCAAGAAACAGTCAATGAGCCATTAGTGATGGTTAATCAGCAGCGAATTCATGTTACTGAAGCGGGTTTTGCATTGTTTCAAACATGTCAGCAGGTGTTTGGTCATTTTGATGATTATCAAGATTACTTAGCTGAGCTTAGAGGTGGAGAGCGCGGGCGCTGTAAAATAGCCATGGTTAACACCGCACAATATATTTTGCCTAAGTTACTCGGCCCGTATAGTAATTTACATCCGCATGTTGAGTTGCCACTTGAAATAGGTAACCGGGCTGAAGTGCTAGCCCGTTTTGAAAGAGGCGAAGACGATATTTATGTCTTTAGTCATCCACCTTCATTAGAACATGCAAAAGCAGGACGGTTTTTACAAAACCCATTAGTGTTTATTGCACCAACCAACCATGCGCTCGCGAGTCAGACTCAGGTCACATTACAAGACTTAGTATCTGAACGTTTTTTGCTTCGAGAGCCTGGTTCTGCCACACGAATGCTGTTTGAAAGTGAACTGCAAAGCAGAGGCTTTGTATTAAGCAACACAGTACAAATGGCAAGTAACGAAGCTATTCGGGTTGCGGTTGGTTCAGGAATGGGGCTAGGTGTTGTTTCTCGCCATGTATTGCCACCCCATGATACAAGTTTTTGTATGTTAGATGTAAAAGATGTCAATTTAGCTAGTCATTGGTATTTTGTGGTACGGACCGATCGCCATTTATCTCATGCGGCGCGTAGCTTTTTAAAATTTGCTCAATTGAATTTAGAACAATGCTTAAATAAACAGTGGGTCACTAATGAGCTAAACCTACTCAATGAAAGCTTAAATTAAAGATTCTAACTACCGCATTTAAAATGCCATAGTTACAACTTGATTTCGGCCATTTGACTTGGCTTTGTACAAACCTTTATCGGCTTCTGCGAGCAATTCATTGACATTATTGGTGCCCGATTTATGTGTAATAATACCGACACTGATCGTAAGCTTTAGAGCTTGGTTTTGATAAAAGAAACGATCGTTGTGTATCGCTAAACGAATTCGTTCAGATAGGCTTTCGCCTTGAGTTTGAGTGGTGCTAGGTAATATGACTGCAAATTCTTCACCACCGATTCTGGCCACTAAATCGTGTTCACGTAGTTGGCTTTTAATCTTTTTTGCAACCCATTTGAGTGCTTCATCTCCTGTTTCGTGACCATATTGGTCATTTACTTTTTTAAAGAAGTCGATATCAATCATCAAAGCGCAGAGCTCAGTCAGGTTATGATTAGCTTGTTCTAAGTAGCTGTTACTAATTGTTATAAATGATCTACGGTTTAATAATCCAGTGAGTGGATCTCGATTTGCTAGATCGTTTAGTACTTGCTCTGATTCTAAAAACATCATTAATGGCCAGATCATGGCGGTTAGAGTGGTAATTATAATATGGCTTATCAGAATGACCGCGAGAATGTGAGTTAAATCAGTATCAATAATGTCTTGATAATCCGAAACTAAAAGCGAAAACTGTAAAAGCATAATCAAAGCATGAATTACAAAGCATAGTTTTAGTAAAGCAAGATGCATGATGCGCTCAACCTGTAGTTTTCTGAGGGCAAAAGCAGCGTAGCTAAAGCATATGGCGATAATGGCCGTGGTGATTATTTGGTTTAACGGGGAGTCATGCACTGGCAGCAATATCAGCATGGATAGAATCACTACAAATGCACAGGCTTTATGATATTTTTTATCTGACTGACTGAACGCATGGATCCCTAAAATTGCAGCTAAAGGCGCTGAAATAATGAGTAAATCAGCCAAGTAATGGGTAATTAAGGGGAAGTCGATAAAAACACGCAGAGATGCGGTGATCTGCGCAAATACGAAAAGTAAACACGAACTACCCCAATATAAATAGCTTGCTTGTTGTCTCAAGAAATATAAAGACAGTAGAAACGCCCCAATAATCACATTCAATAAAATTGAAATGCTGATTATGGTGGGTAAATGCATCATGATTTTCCCTGGATAATCACTCGACTAAAATCAGGTTAATTATTATGTATTAGTTGAATCTTATCAACTAGTACATTGTAACTATAATTTCAGACTTTCTAATGCGGGCTTCAATGTTGGGTAATGGAAGCGGAAATTGTGATTAAGTAATTTATTGGGAAGCACAAATTGACCATGAAGTAGAAGATCTGACATCTCTCCCATCATCAATTTGAGAACCCAACTAGGCATACGCAACATGGCAGGACGCGAAATTACATTCGCAAGTGTTTGACTAAATTCATTATTATCAACGGGGTTTGGCGCGGTGGCATTAATTGGTCCTTGAATTTCTTGATGTGAAAGCACAAAAAGAATGAGTTGGATCATGTCGTCAATATGGATCCACGACATCCCTTGACGACCATGACCTAAAGGGCCACCAAAACCAAACTTGAAAGCTGGCAACATTTTACCTAAAGCTCCCCCTTGTTTTGCTAAAACGATGCCTGTACGCAGCAAGCAAACGCGAGTTTGATCACCGTGCGCTTTCGTAGCGGCATGCTCCCAATCACGACAAAGGACATGGCTAAATTCAGGGTATATATCATTAAAGCTTTCATCGATTGGCTGGTTTTCTTGACGGCCATAAAAACCAATGGCACTGCCAGAAATGAATGTGTGAGGAGGGGACTCACTGCGGCTAATCGCTTTTGAGATTTGTTGGGTAAGATTAATCCGGCTATTAAGTAAAGTGCGCTTTTGCGATTCACTCCAACGTTTATTGACGATTGGCTCTCCTGCAAGATTAATGACAGCATCAATCTCTTCAAAATTGACTTCATCTAACGACTTAACTGTGTGTACCTGATGAGTTAGTATCACAGCAGCTTGTATCGGATTGCGTGTTAGCACAGTAACCTTGTGGTGATTAAGTAAGAAAGGGCACAAATGTCTACCAATGAGGCCTGTTCCACCTGTTAATAAAATATGCATAGTGCTACCTTAATTAAAATCTGTGTGTATTTTTTATACATAGTGATGGGGCTTTTTGCAAATTTATACGTATAAAGCAGTAATTTAGATTAGTCTTCTAGCCGCGATTGTTGTGTATGTGATAACTATTCTTTGACTCATGCTTAGCGTGATACATTGCTTGGTCAGCGAGTTTAAGTAGATGTTGATGATTTAGGCTGTGATCAGGAGCAAGGGCTACTCCAATACTTAATGAAATATTTAATGTCAGCTGTTCGAGTACAAAAGGATTGTCAAAACGTGCTAATAAATGAGTGATCATCGCATTAACGTATCTGTATTTGGCAATATTATGTGTAATTATGACAAACTCATCTCCTCCATAACGATATACATCATCATCAGCTCTAACAGATGACGTAATTCGTTTTGCGGTTTCAATGAGAATTTGGTCACCAATTAAATGACCATACTCATCATTCAGTTTTTTGAATTTATTGATATCTATAAATATAACGGCCAGCTTACTGTCTTTAGAGCAAGTAGAAATGGCTTGCTTTAATGCAGGCTTTAGTTCTGTTCTATTCAAAACACCTGTAAGGTGATCATGACTAGCTTGAAAATTTAACTTGCTCGTTCGTTTATAAACAATGTCACTCATGCGTGCAAAACGTTTTAACACAAAGCCAATTTCATCGTTGTAATTAATCGTCAACATTTTAGGTCTTTCGCCTTTTTCTAGTTGTTCAGTGTTTTGAATTAACAACTTAAGAGGTTTAAAAAGCCTTGAATTAATGTAAAAAGCACAAAAAACTAACAAGGTCACTATTAGTGGTATTTGCAAAGTAACAAACCGAGTTATAAATAGTCTGTTTCTTTGGTAGTCAGCATTTTGCTGTTCTAGCTTGGCACGTTCAATATTTTGAAACAGTAAAATATGCTTGCGGATTTGGTCCATATACTGTTTCCCCTCATTCGTCAAAACAATCGCTTTTGCTTCTTCGATTGCATATGGCGTGTTTTGCATTACAAGTGTGACAGTTAACGCTAACTCCGCTAACTTTTTGTCGACTAGCTCATCTATTACTGCAAGTGTATTTTGTTGTTCGGGGTTACTTAGCGTTAGTCTATTGATGGCTAAAAAATGTTGTTTAACTTGTTCAAGTGCCGCGTAGTAGGGTTCTAAATAGTTCAGATCTTGCGTTAATAAATAACCACGTTGCCCGGTTTCTGCGTTCGTTATTTGATTGTAGAGCTTTTCTGATTCATCGAGCACATCATGAGTATGGATCACTGCCTCAAGCTTAGCCTGACCTTGTTTATCTAATACATAGATAATGAAGGTATTGGCTACCACCACTAAAAAAATGGTAGACAGCAAAAAGATGATTTTAATTCTCAGTGACATTGATATAGCGACAGCCTAAAATTACTAACCTGTAATGATAAAGTATTGACTGAGGTTGAGTATTTTACCAGTTTAAGTTTTGATATATGGATTCGAAATTTTAGCTAATTCATTAATGTGAGCTTAACAAGTTGGTGCAAATTGTGTTTATTTTTGGTATTTTGGTCCCGATAATAAGTAAAAAATGTATTTAAGGAACTATTATGCATAAGGGATTAATTGCAGGTGCTGCAGTTTTTAGTATGTTCACTGCATACTCTCTTCAAGCTGCAACAGTCGAAAGGGTAAGTCCATCTAACAAGCCTCAACTTCAAAACCTGTTGTTAATGAATCAGACTCTTCAAAGAAGCCAAATAAAAGGCTCTTATTTTGAAGAAATTACTTCTACTCACCAACACTCTAATAGTGTGTTAAGAAAAAGCTCATCAAATAAAATTCTGCAGCAGTATTACTCTGGTATTCCTATTTGGGGTCAGCAAATTCGTGTTCAAGAGAAGTCACAGCACATGAGTGGCTTTTTTGCGACCGGCATCAATGATGCGCAATTACAATTAAGAGCGAACAATCAATTTGATTTAGATACTGCAGTTAACGCAGTACTTGAAGCTGCTAAATTGTCATTAGACTTGCCATATAAGCTTATAAAATCAGAACGTTATATTTATGTTAAGGATGATAAAGCTCATTACGCATATTTAATTGAACTTGAAATTTTAAATGCCGAACATGAGTCAAAGCCTTCAGCTATCATCAATGAAAATACTTATGAAGTGTATAAAGCGTGGAATAATATTAAGCACACACAGGCGATGGGTCCTGGGGGGAATGAGAAAGTTGGCCGTTATGAATATGGCGAAGATTATCCTGCCTTTGCAGTTTCTCAAGTAGGAGAAACATGCTTTTTAGAGAATGATAAAGTGAAAACTGTTTCGATGGAGTCAGGCAGTGAGCCATCATCTGCGTTTTCATTCCCGTGTGATCGAAATACTCACAAAGAGGTCAATGGTGCCTATTCGCCTTTAAACGATGCGCATGCATTTGGTACCTCAGTGTTTGATATGTATGAGCAATGGTACAACACGGCGCCCCTGACCTTTAAATTATTACTGCGTGTTCACCAAGGAGATGGATGGGAAAACGCCACCTGGAATGGCTCTGCGATGAGTTTTGGTGATGGTGCTGATAGCTTTTACCCACTAGTATCTTTGGATATTGTATCTCACGAGGTAAGTCATGGTGTAACAGAACAAAATTCTAATTTATTTTATTTTGACCAATCAGGCGGGATAAATGAATCTTTTTCAGACATGGCTGGTGAAACTGCTGAATACTTTGTCAGAGGCACTACAGATTGGTTGTCGGGTGCCGACATCACAAAAAATAGAACTGCATTGCGTTATTTTGAAACACCGTCAAATGATGGTATTTCAATAGACCATGCATCAGAGTTTTATTCTGGCATTGATGTCCATTACAGTAGTGGTGTATTTAACAGAGCATTTTATTTACTTGCAAATAAGCCTGAGTGGGATCCGCGAAAAGCTTTTCAAATTATGCTTTACGCAAACCAAAATTATTGGGTTAATTCAACGGACTTTATCGATGGAGCATGTGGTGCAATAAACAGCGCCATAGATTTAGGTTATGCAGCAAATGATGTTGTTGATGCATTCAATACGGTAGGCGTTGTATGTAATAACATCCAATTCATTGATAATGATAACGATGAAATGGATGACAACTGGGAGCTGTTATATTCACTCGACTCATCAGACCCTACAGATGCCTCAGGTGATCTTGATGAAGATGGATTGAGCAACCTAGAAGAATACAGATTAAATTCGTTGCCAAATAATTCTGATACAGATGACGATGGCCTAACAGACTATCAAGAACATCATGAATATCAAACGAGCTTAACTAATCCAGATTCTGATAACGACAAAATGACAGATGGTTGGGAAGTCAATTTTTCGTTAGATCCACTAGACAGTGCAGATGCACAAAGTGACTTAGATCAAGATAGCTTCACTAACCTAATTGAATTTTTATTAGGTTCAGACCCAACGGATGCTGATTCTACGCCTTCAATTCCTGCAACAATCTCTTTCAACTTTAACGATAATCTTGTTCCTGAAAGTTTTAATTTTACAGACCCTTCTACGCCATGGGTAACGTCACAAATAGATGAAAGCTATAGCTTCTCTTTGGCTAATAATGATATTGACGATAGTAAAGCAACTAGTTTTGAATACAGCTTTGTAACAGACCAGACTAAGTATTTAAGTTTCATTTATAAACTTTCTACAGAAGCAGGTTTTGACCATTTGTATGTATACCTAAACGAGCAATTAATTGTTATTGATTCTGGTATTACCGATTGGCGCTCTTTCGAGCAGGTCATTCCTGCAGGCTTAAATACACTTAAATTCGCATATATTAAAGATGGTTCTGTATCATCAGGTTTAGATACTGTCTTCATTGATAACATTTATATCAGTAATGAGTTTGCTGATAATGATGGTGATTCAATACCTGACTCTTGGGAAGTTGTGCACGGCTTAGATCCTTCAAATTCAGATGATGCATTACTAGATAATGATAATGACGGTTTGAGTAATCTAAATGAGTTTTTACATCAGGGAGACCCCAATAACCTTGATACAGATGGAGACCAAATTCCAGACGGCTGGGAATATGAACATGGTCTAAATTTAACAGACTCTACTGATGCCATGCTTGATAGTGATAATGATGGATTTAGCAACTTTACCGAGTTTCAGTTACAAACTGATCCGCAGGATGCAGAGTCATTTCCAGAGCAATTGAATCTAACTAGTTCATTTGAAGATTCTAGACTACCTCAATGGTTTAACCATTCATCAGAGAACAATGCAGATTGGTACATTGATAATAGTTTTGCTACCGATGGTTCGCAAAGCATCCGCTCCGGTAAAATCTCAGATGGTCAAATGAGCTCATTCAGTGCTACAGGCGTCTTCGCTGAAGCATACCTTGTATTTGACTATAAAATAGAGTCTGAAGAATGTTGCGACTCTTTTATAATGAAAATAAATGGCTCAAACAGTGATATTGAGTGGATCGCTGGGACTAAAGAAGGGTCGGTAATTGTTAAAATCCCCGAAGGTGTTAACGTTATTGAGTTTTCATATTCAAAAGATGGATCAATATCTACTGGAGAGGATGCTGTTTGGCTAGATAATTTTAAGTTTATTGCTAAAACGAGCGATGCTGATACAGATAGTGATGGGTTGCCAGATTTTTGGGAAGTTGAAAATGGGCTTAATTTAACTGATTCTAATGATGCATCTTCTGACTACGATAATGACGCATTAACAGCTCTGCAAGAGTATGGTATTGGAACAGATCCTAGGCATTCGGATAGTGATGGAGATGAACTTCCTGACGGTTACGAAGTAAATGTACTTATGACCTCACCGATTAATGCAAATGTTACTGGTGCTGATTTGGATGAAGATGGTTATACAGACGTACAAGAGTATTATGCACAAAGCTCGCCTTCAGAATACGCTTCAACGCCTTCAGCAATTAATAACCTTTTCGAAAGCTTTGAAAGTGCAGGATTACCTAACCGCTTTACGGTGTTAGCAGCAAATAATGTTGACTGGATTTCAAGTGATACTTGGTCTTCTAACGGAGTGAATAGCCTTTCTTTCAATCCTAAGTTTGATGGCGAAAATTATACAGAAGTAAATGCAGGTTTTGCTATTGCTGGCTTGTTTGAGCAGGGTTTTATCACAATTGACTATAGAGTTAACAAATATGACCGCTTTAATGTTCAACTAAACAACGAAAACATTCACGTTCAATACAATGAGTCTCGTTTACTAATACCTGTCACTGATGGCTTCAACGTCATTAAATTTAATCTAGTTGATGCTGATTTTTACCGCTATGACCCATTCTTTATTGATAGAGTTATGTGGGTTTCAGAGGTTGACACTCGTTTAGATAGCGACAATGACGGCATTCCAGATTTCTGGGAGTATCAATTTGGCTTAAATGTCCTTGACTCATTCGATGCAAGTCAAGATTTAGACAGAGATGGTTTGACTAACTTAACTGAATTTGAAATAGGGTCAAACCCAACAGCTGAAGATACTGATTCAGATGGTGTGGTTGATAGTGAGGATAGTCATCCAGATGATCCAAATTTAGGAGAAAATTTACCACCTGTTTTCTCTGATTTGACAGCTGTGACAATTGAAGGTGTCTATGAAAACACATCTATTCCTAGAAGTCTTTATCCTGAGGTTACTGATAACAATAGAGCAGCAGTTGAGGTATACCCTTTATCTAGAACGCTAGTATATGGCGAGAATCAAGTAACTTGGGTCGCTGAAGATATTGCAGGGAATAGCGCAAGAGCTGTGCAAACATTCTTTGTTACTGATACGACGGCTCCAACCATCCGAAACGATGTCGTCGCTATGAACGGCGAATTTACTGAAGAACAATTGTTTGAAACCTTGCTAGAGCAATTTATTGTTTTTGATAGGGTATCAGGCATCAAAGAAATAACTGTCGGATCAGGGCTAGATATAGAATTTGAATCAGGGCGTTACTCTTTAGATATTACGGCAAGCGATAATGCAGGTAATACAGCCTCAGGCACAATAAACCTACATATAAATCCTCGTATTGATATTCAGCCTTATACCTATGCTTATCGAAATGTTCTGCCTGTAGTTGCGCTTAATGTAAGAGGTAAGCCGTTAAATGGCTACTTGGGCTTGAATTTAACTGCTGGCAATTATAGCCACTATTTTAGTGACTACAGTATCGAAGGGATCAAGAATGTAGTATTAGGAAATACGCTTGACTCGTCAGTTGATTCAATTGAGCTTGAAGTATACGACGGCGGTTATACAGGTGAGTTTAGTAAATCTGAAATAATTCATTTAGATGAAGATGCTCCACGTACTATCAGTGCCACTTATAAACAAAATGGTAAGAAAATGGCAAGTTTGGTCAAAGGGAATAGCGCCGACCTTTCTATTCAAGTATATGGCTTTTCAAATTATGAAAGTTTAGAGCTAAAAGTAACATTATTATCTGGTGAACAAGTCATCAATGAAGTTGACGTGTATATGTATGACACATCAATTTGGAGTGGCTATTTTGGTATTGAAGATACTTGGCAAGGAGACATTACCTTACAGTATGACATTTTACAAAATGGAGAGTCGGTTCTGACTAAAACTGAGACCGTGCCATTAATTAATAATGTTAACTTTGATGATGAAAGCGTCGACACCGATGGTGATAATATCCCTGATATTGTAGAGTGGATAGGCGACAGTGATGGCGATGGGATTGTTGATTTCTTAGATAATTCAGCAAACACCTCGAAAGGGGTACTCGCATCTGACTCTTATGTATATACGAACAATGTTTTCCATATCATCAGAGCAGGTGACGTTATTCGCACTCACAGTGAGCACTTCATAGAAAATATGAATGTCTCTGAAGAGATGTTGCTTGATGCCTTCACCGAGATGAGGGTTGAAGATCCTCATTTCCAATTGAAGAGTGACATGATAAACATCAATGTTGAGCTCGCTCAGCGCACAGAATCAGTAGACCTTGCTTTACCAATGCTTGAAAACGCTTTATTGAGCGATGAGCTACAAGCACGCGTACTAACGTTGAGTGGTTGGAAATCGGTAGAGATAATTGCAAGCAGCGAGTTTAGTGCTGAGTGCAGTAATTGTTCAGTGATTAGGATTGAAGATGGTAGTGAATTTGACTTAGACGGCGAGAAAAATGGTTTTGTTGAAGTTGTCGCAAAACTTGCCCAAGAAAGTCTTAATAACGCACCGACATTGTCTCTTATTATTCCTGAAACGATAGAAGAGCTGCATACTTTCGTTTTAGATGCTTCAGGCACGTCAGATAGCGACGCAGATGAGCTAACGTATCACTGGTCTATTTCAATACCAGAAGTTACTATCGAAAACCAAAATGAAAGTATAGCAATCTTAAAAGTGTCAGAGCTAATAGAGTCAAAGCAAGGGACAATTTCTTTAACCATTAACGATGGTTATGAGGAATTTGTTCATGAACAATCTGTTCTATTCGTGCATGTAAACCAATTGCCAACTATTGAACTTGCTAGTAGTTATACAGTTAATGAGAATGCAGACGGTGTAATTACCGTTTCTGCGATAGATAAGGAATCACAGTCGTTAACTTACAATTGGACACAAACGCAAGGTCTTCAAGCTGATATTCTTCAATCGAATTCGGCAACGTTAAAATTCAAATCTCCAGCTGTTTCAGAGGATTCATTGCTCAAATTCAAAGTAGCAGTTTCGGATGGGGAAGGAACTACAGAACAATCGATAGATGTTACAGTTAAAAATGTACCTACTACTAGCAATAGTGATAAAGCTGAATCTAGTAGCGGTGGCGTTTTTGTATTTCTCATTGCTTTGTTACCTTTTGTTTATAGAAGGCGACTATACAGAGATTAAAATAGCGAAAAAAGCCCCTTTTAAAGGGGCTTTTTTAATAGGAGCAAGTCATTATAAATAATTTAAATACAGTCATAAATTATGATTACTACTGTTGTTATTTGAAATTCTTGGTATGCTTATTAAAGCAAAATAAAATTCGTGTAACTAGGGAGCTAGGTTGAACTTTCTGCGCCAATTTCACAACATCGTTTCTGATCAAAATACTGACTTCTCAGAGAAAATAACTGAGTTACTAAAATTTGGTCTAGATGTATTTAATCTTGATTTTGCGATAATCAGTCGTGTAGAAAATAATGTTTACACGGTCATACACGTAATTGCTCCAGATGATGCAATTGCTGTTGGTACTCAGTTTGAACTATCGGGTACGTATTGCACCCATACGCTCACAGCGAATAAAGCGATATCTTTTCATCAAGCCTCTAAAAGTACTATTGCAGAGCATCCTTGTTATCTGAATTTCAAACTTGAATCTTATATTGGCGCACCTATTTTTGTAGGTAATAAAGTCTTTGGTACTCTTAACTTTTCTGCACCGCAACCTTCACTGCCTTTTAATGATGATGCCCATGATTATGTTGAGCTTTTTGCGCAATGGCTTGGAAATGAGTTTGCACGAAATTCAGCATCAAAAAAATTAATAAAAAAGAACTCTATGCTTGCTCAAGTTGAGAAAGTTGCGAAGATTGGTTCATGGGAGTTAGATCTTGCATCAAATCGCCTTTATTGGAGTAAACAAACAAAAGCGATCCATGAGGTACCAGAAGATTTTACTCCCTTACTTGATAATGCCATAGAATATTACAAAAAAGGGCCAAGTAGGGATGCCATTGAGCTTGCTGTGAAAGAAGCTATTGAAGATGGAAAACAGTGGAATATCGAAATTGAATTGATCACAGCGAAAGGTAAACCTATATGGGTATCCACTTTTGGTGAACCTGAATTCAAAAACGGAAAGTGCGTAAGATTAATAGGTACATTTCAAGATATTACTAAATCGGTATTATTGCGAGAAGAACTTAAAAAGCAAAAGGCTGACGCAGAACGCACCTTAGAAGATCGTAGTATTTTACTTGCAAAAATAAGTCATGAATTACGTACTCCGTTGAATGGTATAACTGGCATGTTGACGACTTTGCTTTATGAGAAATCTGAGCAAAAGCGTGAAGAGAAGTTGAAAGTTGCGCTTCGTAGCGCCGATATATTGCTTAATATTATTAATGAAGTTCTCGATTTTTCGAAAATTAACCATGGAGAGCTGAAACTAGAGCCATGTCATTTCTTGTTAAAGACAATTTTTGTTGACCTTGCTTCGTTATATTTACCGCTATACCAAGAAAAGAACTTAAATTTTGAAGTTGATATTGATATCAGTGATAAGTGCTGGACTTACTGTGATAACACGCGGATCACCCAAATAGTGTCTAACTTGTTAAGCAACGCATTAAAATTTACTGAGCAAGGTGATATTAAATTGCGCGCTGTCGCACAGCAACAAGGTGATGATGTGCTTCTAAATCTGCGGGTAAGTGATAGTGGTGTCGGCATGTCAGAATCTTTTATGAAGTCACTATTCTCTCCCTTTACACAAGAAGTAAACAAAGAGCGTAAAAAAGGTGGTACAGGGCTTGGCCTTGCAATAGTTAAGGAACTTATTGACTACATGGGCGGCTCTATTAAAGTTACTAGCGAATACGGCAAAGGAAGTTGTTTTGATATTCAATTAACTTTGAAAAGGGGAGTAGCTCAGACGTCTGACCTTATTACTGCCGCAAATATTGACTTTTCAACCTTGCCATTGTCGATACTTGTTGTTGATGATAATCAAATTAATCGTTTTGTTCTAAAAGCCCATTTAGAAAAGTTAGGTTTAACTGCCGATTATGCATGCGATGGTATTGATGCGATAAATAAGTGCAAACAAAATAACTACAATCTAATATTTATGGATTGTGTAATGCCTGAAATGGATGGTATTGAAGCAACTAGTATTTTAAGAGAAGAACTAATTTGCCCGGTACATAAAACTTACATAGTTGCTTTGACAGCTAATACTTCAGCCGATGATAAGGCTGCATGTAAGCGAGCTGGTATGGACTTGTTTGTTTCTAAACCTGTTAAAAATACAGCCATAGAACAAGCTATTATTTCAGCAAAAGAGCACTTATTTATGTAATGTTTTTTCTAATTAACCTCACTAAATGGCTCGCGATCAGAGTCCAATAAAAAGGGTTATCAAATTGATAACCCTTTTTCGTAAGCTTAGTTTGAGATTAAACTAACTTTGCTAATATATCATTAAATGTAGAGCTTGGGCGCATCGCTTTGAATGCTAACTCATCATTTGGTTGGAAGTAACCACCAACACTCATAGCAGGACCTTGTGCATCGTTTAATTCAGCAACGATTTGATCTTTTTGAGACTCAAGATCAGCAGCAATTTGCGTGAACTGTGCTTTTAATTCCGCGTCATCATTTTGTGCAGCAAGTTCTTGTGCCCAGAATAATGAAAGGAAGAAGTGCGAACCACGGTTATCAATCTCTTTGACTTTACGTGAAGGTGATTTGTTTTCCGCTAGGAAAGTACCTGTCGCTTTATCAAGCGTATCAGCAAGAACTTGTGCTTTCTTATTACCAGCATTAACTGCTAAGTGCTCTAAAGAAGCTGCTAGTGCTAAGAATTCACCTAATGAATCCCAACGTAAGTGGTTTTCTTTTTCGAATTGTTGAACGTGCTTAGGCGCAGAACCACCGGCACCTGTTTCGAATAAACCACCACCATTCATAAGTGGTACGATTGAAAGCATTTTAGCACTTGTACCAAGCTCAAGGATTGGGAATAAGTCAGTTAGGTAGTCACGTAGTACGTTACCAGTTACTGAAATAGTGTCTTTACCTTCTTTGATGCGCTCTAAAGAGAATTTAGTTGCTTCAACAGGTGCTAAAATGTGGATTTCAAGACCATCAGTATCGTGGTTTGGCAGATACGCGTTTACTTTTTTGATTAACTCAGCATCGTGAGCACGGTTTTCGTCTAACCAGAAAACTGCTGGCGTGCTCGTTGCGCGAGCACGGTTAACAGCAAGTTTAACCCAATCTTGAATTGGTGCATCTTTAACCTGACACATACGCCAGATATCGCCTTGCTCAACAGCATGCTCAAGTAAAGTTGTACCAGCTGTGTCTACAACACGGATTGTACCAGCTGCTGCTACTTCGAACGTTTTGTCATGTGAACCGTACTCTTCAGCTTTTTGAGCCATAAGACCAACGTTAGGTACGCTACCCATAGTAGTTGGATCGAATGCACCGTTTTCTTTACAGAAATCGATAGTTGCTTGGTAAACACCTGAGTAACAACGATCTGGAATGACAAAGCTAGTGTCTTGTAATTTACCTTCGCTATTCCACATTTGGCCGCTAGAACGGATTGCAGCAGGCATTGATGCATCGATGATCACATCACTTGGTACGTGAAGGTTCGTGATACCACGGTCAGAATCAACCATTGCAATAGCAGGGTTGTTGTCGTATACCGCTTGGATATCCGCTTCGATTTCAGCTTTTTTAGCTGCATCTAGGCTTTCGATTTTTGAGAATACATCACCAAAGCCGTTGTTTACGTCAACATCTAGCTCTTTGAAAAGATCAGCGTGTTTTGTGAAAACGTCTTTGAAGAAAACTTTTACAGCGTGACCGAAGATGATTGGGTCAGACACTTTCATCATCGTTGCTTTCATATGTAATGAGAACAACACGCCTTTGTCTTTTGCTGCTTGAATTTCTTTTGCAAGGAAAGCTTGAAGCTTAGCAGCACTCATTCGCGAAGCGTCAATTACTTCACCTGCTAGTAATGGTGTGCTTGCTTTAAGAACTGTGATATCACCATTTTCAGCAACATGCTCGATACGTACGTCAGTTGCTTGTTCAACAGTGACTGATTGCTCTGAACCGAAGAAGTCACCGTCTTCCATGCTAGCAACGTAAGACTTTGAATCTTTGCTCCATGCGCCCATTGAGTGTGGATTGTTACGCGCATATTCTTTTACTGAACCAGGAGCACGACGGTCAGAGTTACCTTCACGAAGTACAGGGTTTACAGCAGAACCTTTGATTTTGTCGTAAGTTGCTTTAACTTTCTTTTCTTCATCAGTTTTTGGCTCTGAAGGGTAGTCAGGTAGTGCGTAACCTTTTTCTTGTAACTCTTTGATTACTGCACGTAGCTGAGGGATAGAAGCACTGATATTGGGTAGTTTGATAATGTTAGCTTCAGGTGTTTTAGCCATTTCACCTAATTCTGCAAGTGCATCATCAATACGTTGATCTTCAGTTAAGTACTCAGGGAAGTTTGCAATTACACGACCCGCTAATGAAATATCGCGAGTTTCAACTTCAACACCAGCAGCGTTTGTATACGCTTGGATGATTGGTAACAATGAATACGTCGCAAGAGCTGGCGCTTCATCTGTTTTAGTATAGATAATTTTTGATGTCATCATCATTCCTAGATAGTTGGCGTAATGTTTGGTAATGACTGCTAACAGTAACCCTTAATTAGCCATATTCAACAATGCAATAGATAGCTTTGAATTACCAAGCTTTAGGTACCTTGATAAAACAACAGCAAGCAGTCTGTTAGCTGTTGCCACTCAATACAAAGTATTAAAATAACCACAGCTGACAGACTGTAAAATTCTTATAGCTCAAATAAGCAAATCATGAAATTAGCCAAAAGCCTTACGTCAAAATGACGAAAAAGCTAAATTTAAGCAACAAGAGTGTAACAAGCTTGGCTCTAAAGGGCTAATAACAATTAATCAATTGGGGTAAACAAATGGAATTTCAAGGTAAGTGTAAGGATAAATTTTAGTGGAAGAGTAAGCGAGGAACTTAACAAGGTCGCTCGCTTGATACTCGAATAGGTTTTACCTAAGAGATTTCATCGTTAGGCGCAATATTCGTTGCGTGCAACCCTTTTGGACCTTGTTGCAATTCGAATGTTACATCTTGACCAGCTTTAAGTGTTTTATAACCGTCCATTACAATCGTTGAGTAATGAGCGAAGATATCAGTCTCGCTGCCGTCTTCTACGATGAAGCCAAAACCTTTGGCATTGTTGAACCATTTGACTTTTCCACAAGCCATACTTCTACATCCTTCTATAAGTTGACTAATTTAGTTATTCTAAACCGTGTAATTTGCTAGACTGACTAATGATTAATCAATCTATATTTGACTGTAGTTTATTTAGCCAGTCAGTCAAGTGTTTTAGACTATTTTTTAACAATTTATTTATTTTTTTATTCAAGTTTGCTTGAGTTCTAAAGACAAGACTATATTTAATTATGAGTGGCATGAAAGATTCTGGTGTTATTGAAACGGTTCGCGATAGTGAAAAGCAAAAATTGCAACCACCGCGAAAATATAAGGTCATTTTAAATAATGATGATTACACGCCTATGGACTTTGTGATAGAAGTACTAATGACGTTTTTTAATATGGATAGCGATAGAGCAACAGATGTGATGCTTCAAGTTCATCATAATGGTAAAGCGATATGCGGTGTTTACAGCGCCGATGTAGCTCATACCAAAGCTGAACAAGTTAATCGTTACGCACGAGACAACGAGCATCCACTGCTATGTAGTTGTGAGCAGGAATAAATACCAAGGTAGGGTGAACTAATTAGCCCGTCACAACGGTATATAAATATTATCTCAGTAAGGGGTTGCCAATGCTAAACAAAGACTTAGAACTAACCTTAAATGCGGCGTTTCGCGAAGCGAGAACACGTCGTCATGAATTTATGACCGTCGAGCATCTTTTACTTGCACTGCTCGATAACCCTTCTGCTGGGGAAGCGCTTAACGCCTGCGGCGTAGATATGGGCGCATTAAAAGTCGAATTATCAGATTTTATTGACGAAACAACACCGGTTATTCCTGATCTTGAGGAAGACAGAGAAACACAACCGACGTTAGGTTTTCAGCGTGTATTACAGCGCGCTGTATTTCACGTGCAGTCATCAGGCAAAAACGAAGTTACTGGCGTGAATGTGCTAGTGGCAATTTTTTCTGAACAAGAGAGCCAAGCAGTTTATTTACTTAAAAAATCAGATGTTAATCGTTTGGATATTGTTAACTTTATTTCGCATGGTATTTCTAAAACAGATGACGACATTGGCGGTGAAGATCACGATGACATTCATGAAGAAGTGCAAGAAGTGCAAGGTGAAGAGCCAACTAAGCTTGAAAACTTCACGACCAACCTGAATCAACAGGCCATTGATGGCAATATTGACCCATTAGTGGGCCGCGACAACGAAGTTGAACGCACAGTACAAGTGTTATGTCGTCGTAAGAAAAATAACCCGCTATTGGTTGGTGAAGCAGGGGTGGGTAAAACAGCCATAGCTGAAGGCCTAGCTTATCGTATTGTAAACAAAGAAGTACCTGAAGTGATTGCCGATGCAGTGGTCTACTCACTCGACATGGGCGCGTTATTAGCGGGTACTAAATACCGTGGCGACTTCGAAAAACGTTTCAAATCGCTACTTAAAGAGTTACAGGCTAAACCAGGTTCAATTTTATTTATTGATGAAATTCATACCATCATTGGCGCCGGTGCAGCATCGGGCGGGGTAATGGATGCATCGAACCTAATCAAACCGCTACTTTCAAGTGGTAAACTGCGCTGCATGGGCTCGACTACTTATAATGAGTTCAAGAATATCTTTGAAAAAGACCGTGCGCTAGTACGTCGTTTCCAAAAAATTGATGTGCTTGAACCAAGTGTGGCTGATACCACGAAGATTCTTAACGGCTTAAAAGAGCGTTACGAAGAGCACCATGGTATTCGTTACACACAAAAAGCATTGAAAGCAGCTGCAGAACTTAGTGCTAAATACATAAATGAACGTCACTTACCAGACAAGGCTATTGATGTTATTGATGAGGCTGGTGCTAATCAACGTTTACAGCCAGTTTCTAAACGTAAGAAAACAATTGGCGTGGCTGATATCGAGCTAATTGTATCTAAGATGGCGCGTATCCCTCAGCAAAGCGTTTCGTCAAGCGATAAAGAAACACTTAAAAACCTTGATCGTAACCTGAAGATGCTAGTGTTTGGTCAAGACCAATCAATCGATGCGTTGACTTCAGCAATTCGCTTATCACGCTCAGGTCTTGCTAACGAAGATAAACCAGTGGGTTCGTTCTTATTTGCAGGCCCAACAGGAGTTGGTAAAACAGAAGTTACTAAGCAGCTTGCTAAGTGTATGGGTGTTGAGTTTATTCGTTTTGATATGTCTGAATATGTTGAACGTCATGCGGTCAGTCGTCTAATTGGTGCACCTCCTGGCTATGTAGGTTTTGAGCAAGGTGGTTTATTAACTGAAGCGGTAATTAAAAATCCGCATGCAGTTGTACTACTAGACGAAATTGAAAAAGCACATTCAGATATTTACAACATTCTACTGCAAGTAATGGATCACGGTACACTTACTGATAATAACGGTCGTAAAGCCGATTTCAGAAATGTAGTATTGGTGATGACGACGAATGCGGGTGTTCAAGAGACTGTACGTAAGTCAATTGGCTTTACTGAGCAAGACCATTCTCATGATGCGATGAGTGAAATCAACAAAGTGTTTTCACCTGAGTTTAGAAACCGTTTAGATAACATCATTTGGTTTAATCACCTTGAGAAAGAGATTATCTTGCAAGTGGTTGATAAGTTCATTGTTGAGTTACAAGCGCAACTTGATAAGAAGTCGGTTAATCTTGAGCTTACATCCAAAGCAAGAGAGTGGTTGGCAGATAAAGGTTACGATAAAGCAATGGGGGCACGTCCGATGGCACGTGTTATCCAAGATGAGCTTAAAAAGCCGCTGGCAAATGCAATCTTGTTTGGTGAGCTAGCCGATGGTGGTTCAGTCAAGGTTTCGGTTAAGGACAAGAAAATCCACTTTGACTTTGAGACTAGCTTAGAAACGGCTTAATTTATCAAGCTGAAACAAAAAGCCCAGCAATTGCTGGGCTTTTTGTTTATTAAATGGAATTAAAACTAAGTTAGTTTGAACACCATTTAACAAACGCTTTTAGCTCTTTGTAATAAACACACCTGCTCATTCAAAGCAGCAAAAAGCTAAATCTCTCGTTAACGCACTAACTTAGCGAGCACGGAATACGATGCGACCTTTCGATAAATCGTAAGGAGTCATTTCTACGGTTACTTTGTCACCAGTTAAGATGCGGATGTAGTTTTTGCGCATTTTACCAGAGATATGAGCCACAACAACGTGACCATTTTCTAGCTCAACTCGGAACATTGTATTTGGTAAAGTATCAAGGACCGTACCTTGCATTTCGATTACGTCTTCTTTCGCCATGTTTAGCGTAACACCTCTTTAATAGTTAAACGCTGCAGATTTTGCCGAAAATACTGCAATAAGTAAAGCTACAGGGCTCAATTTTGTAAATTAAATCGCCAACCACTCGTCGCCAATGTGCTTTTGTGCAGGCAAAAATTGGGTTTTATATTTCATTTTAGTGCATTCGTCGATTTGGTAGCCTAAATAGACAAATTGTTTTGCTTGTTGTTTTGCAAATTTAATTTGTTCCATGATCATGATGCTACCGATACTGTATTGCTCATAGTCGGGATCAAAAAAGGTATAAATCGCTGATAGGGCATTGGTCATACAGTCGGTTACCGCAACGGCAACTAACTTATCGCCATCTCTTAACTCTATAAATGTAACGGGTAGCCACTGGCAAAACAAAAAGCTTTCGTACTGACTTTGGTCAGGCGGAAACATTGAACCATCTTGATGTCTTTGCGTGATGTATTTGCAATATAACGGGTAGTATTCTGCGCGTTCGTACTCACTATAACTGACCGTGAAAACCTTATTTGCTTTATTTAATTTGCGCTTTTGCGATTTTGAAGGAGTAAATTGTTGGGCTAAAACGCGCACTGAATTACAAGCATTACAAATAGGGCAATGTGGACGATAGATTTGGTCGCCACTGCGTCTAAAGCCTAATGCTAATAATTGTTCAAATTTATCAGGGCAATAACAACTCGGATCAAGTATAACAAGTAGTTGTTCCTGACGGTCGGGTAAATAACTGCAATCAAATTGCTGGCTTAAACCAAGCCTAGCGGGTAAGTGCTCAGTCATAAATATTAATCAACTCTTGTGGTTGCCACATATCTTTTTTAGGCACATAACTGTGTGCTAATTTAAGTCTAGTTAAAAATTCTCTACGTGGGATAACTTTTGCACCTAAAGTGATTAAATAAGGGTTTTCTAGTTGGCAATCAATAAAATGGGCTTGATGTTTGTTAAGCCAATTTACTAATGCCCACATCGCCAGTTTCGAACCATTACTGACTTGATGGAACATTGATTCACCACAAAAAATACCGTTTTGCATAATGCCATAGAGGCCAGCTACCAGTTCATCTTCATGCCAAATCTCAAGACTGTGTGCTAACCCCTGATGGTGCGCTTCAATATAGGCATGCATCATTTGCTCTGTGATCCAGGTACCTTCAGCATCGATACGTTGCTCACGGCAAGCATTGATAACATGGGCAAATGCGTGATTAATGGTGACACGCACAGGAAAACGCTTTAAATGCTTTTTTAAGCTACGACTGACATGAAATTCATTTAGCTCAACAACGCCGCGCATGCTAGGTGACCACCACATGATGGGCTCATAGTCACTAAACCAAGGAAAAACACCTGTGTTATAGGCATTTTTAATGCGTTCAACTGATAAGTCACCGCCAATTGCTAGCAGGCCATCGGGCTCATCAAGAGCGAGTTCTGGGTCTGGAAAATCAACAGTCTCGGGCGAGAGTTGGTACAGTTGCTTGATCATATCAGCTTGTCGTTGTTCTTTGTTCTGATTTTAACAAAATTTTAGCTATAAAAAAGGGGCTGTTTTACAACAGCCCCCAGTATTTAGTGCTTTAGATCAACTAATTTATAGGTTATCTAAAAAGCGCTCAGCATCAAGTGCAGCCATACAGCCAGTACCAGCTGATGTGATTGCTTGGCGATAAATGTGATCAGACACGTCACCTGCAGCAAATACACCTGGTACACTTGTTTGTGTTGCGTTACCGTTTAAACCAGATTGAACGACTAAATAGCCGTCTTTCATTTCTAGCTGACCTTCAAACATGTCAGTGTTTGGCTTGTGGCCAATTGCAATGAATACACCGGCAAGATCTAAGTTTTCTGTTTCTTCAGAATCAGTTGCTTTAATACGGATGCCAGTAACGCCCATTTCATCACCAAGCACTTCATCTAATGTGCGGTTGTAATGTAAAACAACGTTACCGTTTTCAGCTTTTTCTTTTAAACGATCAGCTAAGATCTTCTCACTGCGGAAGCTGTCACGACGGTGGATAACGTGAACTTCATCAGCAATATTTGATAAGTAAAGTGCTTCTTCAACAGCAGTGTTACCACCGCCTACAACCGCTACTTTTTGACCACGGTAGAAGAAACCATCACAGGTTGCGCAAGCAGAAACACCACGACCTTGGAAGTTAGTTTCTGATTCTAAACCTAAGTATTTAGCTGACGCGCCAGTTGCAATAATTAATGCATCACATGTATATGTGCCAGAGTCACCAGTTAAAGTGAAAGGGCGTTTTGAAACATCAACTTTATTAATGTGATCAAAAACGATTTCAGTTTCGAAACGTTCAGCATGCTCTTTCATACGGTCCATTAATGCAGGACCTGTTAAACCGTGTGCATCGCCAGGCCAGTTTTCAACTTCAGTAGTTGTCGTTAATTGACCACCTTGCTGAATACCAGTGATAAGAACAGGGTTAAGGTTAGCACGGGCTGCGTATACCGCTGCCGTGTAGCCCGCAGGGCCAGAACCTAAGATTAATAGTTTACAGTGTTTTGCGTCACTCATGGTTTTTCCTAAAAACGTTTCAATACGATGTCTATGCGCCCGATTCTAAGAAAAACAAGGCGGAAGTAAACAAAAGCCCCGATTATTTTTTTAGTCAAATTGCGAAGCTGTCAAATAATCCTTACTTAATGCAATTTAAACACCTATTTTTGTTCATAAAATAGGCTAATTACAAATTGTTCTGTGATCAAAGTACGGTAATTCATGACCAAGCAATTTTTTTTTGGTATGTTTTAGCTAATTTTGATATTAGCTCATGGTATGAGCTAACTAAACTAACAGGCAATTATGGTATTTTGGCAGGAAAAGCCCGCTTTTGGGCTGACTACAGAAGACGTACAGGTCTTAACCAATGCAAAAGAGTATCGCACTGAACTATTGCGTTTAATTGGTTCAGCGAAAAAAAGAATTTATATTACTGCTTTGTATTTGCAAGATGATGAAGCAGGACGAGAAATATTGACTGCCTTACATCAGGCATCACTTGCTAATCCTGAGTTAGAAGTAAAAGTACTCGTTGATTTTCACCGAGCTCAACGTGGTTTAATTGGTGCAGCTAAGTCTGATGGCAATGCCAGCATGTATTGTGATTTTCAAGAGCAGTATCAATCAAATGTGAAAGTACATGGTGTTCCGGTAAAAGCCAAAGAGCTTTTCGGGGTACTGCATTTAAAAGGTTTTGTGATTGACGACACATTATTATACAGCGGCGCAAGCTTAAATAATGTATATCTTCAGCAAGATGACCGTTATCGTTTAGACCGTTACTTCTTAGTTCACCAAGCTGGATTATGTAATTCGGTCATCGAATTTATAGAAACACATCTGTTAAGCTCAGTTGCCGTACCGCGAATTGATATGCGCCCACTGATACAATTTAATGATATTAAAGTGGCGCAAAAGCAATTGATGCGTGAACTTAAATCTGCAAGTTATGAAAGCGCTGCAGAAGCCAGTGCCGGTGAGTTGGGTGTGCGTTTATTTTTAGGTTTAGGGCGAAGAAGTAATAAGCTGAACCGTTTAATTAAATCGTTATTCGATACCACTGAGCAAGAGCTCGTTCTTTATACCCCTTACTTTAACTTTCCTGCACCATTAATGCGTTCATTACGCCGTTTATTAAAGCAAGGTAAGCAGGTAACTATTGTGGTAGGGGATAAAACTGCCAATGACTTTTATCTGCCGCCAAGTGAGCCGTTTAGTAAGATTGGTGCATTACCTTATTTATACGAAACCATTTTGTATAAGTTTTTAAAGTCACAAAAACGCCACATCAGTAATGGTAATTTGAATGTTTACCTTTGGAAGCACGAGAGTAACTCGTTCCACTTGAAGGGGATTTGTTCGGATAAGCGATTACACTTATTAAGTGGTCACAATTTAAATCCACGGGCATGGGGCTTAGATATCGAAAATGGTATTTTAATTGACGACCCTAAGCGGCATATCCTTGAACAAATAGAAAACGAAAAACAAGCTATATTAAAGCACTGTCGACGTTTAACAGGCCCACAAGACTTAGAAACGATGAATGACTATCCTGCGCCGGTTAAAAAGCTATTGGGGCAGGCTAAACGTGTAAAAGTTGATTTTATTATCAAACGCTTCATTTAAGCGAAAAATTAAAAAAGCAGCGAAAGCTGCTTTTTTTGTGTCTAGATATTAGTTTCGGGCTTATTTTTGTTGAGCATCTAAAGACTGACCATTCACTTCTTTAGAGTCGTCGCTCATCAAGTATAAATAAGTTGGCATTAAATCTTCGGGTGTTGCTAACTTATCCCTATCTTCACCAGGGTATGCAGATGCACGCATTGATGTGCGGGTAGCGCCAGGATTGATACAGTTTACGCGAATATTGGTTTTACCCACTTCACAAGCCCACGTTTGCATCATGCCCTCTACAGCAAACTTTGAGATAGCATACGCACCCCAGTGTTCGCGGCCTTGTCGACCCACCCCAGATGAAGTAAAAATAACAGATGCACTGTCAGATTTTCGAAGCAGAGGGAACATAAATTTAGTGATCATAGCTTGTGCAGTTACATTCACTTTCATGATGTTTTCAAATGTTGATACACAGAAGTGCTCAAGTGGACCTAATGAACCTAAAATACCTGCATTATTAAGTAAGCCGTCTAACTTACCGAACTGCATTTCGATGGTTGCAGCTAAGTCACGGTAGTTTTGCTTTGTGGCACCTTTTAAATCCATTGGCACAATAGCCGGTTGTGGATAGCCAGCGTTTACAATTTCATCGTAAACACATTCAAGCTTATTGGTTGTTTTTCCGAGTAAAATAACAGTGGCACCATGCTTAGCATAAGTTAGTGCGGCAACACGACCAATGCCGTCACCAGCACCTGTTATTAAAATTACTTTGTCTTTTAGCGCATTCTCTGCGGCTTTATAAGTATGCATAAACGTACCATCGATTAAGTTTTTTACTATTTTACCATAGCAAAAAGCCAAGTTATCGAATTTATTGCAAATTAAGGTGGCGAAAATTGAAACTTTACGTTAAGTTTAACTGGTCTAATGTCTCATTAATAACCTAATTACATTAAATTAACTTAGAATGAAGGTAGTAGAACCACTACTTTTAACTTTGAACACACAATAACAATAAGATTTGCGCGGAGCGAAATTATGAAAAAACTGCTACTCTCACTAGCCATTGCGTCAGCCATTACTGGCTGTGGTGGAGGAGAAACATTAGAAGATGTAAAAAATGATAATCCTCCTGTTCTCCCAACCGCGACAGTAAAATTTGACCCAGCGAATAGTGTTATCTCAGTGCCGAATGATTTACTTATGAGTGGTACGCTTGATGGTACTTTAAATATGCCGGGTGAATTAGACGACGACAATGTTAGTGTTGACCGTGCGGCCTATGCTGATCCACAACTTGCACTTGGTGCGCTTGATGGTTGGTCTACGCAAACTCCGTTTAAAATTGACTTAACTTTTCCTTCGGGTATCTCTCTTGATATGACATCTGCTGCTTCACCAGGCGCTGTGCGTATTTTTGAAGTTGTTATGGGTGCAAGCCAAACAGACGAAACCTGTTCACAAGTACCAGCTGGTATCGCTTGTAAATTAGTGTCTGAACTTACTTTCGGTGTTGACTTTATCACACAAGGTTCTGGTGATGCGGTTGCTGTGATCCCACTTAAGCCATTTAAAGCTGGCAGCACTTACATTAATGTTTTGACAACGTCATTAATGGACTCAGAAGGGCGCTCAATTGAGCCTTCTTCAACTTATGCACTCGTGAGCGAGGAAGCAACACTTATTACCGACTCACAAAAGTCACTTCAAGCGGTTATCAATAGCTATGAAAACGCAGTGACATCAGGTGGTGCAATCACAAAAGATGAAATCATTTACTCAGCAGCGATGACAATGCAATCAGCAGGTCAAGTGCTTGGAACAGTTAAGCAGCTTCTTGCTGCAAGTTTAACCCAAGATGCACTACCGACGCCTATGGTGCAAATTCCTGATCAACCCGTTATTACCGTTGAGCAAGTATTTGCATCACAAGGTATTACTGGTGTGTCACCTGTGTTTGGTGGTGTGCAGTATCAAAAAGGTAGCGTAATGTTACCTATGTATTTAGCTACACCAACTGGCACAACGGTTGATGATTTATCTGCGACTTACTGGCAAGGTTTATGTGATAGCGGTGTTGCGGTACTAGGTTATGCAGCCGCAGCGGGTGATTCATTCCCAACAGACCCTATTAGCGAAACTGATGGCCTGTGTATGGCGTTAAGTGAAGGCAAGTTACGTGATTTAGGTTTAGACCAAACTAAACACTTAACTAAGTACAACACAATTCCAAAAACACAAAGTATTGCTAATGTGCCAGTACAAATTACTAAACCAATTTTACCTGTAATTAATGCAGTGCGAGCTCAGCTCGGCTTAGACGCATTGAGCATGCCTGAGACAGGCTGGCCAGTTGTTATCCTTCAGCACGGCATTACTTCTAAAAAAGAAGATATGTTAGCCATTACTGCACAATTAACACTGCAAGGCTTTGCAACAGCTGCAATCGATCATCCTATGCATGGTGAGCGTGGTGTAGATGTAGATGGCGACGGTACTGACGACTTTAATGCCTCTACTGGTTCGGTATTAAGCTATATGAACTTACAGTCATTATTAGTAGCCCGTGATAGCTTACGTCAATCAGTTGCTGATTTACTTGGTTTACGTTTGGGTCTTAACTTTACCGGTGCTGCTGATTTAAATGCGCAAGATGTATCATTCTTAGGTCATTCATTAGGCTCGGTAGTTGCCCCAGCATTTGTTGCTGTTACTAATGCACCGCTAGCTGACCAAGTTGATCCAATGTTCAACGTTAAAAGCGTAGCACTTGCCAGTGGCGGCGGTGGTATCGCAAGTTTCTTAATTGAGTCAAATACATTTGGCCCATTTGTTCAAGGCTCTGTATTACTTGCAGCCGGTACAGCTGAATCTGCTGAGTTTGGTGCTTATGCTCAAAATGAAGCGTTATCAAACTGTGGTGCACTTGCAGCTAATCAAACAGCTTTCGTTACTTGTGCTTATAAAGAGTATGTTGGTTCACTAACAGTGGCAGGCGAAACAGAAAAACTAGCAAACATTCAAAGTGTGGTTACTCAATTTGCTTTTGCTGCACAAACAGCACTTGATAGTGGTGACCCGTCAAATTATGCAGCCTCTGTTGCAGCGCTTGGCACGCCAGTGTACATGAGTGTAGTGGTTGGCGATGGTGCTAACAACAATGCTGATATGGTTATTCCACCAATGGTGGCGAGCAACCCAATTGCTGGTAGCTTACCTCTTGCTAATCTAATGGGCTTATCAACTGTAGCAGAAACTCAAGGCCCGACTGCTGATGCAATGAGCTATGTGGTTAAATTCACGAAAGGCCATCACAGCTCTGTATTATCACCTGCAGCGACAGAAGATTCAGGTGCTACTGCTGAAGAAAGTGCAGCAGCAACTACAGAAATGCAATTACAAATCGCGACTTTCTTAGCAAGTCGTGGGCAGTATCTTCAAGTTACAAATACAGAAGTTGTTACTGAATAATTAAATGCTATTAATTACGTAATAACCAATTAAGTAAAAAGCCACATCATGTGGCTTTTTTTTGCTTTAAAGCGTGGTAAATTGTGCCGAAGTATTAGTAAATGGAGAGTTTGATTGGAATTTTTATATGAATACGGGTTGTTTTTTGCAAAGACCCTGACATTTGTCATCGCAATTGCAGTGATTGTTGCCATTATCATGGGCGCAGCAGTGAAACCAAAAGCGAAGAAAGGGGAGATAACAATTGATGATTTAAGTGAGCAACTTGATGATCTAAAACAAAGCTTTATCGAAAATACCCTTTCTAAAAAAGAGCTCAAGGCTCATCAAAAACAGCAAAAAACTGAGGCTAAAAAACAGCAAAACGACGAGCCTAAATCGCGTTTATATGTTATTGATTTCAATGGCAGTGTTGATGCCCATGAAGTCGAAAGTCTTCGCGAAGAAATTACCGCTATTTTAACCATTGCTGACAAAGAAAAAGACCGCGTACTGGTTCGCCTTGAAAGTGGTGGAGGTGTGGTGCACGGCTATGGTCTTGCTGCTTCTCAACTTCAACGCTTACGTAATGCAGGAATTCATTTGACTGTTGCTATTGATAAAGTAGCAGCAAGTGGTGGTTATATGATGGCCTGTGTGGCCAATGAGATTGTTGCAGCACCTTTTGCAATTGTTGGCTCGATAGGTGTTATTGCGCAAATTCCTAACTTTAATAAAATCTTGAAAAAGAATGATGTTGATTTTGAGCAAATCACCGCAGGTGAATACAAGCGTACGCTAACTATCTTTGGTGAAAATACCGATAAAGGTCGTGAAAAATTCAAAGAAGAAATTGAACAAACCCACGGTTTATTTAAAACCTTTGTGAGTGAGCAACGTCCATCTCTAGATATTGATACTGTTGCAACAGGTGAACATTGGTTTGCTACTCAAGCGTTTGATAAAGGTTTAGTTGATAAGATTGAAACAAGTGATGACATTTTATTGAGTCAAGCTAAAGAACGTCAAATCTTTAAAGTAAAATACCGTATTAAAAAGAATTTAAGCGATAAGCTCGCCGTCGGATTAAGTTCAGGGGTAAGTAAAGCGGGAGTGACTTTAATGTCTCGTTTAAAAGGCTTAAACCCTTAAATTTAAAAACATGAAAGTAGTATAAAAAACCCGCTTATTATTTAGCGGGTTTTTTTATGAGTTAATTAGTGTGAAATTAATTAATAGATTTATGGTAATCTTCTAAATCTTTAGCGGCATTTGGGTCGTTAAATACGTCCTCATCAAACTCACCTTCAGATTTTGCAACCACACAGGTCACCATGCAGTCACCGGTCACGTTAACAGCGGTTCGCGTCATATCAAGTAAGCGGTCGACACCAATGATGATAGCAATACCTTCTACAGGCAATCCAACTTGATTTAATACCATAGCTAACATAATAAGGCCTACACCCGGCACACCAGCAGTACCTACAGAAGCAAGGGTTGCGGTTAAAATAACCATCAGATAATCAGAAATCGTTAAATCTACTGCAAAAACTTGCGAAATAAAAACAGTCGCAACGCCTTGCATAATCGCCGTACCATCCATGTTGATGGTTGCGCCAAGGGGCACGGTAAAAGAAGCAACAGAGTTATGAGCACCTAACTTTTTATTTGCTGTTTCAAGGGTAATAGGCATAGTTGCGCTTGAGCTTGATGTACTAAATGCAAATAAACAGGCATTTTTCATTTTCTTTAGAAATGTAACAGGGTTTAGACCTGTAAACAGCTTAAGTAACAGGCTGTAATTCACAAAACCGTGAAATAATAAAGCAAAAACAACAACACCAAAATATAAGGCCAAGCTAGTGATAAGCTTTAAGTCAATGGTTGTAAATAATTTTGCCATTAAGAAAAATACACCATACGGTGCAATATTCATAAGCAGTGTTACAAGCTTTAAAATTACGGTATTTAAATCTTCAAAAACACTGGCCACACGTTTACCTGCTTTTCCACTGAGTGCCATCGCAACACCAAATAACAAGGCAAAAACGATAACTTGGAGCATGTTGCCACTTGCCATTGCATCAATAGGGTTTGTAGGGAACATACCAATAATGACTTGCGCAAGGGTGGGAGCTTCTTTCGCACTATAGTTAGCATCTGAAGGTAAATTGATTCCCTCACCTGGATTCACTAATAACGCCAAGGTGATAGCAACAGTAATGGCGATTGCCGTTGTCGCTAAATAAAGCAAAATAGACTTACCACCTAGTCGACCTAACTTTTTTGGGTCGCTCAAGCTACAAGTTCCACAAACAAGTGATACAAATACTAAAGGCACCACAAGCATTTTTAAGCTTGCAATGAATATTTGCCCGCCAACATGGAAAATACCATCAACAAAAAAAGCTTTAATAGGTAAAGAGAATAACCCTAATGGAATAAGGAAATCGTCTTCACCCGCTAAAATGGCTTGAAAGATAAAACCAACAACTACACCAAGTACCATACCAACCATGATACGAGATGTAAGGCTTAAAGACCGTACTTTTGACATACACCTAATCTATCTTGTTATAAATTTTGTCATAGACTACCAGCATAAGGATTTTTATACAGAAAAATTCGATAAATAATTAAATTAATTCGTTAAGAAATGAATAAAAAAATGATTATTTTCGGACTGATTTTAGGTTAATATTAGGTAAACATACATATAAATAAGAAATAGCTAACTAGGGAGAGGGCGATGCCTTTATTACGATGGCTAAGTATTTTGTTTTTCAGCTCATTGTTAGCCGCCTGTGGCGGTGGTGGGTCACTGGATGGAAGTAGTGATGACTCTGGTGATGGAAGTTCTTCAGAAAATCCAAGTTATACTTTAAGTCTAAAAGGCTTTTCAAGTCTTACAGGGGAAGAGTCAAACAATGTAAGTGGAGCTGATCCACTAACAATTAAAGTGATTTTGGAAAGTACTGTCGGTAATGTATCTGGAAAGCGCATCACCTTTTCTCTCGTTGATGATATTGGTATTTTAAACCAAGCTTCAGCTTTAACTGATAGTGAAGGTAATGCTGAAGTAGTTTTGAATGCAGGTACGCAAGTAGGTGCTGGTGTAATTACAGCCACGTATAGCCAAGCTGAAGGAACTGAGTTTGAAGGAACTTTTGAATTTAGCAGCGAAGGAGATGGTGACTCGACAAGTGAGCAAGCTTATACGGTATCTTTGCAAGGATTTAGCTCGGGGACTAATATTGCTAATAATGCTGTCACAGCGGATGTACCATTAGACATCGTAGCAACTGTTCTTAGAGAAGGAGAGCCTATTACTGGCCAACAAATAAGTTTTTCTCTTATTGATGGTATTGGTGAATTGAACCCTGAGTCAGGAACTGCTTTAACGGATAATAATGGCCAAGCGAAAATAGAATTGCTTGCTGGTTCAACTGCTGGTGCAGGAGTTTTAACAGCGAGTTACTCTGTTAATGATTTTACTTATAATGATTCATTTGCTTTCAGTACTGACGGTAAACAAGATCAAACTACTTCAGGTGAATATACCTTGAGTTTGAAAGGGGTGTCAGCATCGAACGGTGAAGAAAAAAATGAAGTTAGTTCGGATGAACCACTTACTTTACAAGGAAGTGTCCTTCTCGATGGTCTGGCAATACCTAATGTCAGAGTTAAATTTCAATTACTGGATGAGATCGGTCAATTGAATCCATCATCAGGAACTGCTCTAACGAATAGTGATGGGGTTGCATCGGTAACATTATTAGCAGGAGGAAATGAGGGGGCTGGCGAGGTCGAATTTAGTTATACTGTCGAGGATGTTACTTTTGTATCCGATCCTTTTGCGTTTTCTGTGCGAGTTGCCCAGCCTGTTGAGACATCGGTTGTCGTCAATTTAAAAGATAGCTCGGACCAATCTACTCGAAATATTAGTTATACCTCCCCAGCACGAGCGCAAGCTACTGTTACGCTCGATGGGCAACCTGCGGCATTTCAGTTCGTTACATTTAATTTGTCCAACGACTTGGGCTTACTGAATCCATCAAATGGTACAGCAATGACAGATGCTCAGGGGGTTGCAGAAATTGATTTATTAGCTGGTACTGTAAAAGGTGCAGGCAGTATTAGTGCAACTTATGTAGATGACAGTCAAAATTCAACTGTTTCCCCTTCATTTACTTATGAAACGGAAGGAGATGCCCCTGTCCAAACTGGTGATGCTAGCTACTCTATGTCATTAAGTTTAATCTCAACTGTTACTTTAACAGAGACGAGTACTATTAGTGCGGATAACAGTGCACAAGTGCGCGCGTTAGTTGTAGATTCTGAGGGTAATGCCGTACCAAATCAGGTAGTTAGTTTCTCTTCGACATTAGGTCGATTAATTCCAAGTCTTGGTACTGCCTTAACAGATGATAATGGTGTGGCGACTTTAAACTTAACGGCAGGTTCAGTAGAAGGTGCAGGTACTGTTACTGCTCAATATGATAACCAAGAAGTAACAATTGGTTTTTATACACGTGGTGATGTAATTGATTCAGCTCAAGATACTGCAGATATTACATTTAAACTATTAAATAACTGTCAAGATGGTTTTAGAGACAGCCGTGATCTAAATTTATGTGACGAAGTAACCAGCTTTTCAAATGAAGAGTCAGGTATCTTGTATGTTGAAGTATTAAAAAGCGGTTCAACTACACCATTGGAGCAGGTACTTGTAAATGCAACCTCAACTATCGGTAGTATTTCACCAAGCACAGGCACAGCGATTACTGATGAAAATGGTATCGCATTATTAGATATTATACCTGGACGTGATGTAGGTGCAGGTGAGATTACAGTATCAGTATTATCTAGCAGTCTAACTAAGGCGTTTCAGATTGCTGCTGTTGATGTTGACATTGCAATATCTTCAAACCTTGCTGATAGCGACTTACTTTCAGCGGGCTCTACAGCATTAATTTCTGTTGAAATTACAAAAGAAGGTGAATTATTTACTTCACCTCTTGCAGTTGAATTCAGCTCTGGATGTGTTGATGCAGGCCTTGCTGTTATAGACGAAAGCGTTACTAGTATTGGTGGCCTTGCTCAATCAACTTATCGTGCAACTGGATGTGTGGGTGGTGACCTAGTAACTGCATCAGTTATTACAGGTGGTACAACTGTAACAGCTAATATTACAGTAAATGTTTCGAAGTCAAATATAGGTTCTATAGAATTTTTAGATTCATCTGAATCCGTTATTGCACTTAAAGGAACTGGGGGGGCAAATCGCAAAGAAACTTCAACTTTACGCTTCAAGTTAGTTGATAACAATGGTAACCCTCTCCCTGCTAGAACGGTTAATTTTGAGCTTTCCACAACGGTTGGTGGTGTTCAGTTAAGTCAAGAATCAGGCTTTACTAATGCGGAAGGTATTGTGCAAACTGTTGTACAATCTGGCTTTTATCCTCAACCCGTAAAGGTAATTGCAACTAGTGAAGAAACGGTTGATGGTGAAGTTTTAAAAGTTACGAAACACTCAGACAACCTAGCTATAAGCACAGGAGTTGCAGATCAAAATAGTTTTAGTATATCGCGTGAATCTTCAAATATACATGCACTCGATTTTGATGGTTCGCAGGTGGAAGTTACAGCCCGCTTGTCTGATCATTTTGGTAATGCAGTACCAGACGGTACAGTTGTAAGTTTTATTGCAGAAGGGGGCATGATAGAGTCAAATTGCCAAACTGATGCTGGTAAATGCTCTGTAGTATGGGAAAGCAGCGAACCAAGACCGTTTACAAATGATTATTATCAAAACACTATATTGCAAAAATGTGATGGTGGCTTGCCATGCCCGCTTGGGATTGTTAATAACGATGGCACTATTGATAGGCCTCTAGGTGGTCGAGCAACAATTCTTGCTTATGCTCAAGGTGAAGAATCTTACAATGACAAAAATGGCAATGGTTTATTCGACACTTCAGACTTTTTTAGCATTTTAAACGATAGACCAGAAGCTTTTATTGATAATAACGAAGATGGTACCTTTGGAGGTGAAGAGTGCACAATTGGCGCAGGCCCTTGCTCAAGGGAGAACTCCGATGGTGACGAGTTTGAGGAGTTTATTGATTATAATGGTGATGGCATATGGACAACGGCAAATGGAGTATACGATGGTTTACTTTGTACCGAAGAAGATGATGCTTTGGGTGTGTGCAATCGTAGCTTGATTCATATTTTTAGTAGTCAAGAAATTGTGATGTCTGATGACGCGGCTCAATTTCGAGTTGTGACTTATGCGCCTGACTGTGCTGCCATTCCTGGAGTTATTGCTTCAGTTGTTCGTATGAATAGTGATCCAACGAGTGATGTTGTAACTAACTCTGCGGGTGATAATATGTGTAATGTAACAAGTGTTGATTTTAGGAATGGATTAACGGATTCACAAAGCCTAACGGTATTTATCGCTGATATATATAATAACCCAATGCCTGTAGGTACTGCAGTTACAATAACAACTGATAACGGTATTTTATCTGGGGCTGATGATGGCTATACTTTCCCCAATACAACATCTGTAACGCCAGTATCTTTGTCGTTTGTTATTTTGGATGAGCCAGACGATCAGCGTAATGATAAAACACAAGGTTTTATTACAATTAGAGCTGAAGCACCAAATGGATTAGTGTCTTCTATTGGAGTTCGTGTATATGATGATGCAGCTCCATAAATAAGATTTTTATTAAAAATGCCAACCAGAAGGTTGGCATTTTTGTTGCTGTTCTATATATTCCCATTGAAATTACCTTAAAACACCACATTGACTAAATTAGCAACAAAAATTGTTTAATTATTCAGTCAATGAAGAAAAGTTTCTATTAAAAGCTTGTAACAATTGGTGTTTGTAGATATACCTATAAATATTCGTGCTCCAATGATAAAAATCATACTTATTTGTTTAATGTGATTGATATACATTTATAAGGGCAAAAAACTTTTAAAATACTCGGTCAGAAATAGGCAACTATGGGCAAATCACTTGTAATTGTAGAGTCTCCTGCAAAGGCAAAAACAATTAATAAATACTTAGGTAACGATTTCATCGTAAAGTCCAGTGTTGGGCATGTGCGTGATCTACCAACTTCAGGTTCAGGCAAAACAAAAACTGCAGCGACGAAAACCCCTGCTGAAGTTCGAAAAATGTCACCAGAAGAAAAAGCTGCCTATAAAAAGCAACGCGACTATAAAAATTTAGTTGCTCGTATGGGTATTGACCCTGAAAAAGGCTGGGAGCCACATTACGAAGTCTTACCGGGCAAAGAGAAAGTTGTTCAAGAATTAAAGAAACTTGCTGAAAACGCCGATAAAATCTATCTCGCAACCGATTTGGATAGAGAAGGGGAAGCGATTGCATGGCACCTCGAACAAATTATTGGTGGCGAGCCTGAAAAATATAAGCGAGTTGTTTTTAACGAAATTACTAAAAATGCAATTCAACAGGCATTTGAAACACCCGGTGAACTAAACACAGACATGGTTTATGCGCAACAAGCGCGTCGTTTTCTTGACCGCGTCGTGGGTTTTATGGTGTCGCCATTACTGTGGGCTAAAGTAGCACGTGGCTTATCAGCCGGTCGTGTGCAATCTGTTGCAGTACGTTTACTTGTTGAACGTGAACGCGAAATCAAAGCATTTATTCCTGAAGAGTTTTGGGATATCCACGCTGATGTTAAAAATACAGAAGCTGCTTTACGCTTAGAAGTTACTAAACACGCTGACAAGCCTTTTAAGCCAGTTAATGAAGAGCAGGCGATGTCTGCTGTTAGTGAACTCGAAAAAGCTGATTACAAAGTCATTAGCGTTGAAGAAAAGCCTAGCAAGAGTAAACCGAGCGCACCTTTTATTACTTCAACCATGCAACAGGCTGCCAGTACGCGCTTAGGTTATGGTGTTAAGAAAACCATGATGCTTGCTCAGCGCTTATATGAAGCGGGTCACATTACCTATATGCGTACCGACTCAACTAACTTATCGAAAGATGCAGTTGAAATGTGTCGTGATTACGTGACAGAACAATTTGGTGAAAAATATTTACCGAAAGCACCGATTAGTTATAGCTCTAAAGGCAATGCACAAGAGGCACACGAAGCGATCCGTCCTTCTAGTGTTACCATACTATCTGGTCATTTAGACGGTGTTGAAGCAGATGCTAAAAAACTTTACGAATTAATTTGGCGCCAGTTTGTTGCCTGTCAAATGGTTCCTGCAGAATACGATTTAACAACCTTAACAGTCGGTGCTGGCGAATATCAGTTAAAAGCTAAAGGTCGCGTTCTTCGCTTTGATGGTTGGACAAAAGTCCAACCGGCTGTTCGTAAAAAGAATGAAGAAGATCAATCACTGCCAGCAGTTAAAGAAGGTGATGTTTTAACGCTTGTTGAGCTAGATCCTAAACAACATTTTACAAAGCCACCTGCACGCTTTAGTGAAGCGAGCCTAGTTAAAGAATTAGAAAAGCGTGGCATTGGTCGTCCATCTACGTATGCATCTATCATCTCTACGATTCAAGATCGTGGTTATGTGCGTGTTGAAAATCGCCGCTTCTTCGCTGAAAAAATGGGCGAGATAGTTACAGACCGCTTAGTTGAGAACTTCGAAGATCTGATGAACTTTGACTTTACCGCTAAGATGGAAGGCCGTCTCGATGATATCGCAGAGGGTGAGCGTGTTTGGACACAAGTACTTGATAGATTTTACGCAGACTTTTCAACACAGCTTGAAATTGCCTCAGGTGACGAAGAGCAGGGGGGCATGCGTCAAAACCAAATGGTCGAAACTGATATTGATTGCCCTACGTGTGGTCGTAAGATGGGGATTCGTACCGCATCAACGGGTGTATTTTTAGGTTGTACTGGTTACAACTTGCCACCTAAAGAGCGCTGTACTACAACCATGAATTTGGTATCAGGCGATGAAGCTATTGCTGCGGATGTCGAAGACGTAGAAACTGAATCTCTAATGCAAATGAAGCGTTGCCCAATTTGTGAAACGGCAATGGATTCATACTTAATTGACGAAACACGTAAGTTACATGTGTGTGGTAACAACCCGGCATGTAAGGGTTATATCGTTGAGCAAGGCACCTTTAAAATTAAAGGCTACGACGGCCCTATTATCGAATGTGATAAATGTGGCTCAGACATGCAGTTAAAATCTGGTCGTTTTGGTAAGTACTTCGGTTGTAGTAATGAAGAGTGTAAAAATACACGTAAGTTACTCAAAAATGGTGAAGCTGCGCCACCAAAAGAAGATCCAGTTCACTTACCTGAACTTGAATGTGAAAAGTCAGAAGCTTATTTTGTACTGCGTGATGGTGCGTCAGGTATTTTCTTAGCGGCTAATACTTTCCCTAAATCACGTGAAACGCGTGCGCCTAAAGTGGAAGAATTAAAGCGTTTTAGAGATCGTATTTCTGAAAAGTTTTATTATCTTGCTGACGCACCTACACAAGATCCTGATGGAAATCCTTCAGTCGTTCGCTACAGCCGCAAAAATAAAGAGCAGTATGTAATGAGTGAAGTAGATGGCAAAGCCACAGGTTGGACCGCCCACTACCAAAATGGTAAATGGGTAGAAGAAAGTAAAAAGAAAGCGCCTGCTAAGAAAAAAACAGCAGCCAAAAAATAAATCGCCAGATTATATAATCGAAGTCGCGGCGTAATGTCGTGCAAACTTATTGTTAATTTGAGATGCAAATAAAAAACCGGAACGCACATCATTGTGTCATTCCGGTTTTTTCATATTCTAAGTAAACGTAAAATTAGATTTGTACGTCTTTTACTTTTTTATAGCCTTCAGCTTCAAGCTCATCGTTTACACATTTTAATACGTATGGCTTTAATTCTTCGTTGCTGATGTCATCATCTTTTGCCCAGTTTAAACACATTTCAGTGTATTCTTTGATCATTTCAGCTGATGCTTCAGGTGCTTCGTTAGCGATTGCATTCGTTGCTGACACGCTTAAAACAGGTGCCAAAATTAGTGCTAGCAATGCTTTTTTCATTTAATTATTCCTAATCAAAAAATTAATTATCACTGGCTAAATGCACAGTAATGGTGCGCAATGTGTATGTCACTTTGCTTGAGTGAATTTATAAACTAAATTTCAAAAAAAGATAACGAAATTTTTTTATCGTAAAGATAAGCAAAAAATAACCACTATTTTGCCTCTAATGCTGGTAATCGTAAGGTCAAAACACGTATTATCGCGCTAATTTTAAAAGAAAAGTGAACTAACTTATGTCTGAACAAGGGACTCATTCAAAAACAAAGAAAGTACCAACCAAACTAGAACAAGTTGTAGAGAGTTTTATTTTTCGCTCGCGTTGGTTACTAGCGCCATTCTTTATTGGCTTATTAGTCGCTGTGGTATTACTGCTGCTAAAGTTCTTTAAATATTTATACAGCATGGCTTTAAATACGTTCACTGCGTCAAACCAAGAGCTTTTGGTAGGTATTTTGACTTTAGTTGACACTGCGCTACTAGCTGGGCTTTTGCTTATTATTATTTTTAGTGGTTATGAAAACTTTGTTTCAAAATTAAATATAGAAAACCATGAAGATAGACCAGTTTGGATGGGCAAGGTTGGTTTCTCTGGCCTTAAGATGAAGTTGATTAGTGCAATTGTTGCAATCTCGGCTGTGGAGCTTTTAAAGGTATTTATTAGCTCAAACAACCATTCAACAGATGAGTTACTCTGGAAGGTGTTAATTCATGTCACGTTTGTGGTGTCGGGGGTGTTGTTTGCTCTTACAGATTACATTAATAGTAAAACCATGAACCATTAATACCACGATTAGTTATAAAAAAGCCCTGCATTGCAGGGCTTGGTTTTAACAACTGATTTTTAATTCAGAGTTGCATAAAAGCAACCAAACCCGGGCAGAGTGACTGTATTATTGTTTAATTCAGCTGTGTGATGAGAAAGCTCAGTATGCTGTGAAGACACAGTATCAGAGAGTGTCAGTTCGCTACTTTTAGCACCTAAGTTGAATGCACAAAGCATTTTAGTGTCGTTAAGCGTTCTATAAAAAGCAAGTACTGGCTCTTGTGTATCGATAAATTCAATGTCGCCTTCAAGCAGTACGTTCTTATCTTTACGCCATGCCATAAATTCACGGTAGGCATTCAAAATAGAATCTTTATCTTGATCTTGCGTACTCACCGCAACTGATTTGTGCGCATCGCCTACAGGTAACCAAGGTTTTACTGTTGAGAAGCCTGCTTGCTCTACATCTGCAGCATTCCACGGCATCGGTGTACGACAACCATCACGGCCTTTAAAGTTTGGCCAGAATGTAATGCCGTATGGGTCTTGTAAGTCTTCAAATGCGACTTCAGCTTCACCTAAACCAAGCTCTTCACCTTGGTACATACACACGCTACCACGTAACGAAGCAAGTAAAGCTGTTAGCATCTTACATTGCTGAGGATCAATTTTTTCACCTTTACTCCAGCGGCTAGCAACGCGTTCTACATCATGGTTACTAAATGCCCAACATGGCCAACCTTCAGTCATGCGTTGCTCAAGAGTACTCACTGTTGTACGGATATATTTAGCGCTATAGTCGTTAGTCAGTAGCTCAAAGCTATAACCCATGTGAAGTTTGTCACCACCTGATGTGTATTCAGCCATGGTTGCGAGTGAATCTTCAGATGAAATTTCGCCTAATGCAACGGTACCAGGGTACTTGTTTAGTAGGGCACGAATGTCCTGCATAAAAGTCAGGTTTTCAGGTTGTGTATTATTATAGTAGTGATATTGGAAAGCGTACGGGTTGTCTTCGCTAAAACCACGACCTTGACGTTTTTCTGGTGGCTTAGCCGGGTTGTCACGTAATTGCGCATCGTGATAGCAAAAGTTAATTGCATCTAAGCGGAAACCATCAACACCTTTGTTTAGCCAAAACTCAACATTGTCTAATACAGCTTTACGTACCTCTGGATTATGGAAGTTTAAATCAGGTTGTTCAGTCAAAAAGTTATGTAAATAATATTGACCACGACGCGGTTCCCACTGCCATGCAGGACCACCAAAAATAGATAACCAGTTATTTGGTTGTGTACCGTCAGGTTTGGCATCTGCCCACACGTACCAATCTGCTTTATCGTTGATCTTATCTTCACGGCTATCAAGGAACCATTGATGTTGATCTGAGGTATGGCTCAATACCTGATCAATAATGATCTTAATATCACGTTGGTGAGCTTGTGCAATGAGTTCATCAAAATCATCAAGGTTACCAAACAATGGGTCGATATCACGATAGTCACTGATGTCATAACCAAAGTCTTTCATTGGTGATTTAAAGAAAGGTGAAACCCAAATAGCATCAACACCTAGGCTTTTAATATAATCAATGCGATCAATGATACCTTTGATATCACCAATGCCATCGCCATTGGTGTCTTGGAAACTGCGCGGATACACTTGATAAATAACCGCACCTTTATACCACTGCTTTTGAGCCATGTTTTTCTCCATCGTGACACTCAGAGTGTGTAAACTATAAGGCAACCATTAGTCGTATATGTTGCCGGAATGTCAAAAGCATACGTGAAGGGTGTGATACTGTAAAAACTCTGCATACGTATGCACGCCAAATTCACCTCTGTC
This sequence comes from Pseudoalteromonas sp. bablab_jr010, assembly GCF_016464105.1. Lineage (NCBI taxonomy): Bacteria > Pseudomonadati > Pseudomonadota > Gammaproteobacteria > Alteromonadales > Pseudoalteromonadaceae > Pseudoalteromonas > Pseudoalteromonas sp. bablab_jr010. The sequence continues at coordinate 324,050 of NZ_JACDWV010000148.1, read as the reverse complement.
CTCAGTAAAACTTATTAACTTGATTTAAAATTGAGCAGCATAAATTTAGCGCCGTAAAATTTACCAATTAGTAAAGTAATTGTCTTATTCCAACTCAAAACGCCAGCGTGGTGCATAATATAGCTGGCTTACACCAGAATGGTGCAATGTGATTATTGGTAAGACCAATTATCATTGTTCCATGTGCGTTCCTATTATTATTGCGTTAAGTCACCATTTAAGCGGGATAAATGGCCTAGCACCTATTTCTGTAACCAAATTGGGGGCGAAAATATAGCGAAAATGTTTCATTACTATAAATTTACACAGTAAAATTGATAAATCATTTATATTCAATCGGTTACGGGGTGAATTTGTAAAGATGGTGTTAATATTTGTAATGATGAGCTACGCTGAATACGTATGCATAAATTTGTTAAGAAAATAACCAGGGCGTTAATATTCAATTCGACAACAAAATCAGTCAGCGAATAACAGCTATTATGTTCATGAATAACTGCAACACGTTGACATTACAATTTGGGTAATGGGAAAACATCATGTCTATGTTCAAACCAAGTATATTAACTCTGGCTTTAACAGCCGCAGGTTTAAATAGCTTTGTAGTGTATGCTGCAGAAGAAGACCAAAAAACAAAAAACGACAACGTTGAAGTTATCGAAGTAAAAGGTTTTCGTGGCAGTGTTGTAGAATCTATTAATACTAAACGCTTCACTCCTGAAGTTGTTGAGTCAATCTCAGCTGAAGATATCGGTAAATTACCTGATTCATCAATTGCAGAATCAATTGCACGCCTTCCTGGTTTAACAGCACAACGTCTAGACGGTCGAGCTAGTCGTGTTAGCGTTCGTGGTTTCAGTGAAAACGAAAGTGCAACAACATTCAACGGTCGTGAGCAAGTTTCAATCGGCGACAACCGTGGCGTTGAATTTGACCTTTACCCATCAGAAATTATGAGTGGCGTAACGGTATACAAAACCCCAAGCGCAGGTATTGAAGCAGAAGGTATCGCTGGTGTTATCGACATGCAAACTGTTAAACCTTTAAGCAAAGGTGAGCAAGTTATCATGTTCAATGGCCAGTACGAACAAACGGGTTTTGATAAATTAAACCCAGACGGTGACGACCAAGGTTTCCGTGGTACGGTTTCTTACATTGACCAATTTGCAGATGATACAATCGGTGTTGCATTTGCTTATAACACGATGAGCTCTCCGAATCAGGAAAAACGTTGGAACTCTTGGGGTTACCCTGATAAAGCGGTTGAGGGTTACACGGACACTTATTCAATGTTAGGTGGTGCAAAGCCATTTGTACGTTCATCGACTCTTGAACGTGATACAGCCATGCTTGTTATTGAAGCTGCGCCGACTGATCGCCTAAACATGACTTTTGATGCTTTATATGTAGATTTCTCTGATGAGAAAATCTTACGTGGTATCGAAGTGCCATTTGGCTGGGGTCAAGGCTCAATGTCAGCTGCAGAAGTTCCAGCGACTAACTTAGTAATAGATGAAAGTACTGGCTTTATTACTAGTGCAATAACAGAAGACCAACGCGTTGTTGTTCGTAATGACTACGAAGAGCGTAACGCTGAGCTAACTCAGTTTGGTTTTAATGCAAAATACGATATCAGTGATGATTGGTCAGTAGAATTTGACGTAAGCCGCTCTGAAGTTGAGCGTCAAATCTGGAGTATCGAAAGCTACTCAGGTACAGGTCGTGGTGATGCAAATGGTGTTGCTGACACAATCGGTTATGAATTTGACGGTGGTAACACAGGCGCACAATTCACCCACAACCTTGATTACAGCGATTATGATTTAATTCAACTTGGTGGCCCATTATCTTGGGGTGCAAGTGCCGCACTTAACGATAAGTACGGCCTAACCGATACTGCTTATCAAAATACTGCGCAAGATGGTTTCATCAATGCGCCAGAAATCAATGATGAATTAAGCACATTGAAACTTGCGGCTAGCAAAGTAGTTGATAACGCTTACATTAGCCGTGTGTCATTTGGTATGTCATACCGTGACCGTGAAAAGAGCAAGTTGTCTGAAGGTTACTTCATGACACTAAAAGACTTCTCTTTATCAAACCCTGGTATGTTATCTATCCCAGAGCAATACCGTTTAGGGTCAGCTAGCCTTGATTTTATTGGTATGGGCAATATGGTTGCTTATGATACCAACGGCCTAGTGAATGATGGTTACTATAGCCTGCTTCAAGAAAGCTTAACTGATTCAAAACACAAGACACAGTCTTGGACAGTTCAGGAAGAAGTAATTGCCTTCTTCGCTCAAGCTGACATTAATGCAGAGCTAGGCTCTATCCCTGTAACAGGTAACGTTGGTGTGCGTTATGTGAAAACTGAACAGTCTTCACAAGGCTTTGCTGCTAACACTGTGGATGATTTAGTTGTTGTTTCACCAACAGATGTTAGCCATGACTACAGCCATTTCTTACCAAGCATCAACTTATCGTTTGCAATTGATGAAGAGCAAACTGTACGTTTTGGTGCGGCAAAAACGATTTCTCGTGCTCGTTTAGACGAAATGAACTCATCAGTTACGGCTTCTTATAATCAACAGCCAGATAACAACGGTAACTACTGGAGTGTATCAGGTGGTAACCCAGAGCTTGAGCCTAAAGAAGCTACTGGTTTTGATTTAAGCTACGAAAACTATTTCCATGAAGAAGGTTATTTCGCTGCAGCTGTATTCTATAAAGATATCACTCAGTGGATTTTTGACGGTACTTATGAAATCGACATGAGCGGTGTAGCTGACCCGTCTACTGGTGAAATCCCAGAGTATTCAACGGGTACAGGTTCAGGTAAAGTAAATGGTGGCTCTGGTGACCTATGGGGTTATGAGCTTTCATTAACTCTACCATTTACTATGTTCAGCGAATCACTTGATGGTTTTGGTTTAATCGCAAGCCATACAGGTGTTGAGCAAGACTTAACTGACCAAAATGGTAACGATTATGAGCTACCAGGTTTATCAGAACAAATTGATAGCTTAACAGTTTACTTTGAGCGTAACGGTTTCCAAGCGCGTACTAGCATGCGTAAGCGTAGCGACTTTAAAGGTGACGTATACGGTTTAGGTTTTGCAACTACACAAGTTGACATTGAAGGCGAAACAATTTGGGATGCTCAAGTTGGTTACGACTTTAGTGAAGGCGGTGTAGAGAGCCTTGACGGTTTATCTGTTACTTTCCAAGTACAGAACATCACAGAAGAGCCGTTCACATCACTACAAGGTGATAACTCACTTCAAGTACGTGACTACCAAGACTACGGTCGTACATTCCTGTTAGGCTTCAGCTACAAGCTGTAATTAGCTAAAACAGCGATAGAAAATTGCCCTTGTGATTTGTTTTACAAGGGCTTTTTTATATCAGTGAGCTACACTCAATGAATAGAAATTGGCGTTAGGTGTACTATGGAAACAAAAAAAATAACCAAGGTCGTGATTGCCGGTGGTGGCACAGCAGGGTGGATAACCGCTGCATTACTTAATAAAGTGTTAGGCAAAGTGCTTGATATCACCTTGATAGAGTCAGCAGAGATTGGCACTGTGGGTGTAGGCGAAGCGAGTATTCCACCTATTTTGCATCTAAATGGTGCCCTTGGCATTTCTGAAAAAGAATTTATTAAAGCCACTGGCGCAACGATTAAGCTCGGTATTGAGTTTGAAAATTGGCGCAGCCAAGATCACAGCTACATGCATGCCTTTGGTGAAATAGGTAAAGATTTTCCGTTTTGTGAGTTTTATCATTTTTGGCTAAAAGCAAATCAAACACAAAACGCGCCTGACTTTTGGGATTTTTCACTTAACTACCAAGCAGCAAAAGCGCATAAATTTGCTCACCTTAAGCACATTCCTAACACTCAGTTGGCGGGCTTACATTATGCCTATCATTTTGATGCCACTCGATACGGCGAATTCTTGAAAGAGTTGGCGCAATCACGGGGCGTTAAACGCATTGAAGGCAAAATTGAATCGGTTAATCAATGCTATCAAAGCGGGCATGTTCGTTCTTTGTTACTTAAAAATGGCGAGCAAATAGACGGCGACTTATTTATTGATTGCACCGGTTTGCGTGCTTTATTAATAGAGCAAACACTTAATACCGGCTTTGAAGATTGGTCGCATTGGTTACCGTGTGATAGCGCGATTGCGGTGCAAAGTGAATCAGCTTCGGATGCAATTCCTTATACACGCTCAATTGCAAGAGACTCAGGCTGGCAGTGGCAAATACCATTACAGCATCGAGTAGGCAACGGGCTTGTGTACTCTTCGCGTTTCTTATCAGACGAAGCGGCAAAGCAACAGCTCTTGGATAATTTACCTGCCAAACCACTGACAGAGCCGCGTGTTATTAAGTTTAAAACAGGCCGCCGTTTAAAGCAGTGGCATAAAAATGTGGTATCGGTCGGCTTATCAAGCGGCTTTTTAGAGCCATTAGAATCGACCAGTATTCATTTAATTCAAAGTGCAGCCATTCGTTTAATTAAGTTTTTTCCTCATCAAGGTATTAAACAAAGCCTTGTAGATGAATTTAATCAACAAAGTAAAACAGAATTTGAGCGAATTCGTGACTTTATTATTCTTCATTACAAGCTTACTGAGCGTGATGACAGTGCGTTTTGGCTTTTTTGTAAAGGCATGGATATTCCATGCAGCCTCAGAAAGAAAATTGAGCTATTTAAAACCAGCGGCAAGCTAATTAGAGAAGACGATGAGCTCTTTGCCGAAATCGCATGGCAGCAAGTAATGATAGGGCAAGGGCTTATTGCAGAGGATCACCATCCTTTAACAGATGCGTTATCTGATGAGCAATTAAATGAGTTATTTAGCAATTTAAAAACCTTGATTAACAGCACTGTCGAGCAGTTGCCGACCCACAATCAATTCTTAGAAAAAGTACAAAATTAATTATGAAAAAAACACAAACATTTTTAGCGTTAACAACCGCATTTACACTTTTTAACTCAACAGCAAGTTTTGCAATTACTGCGTCACCAGAAAACTGGTGGGTAGGGATGCAACACGACTCATTACAAGTCATGCTTTACGATAACAATATTGCTAACAAAGCGTGGCAAATAGTGCCTTACAAAGGCGTTGAGTTTAAAGGGGTGACAACAACAAATAACCCTAACTACGCGTTTTTAGATTTAACCATCAGCGATAATGCAAAGGCGGGAACACTGACTTTTAAAGCTGAAGACGGCACCACCTTTACTTACCCGTTAAATGACCGTGATAAGCAAAGTGCCAATCGTCATGGCTTTACAAATAGAGACACGCTTTATTTAATAAACCCTGATCGCTTTGTAAATGGTGACCCAAGTAACGATAGTGTTGCAGGTATGCAGGAGGCTGCAAACCCAAGCTTTAAAGGTGGCCGACATGGCGGTGATATTCAAGGTGTTATCAATAGCCTAGATTACCTTGAGGACCTCGGTGTAACGCAACTTTGGTTAACACCGGTGCTTGAAAATGACATGCCAAGTTATTCTTATCATGGTTATGCTATTACTGATTTTTACAAAGTTGATCCGCGTATGGGCAGTAATGCGCTTTATAAAACCTTATCGGCAGAAGCGAAAGAGCATGGTATCGGCTTAGTGATGGACATGGTACTTAACCACTTTGGTTCATCGCATCAGTGGATGAGTGACATGCCAACGGCAGATTGGGTTAACTTTGATGGTAAGTTTGAAAACGGTAAAAATGCCACCAGTCACGCCAGACAAACAATTCAAGACCCTCATGCGAGCCAATACGACAAACGTCAATTTAATGATGGTTGGTTTGTTGAGACGATGCCTGATTTAAATCAGCGCCAGCCGTTACTATCAACGTATTTAATTCAAAATGCCATTTGGTGGATTGAATACGCCAACTTAAGCGGCATTCGTGTTGATACCTATTCATACTCAGATAAAGCATTTTTAGCCGATTGGACTAAAGCGATTATGACCGAGTATCCAAACTTCAATATTGTTGGTGAAGAATGGACAACCAACCCAGCAATTGCATCTTATTGGCAGCGTGGCAAAGTCAATCAAGATGGTTATACCTCTGAGTTACCAAGTGTAATGGACTTTTCATTACAAGAGGCGTTGATCCAAGCACTTAACGAAGAAGAAAGCTGGAATACAGGTTGGGTTAAAGTGTATCAATCGCTGGCGAATGACTTTTTATATGCTGATACAGATAACATTTTAGTCTTTGCAGATAACCATGACATGAGCCGTGTTTACACTGAGCTGGGTCAAGACCTTGCAAAAACTAAATTAGCCATGACGCTGTTATTAACAACTCGTGGTATTCCACAAATTTATTACGGCACTGAACTGCTGCTCGATAACACACCTAGTAATGATCACGGTGATATTCGCATTGACTTCCCAGGTGGGTTTAAAGGTCAAAAAGCGAATGCCTTCACAGGTAAGGGGCTTTCAGCTGATCAGCAAGAGATGTTAGCTAGCATGAAAAAACTGCTTAAGCTTCGTCAAGAAAAACCAGCGTTAAGCGAAGGTCGTTTAATGCATTTTTCACCCAAGCAAGGCGTTTACAGCTATGTGAGAGAGCACAATGGCCAAACTGTATTGGTTGTTCTTAACAAAAACCAACAAGCTATTGATTGGGATTTAAGCTACATGCAAGAAGTGCTGAAAGGCAATAATAAAGGACGCGATTTAATCAGCGAAGAGCGTGTTGATCTTGCTGCGCCAATTCGCTTAAAAGCTATGCAAGCACGCTTAATAGAGCTTGAATAATTGCAACTAATAGGCTGAATACGTATGCATTTACTGTCCGTATGCAGCCCTTAACATTAGTATGAACTGATATTTACAGAAAAATGAAGTAATGATGACAACATACAAACTAACTGCGTTAGTAGTGGCTTCGGTTTTAGGTTTAACTGCCTGTGGTAACGATGCGCCAGTACAGCAGAACACGCAAAAGCAGCAATCAGAATCTAGCCAAGCAGCTATCTCTAAGCCTGTGGTATACCAAGTATTCACTCGATTATTTGGTAACACTAACTCCACCAATAAACCGTGGGGCACATTAGAAGAAAATGGGGTAGGTAAATTCGCTGATTTTAATGATGCAGCATTACAAGGCATTAAAGAACTAGGTACAACACATGTTTGGTATACTGGTGTACCGCGTCATGCTTTAGTAACTGACTATACCGAATACGGTTTGTCTCAAGATGACCCTGATGTTGTAAAAGGCCGTGCAGGCTCGCCTTATGCAGTGAAAGACTATTACGATGTTAATCCTGATTTAGCAATTAACCCTGAGCGCCGCTTAGAAGAGTTTGTCGAGCTAATCAATCGCACTCATAAGCACGGTATGAAAGTGGTTATTGATATTGTGCCAAACCACGTAGCGCGTAACTATGAGTCGGTCGCAAAGCCTGAAGGCGTTAAGGATTTTGGTGCTGAAGATGACACGACGAAAACCTATGCTCGCGATAATAACTTTTATTATGTAACAGGGCAGTCATTTCAAGTGCCAACAAGCGATAGCTACCAAGTGTTAGGTGGTAACCCGCATCCTCTTGCTGATAATCAATTTGCCGAAACCCCAGCAAAATGGACGGGTAATGGGGCCCGTGCCGCTAAACCCGACATCAATGATTGGTACGAAACAGTTAAAATCAATTACGGTGTGAAACCAGATGGTAGCTACGACTTCCCGACGCTACCGGATGATTACGCTGATAAAGATTACCGTGCGCACTACGCATTTTGGCAAGATAAAGACCTACCAAATAGCTGGTATAAATTCCGCGATATCGCGCTTTATTGGTTAGATAAAGGTGTTGATGGTTTCCGTTATGATATGGCCGAGATGGTGCCTGTTGAGTTTTGGAGCTTTTTAAATTCATCAATCAAGATGCAAAAAAGCGATGCCTTTATTTTGGCTGAGGTATATAACCCAACGCTTTACCGCCCATATATCCAACAAGGTAAGATGGATTACCTTTACGACAAAGTCGGTTTTTACGACACGGTTAAAGCTGTGATGCAAGGCAAGCAATCAGCGGATACTATTTTCGATATCCAAAGCCAAGTGGCGGATATTGAAGAGCATATGCTGCACTTCTTAGAAAACCATGATGAGCAACGTATTGCTAGCCCAGATTTCGCTGGTAGTAGTGAAAAAGGTAAGCCAGCGATGGTGGTATCTACATTGATGTCGCGCTCGCCAACATTACTTTATTTTGGTCAAGCTGTCGGTGAAGATGGCTCTGAGGACGGCGGTTTTGGCGACCCAACGCGTACCAGCATTTTCGATTATATGGGTGTACCTGCGCATCAAGCATGGATGAATAATGGTAAATTCGATGGCGGTGCGCTTTCAAAGCAGCAAGCTGATCTTCGCGCTTACTACACCAAGTTAATGTCGTTAAACACACTGCCTGCCATTGTTGGTGGTGACATGCAAGCGGTTGAATTGACAGGCTCAGAACAAGTCATTGCTTTTACGCGCAAGCTAGGTCAACAACTAGTGCTTGTAGTAAGTAACTTTTCAGAAAACCCACAAAATGTTGAGCTTACTCTTAACCAAACGTTGTTACCTAAGCTTAATCACAGTGGCTTAACGTTAATTGATAACCTAGAAAATCATGCCGACATTGTGATTTCTGAGGCAGCTACGAATGCGCCAATTCAACTACAGATGAATGGCTTAAGCAGTGCAGTATTTACCTTAAAGGCTGACTATGAATAATAACAAACCAACGCTGAGCTTTTGGCAAATATGGAATATGTGTTTTGGATTCCTTGGTATCCAATTTGGCTTCGCATTACAAAACGGTAATGTAAGCCGTATTTTTCAAACTTTAGGTGCCAATGTTGATGATATTCCAATCCTTTGGGTTGCAGCTCCATTAACAGGTCTAATTGTACAACCGATCATCGGTTACTGGAGCGATAAAACTTGGAATAAGTTAGGTCGTCGTCGTCCGTTCTTTTTCTATGGGGCTATTTTAACGACGTTATCGTTATTCATCATGCCTAACTCACCAAGCCTTTGGATTGCGGCGGGTATGTTATGGATCATGGATGCGTCAATTAACGTGACTATGGAGCCATTCCGTGCTCTTGTAAGTGATAACCTACCGAAAAAACAACGTGCAACTGGTTATGCGATGCAAAGCTTCTTCATTGGTGTTGGTGCGGTTGTTGCGTCAGCATTACCTTGGATGATGACTAACTGGTTCGATATTGCTAATACGGCACCTGCTGGGCAAATTCCAGATTCTGTAAAATTTTCGTTTTACTTTGGTGCAGTAGTTTTATTAGTTGCTGTGTTTTGGACTGTCTTTACTACTAAAGAATATTCACCAGAAGAACTTGAAAGCTTTCATGAACAAGAGCAAAGCGATGACTCGAGTGATGTTCAAAGTGATGTAAACTTTAACAAAGGCGCTGCAATCTTTACGGTTCTTGGTCTAGTAGTACTTGGTATTGTAACGGGTCTATCGCTTGAAAAAGAGCTTTATTTACTCGCTGGTGGTTTGATTAGCTTTGGTGTTATTCAATTTATTGCTGGTGCTTTAAAGGCTAAAAACGCAACCAGTGGTGGCTTTTATCAAGTTGTGAATGATGTATTCACTATGCCAGAAACGATGAAACAATTGGCTTGGGTACAATTTTTTAGCTGGTTCTCATTGTTTGCAATGTGGATTTACACCACATCGGCAGTAACCAGTTTCCACTACGGCAGCAGTGATACAAGCTCTCTTGCTTACAATAACGGTGCGGATTGGGTTGGTGTATTATTTGCCGCTTACAATGGTTTTGCTGCCATTGCAGCACTGTGTATTCCGGTTATCGTTAAAAAAGTAGGGCTAAAAGTGGCTCACGCTATCAACCTAGTGCTAGGTGCATTGGGTCTGGTCAGCTTCATTATTATCAAAGATCCAAGTTTACTGATCTGGCCAATGATTGGAGTAGGGTTTGCTTGGGCGTCAATTCTATCTTTACCATACGCAATGTTAAGTACCTCAGTACCAAGTAAAAAAATGGGTGTGTACATGGGTATTTTTAACTTCTTTATTGTTATTCCGCAGCTTTTAGCGGCAAGCGTATTAGGCCTAATTTTACGTCACTTTTTTGATAATCAACCGATTTATGCGTTAGTGCTAGGTGCAGTGTCATTCGTACTAGCAGCGGTCGCTGTACTGCGCGTTAAGCAACAATAATAAGGACACACCATGAAAAAATTTAATCTCATTACAGCAAGCTTGTTAGCGTTAGGTTTAACAGCTTGTAGTTCAGAACAATCAGCTAATACAGCAGTTGAGCAGGTGTCTGCACCAGGAGCACCGGGTGTTGAGCCTTTTTGGGCATACTCTGGTAAAACGGGTATTGGTACCTCTTACGAGCAATACCAAGACGGCCACTATAGCGACGCAGCTGCTACTGGCAAAGTATCAAAAGTTTGGTTTTCAATCGCGAAAGGCATGATCACCGAAACCATGTTTGGTTTAATTCACCAAGCACAAATCAAAGATATGCAATTTGTTGTAGTCGGTAAAGACTTTACCGTTACAGAGAACGATGATCTCGATGTAAGCATTGATTATTTATACAAAGACGACGCTGGTCGCCCATTATCGCTTGCTTATAAAGTCGTTAGTAAAGATAAACAAGGTCGTTTCACTTTAGAAAAACATATTTTTACAGATCCAAACGGCCAAACATTGTTTGTTCGTAGCGTATTTAATACCGACCTTGAAGGTGTGAAAGCCTACGTTAATGTGAACCCTTACATTGATAACAACGGTTTAAACGATTTTGCAAAAGTAACTGATAAGGGGCTAGTTGCGTGGCAAGATGATAACTTTTTATCTTTACAAGCCGCTCAACCATTTAAGCAAGCAAGCGTTGGCTTCACGGGAGTAAGTGATGGCTTAAAAGAGTTAAAAGCATCGCAATCATTATCAACGACTTACCAAAATACCGGTGATAAGTCGGGTAATGTAAGCTTACTTGCAGAGCTTGGTGAAGTATCAAAAAACACCACCTTTGATTTAGCTTTAAGCTTTGGTAACTCTGAAACTGCAAGCTTAAAAGAAGGTCAAGCAAGTTTAAATCAAGGCTACCAAAAAGTGCTTGCTGCATATAACGGTGAAGGTGTTGCAATTGGTTGGCAAGACTACTTAGCAAGCCTTGAACCTTTGAGCACATTAACTAACAGCACCGCAGATAATGGTAAGTTGCTTTATACCAGCGCCATGGTGTTAAAAGCGCAAGAAGATAAAACTCATGCTGGTGCTTTAATTGCGTCACTTTCTAACCCTTGGGGTGAAACAGTATCAGCCAAAACAGGTTCTACCGGTTATAAAGCGGTTTGGGTACGTGATTTCTATCAAGTAGCAATGGCATTTATGGCCATGGGTGATACACGTACCGCAAAAACGGCGTTTGAATATCTAGAAAAAGTACAAGTAACAGATAACACACCAGGCAATGGTGGTGACACGGGTTGGTTCTTACAAAAGACGCATGTTGATGGTGAGCTTGAGTGGGTAGGTGTTCAGCTTGACCAAACAGCAATGCCGATAATGTTAGCGTGGAAACTACACCAAGCTGGCGTACTTAGCGATCAAGAGCTGACAGATTGGTATGGCAAAATGTTAAAGCCAGCTGCTGACTTCTTGGTTGATGGTGGTCTTGCGAAAATTCTTTGGAACGACACGCAAATTACACCGCCAGCAACACAACAAGAGCGTTGGGAAGAACAAAATGGTTTTTCACCATCAACAACGGCTGCGGTTGTTGCAGGCCTAGTGACAGCTGCTGATATTGCTAAAAAAGCAGGGGACACTAAAAATGCAGAGCGTTACCTAGCAACGGCTAAAAGCTACAACAGTGAAATTGAAAGCACCATGTTTACGACTCAAGGTAACCTTAAGTCTGAAAATAGCGATGGTGAATATTTCATTCGTATTGGTCAAGACAAAGATCCAAACTCATCAACCACACTTAATGCTAATAACGGGCGTGAAGGCTTTGATAAAAAGCAAATCCTTGATGGTGGTTTCTTAGAGCTTGTACGTTACGGTGTTCGTGATGCACTTGCGCCAAGCATTGTAAAAACATTACCAGAATACGATGACGAAACCTTAGTCGATAATTTGCAAGTGCGTTACACCTTTAATTTTGCTGATGGCTCAGGGTCATTCCCTGGTTACCGTCGCTATGGTAACGATGGTTACGGTGAAGATGAAGTGACAGGTAACAACTATGCCGAAGGTGGTAACAACACCCCTGGTCAACGTGGTCGTGTATGGCCGTTTTTCACAGGTGAACGTGGTCACTATGAAATCGCTGCGGCAAACGCAACTAATAGCCTTGATGCGATGAAGCAACAAGCGATTAAAGACACCTATGTAAAAGGTATGGAAGCATTTGCCAATGAAGGCATGATGCTACCTGAGCAAGTTTGGGATGGTGTTGGCAATAATAAAGCAGGCTATCAGTTAGGTGAGGGGACAAACTCAGCGACACCACTTGCTTGGACTCATGCAGAATATATCAAGTTACTCCGTTCAGTGAGTGATAAACATGTATGGGATCATTACCCAGTGGTTGAAAAAGCCCTCAAGTAATACCTTATTAATAAGCCGCAATTCATTTGCGGCTTTTTAGTTTAAATTTGAGTAGACATTATGTTTAAGAAATTTATTTGTTTAACCTTGATGCTATTTTCAGGTGTCACTTTTGCAAATGTGATAATCCCTGAGGTGTCAGAAGGGCATCTTGATGTTAAGAAAAACTTTAGTTCAAAGTATGTTGAGAGCCGTTTTTTAAATATCTGGTTACCACCAGGTTATAGCAACACACGTAAGTATGATGTTTTATATATGCATGATGGTCGAATGTTGTTTGATGCCAAAACAACATGGAATAAACAAGAATGGCAAGTTGATGAAGTTGCAGCGAAGTTAATTCAAAGCGGTAAAGTTAAGCCATTTATTGTTGTTGGCATTCCAAATGCGGTAGAAAATCGTCATAGCGAGTATTTTCCGCAAAAAGTATTTGAAAGTTTAGCAAAGCAAAAACAAGCAAATTTATATGAGTTAGAGAGGTATCCAGGGCAAAAGCTGTTTTACTCTAAGGTTTATTCAGACAACTATGCTCGCTTTGTTGTTGAAGAAGTCATTCCCTTTATTGAGAATAACTATTCAGTAAATAAAGGTTTTGAACATCGGTATATCGCAGGATCAAGCATGGGAGGGCTTATTTCTTGGTATACACTACTTCAATATCCTAATGAGTTTGCCGGCGCAATTTGTATGTCTACGCATTGGCCAGGGATTTTTACTTATGACAAACAAGTATTTACTGCTTTCAAGCAGTATATTTCTGACAATATTGGCAAACTAACAACACAAAAAGTTTACTTCGATTATGGAGATGGCACATTAGACTCCATGTATCCTGATCTTCAAAAACAAATTGATAATGTATTTATGCAACACGGTTATCCAGCTTCGTTATGGCAGAGTCAATATTTCCCAGGTGCGACGCATGCAGAAGTTGATTGGGCTAAGCGATTGCAAATCCCACTTGAGTTTATGTTCAGAGTAAACGCGCAAGCACTGTAATAATTAATTGATTAAAAGAATCGAACTGCTTCTGCTAGGCTAAATGCCTGTATTAAAAGTATTTATAGCACGAAGCTATAACTATGAAGTAAAAACTTAATTACATACCTAATATTTATTGGGCATGGCTTTTGGTAAAAGGAAAAATAATGTTAAAAAAACTAGCCTTATGTGGTTTGTTAGCAATAAGCACGCAAAGTAAAGCGGATGACTATTTGCTTTACTTTATGGGGGGCCAATCAAATATGGAAGGTTTTGGCTTTAATAAAGACTTACCTGCACAGTATGAAAAGCCAGTTGAAAATACCTTATTCTTTTTTGGTAACCCTGTTGCTGATGATGCATTAAATGGTGGCAAAGGTGTTTGGACTAATTTAATGCCTGGTTTTGGAACAGGGGCAAGATCGACAGAGCATTCAATTATTTTATCTGATAGATTTGGCCCTGAATTGAGTTTTGGTAAACGCTTATCTGAGCTAACGGGTAAGAAAATAGCCATTATCAAATATGCGCGTGGTGGCTCATCTATTGCGCTTGGGGCATCTGGTTTTGGTACATGGGGGCAGAACTATGCTGACAACACCAAGATCAACCAATGGGATAACTTTCAAACTACCGTAAGAGCTGCGTTAGCGAACAATGATATAGATGGTGATGGTGTAGCAGATACTTTAGTACCAGCAGGTATCATTTGGATGCAGGGTGAGGCCGATGCCTATCATGAACAAGCATCTAAGGTTTATTTAGCTAATTTAACAAGCCTGATGAATGATATGAAGATGACTTTTGGCAATAAGGAGTTACCAATCATTCTTGGCAGAATCGAAGACTCTGGTAAAACACCTGAAACACGCATGATGCCATATATAGAGAGAGTATGGGATGCTCAGAAAAAGTACGTTAAATCAAATGCTAATGCTCATTTAGTTGCCTTTGATGAGCCTGTCGAATTCATTGAAGATAAATGGCACTATAAAAGTAATTACTATATAAAACTAGGTAACCTTTTTGCAGAGAAAGCAGCCGAAACATTAGCTAAGTAAGTTTCTTTTAAATATCTAATTAAATAATTAAACCGCCGAATTAACCTCGGCGGTTTTTTGTTTATAATAGGGCCAAATTTGAAATGGAATTTACCATGAATCAGCAAAATTTTATTCTTGTTATACTTATTCTCATTGCTTTACCTGTGTGCTTAATTAAAGCTGAAGCAGCTGAACTTAAACCCTTCACTACAGATGGTTGCAGCTCTTTTCCTGATGGAACGATAGAACACAAAAACTTATGGTTAGCTTGCTGCACTGCCCATGATCTCGCTTATTGGCAAGGTGGTACTTTCAAGCAACGTGAGCAAGCTGATATAGATTTAAAAGCGTGTGTTGCACAAGTGGGTGAGCAAGAAATTGCGGTATTGATGCTTGCTGGTGTTAGAGTGGGTGGTACACCTTTTTTACCTACCAGCTTTCGCTGGGGTTATGGCTGGCCATACCCCAAGTTTTATAGCGAACTCACTGAGCAAGAGCGCTTACAAGTTGAAAGCCGTTTAGCAGAATACGCTGATACTGAACAGCATTAATACTTAATAAAGAGAATGGGCAGAGAGCAGTCTATTCGAGTTTTTATAATTATTTAAAATGGAGTTTGTAGATGATCAAAACAGCCGGGATGTTACTTTTATTATTTGCTCTTAATTCTCAAGCGGAAAGTTTTCAATCTAAACTTGTTGAGGCCGCCAAAGAGCGAACTGAACACTTTGTAGTTTATAACGGAAGTTATCGAAAAATAGACTATCCCAATGGTGATGTACCTAAGAATATAGGTGTATGTACCGACGTGGTTATACGTACTTACAGAGCTTTAGGAATTGATTTACAGGCGCTTGTATATGAGGATATGCGCGACAACTTTAGCTTATATCCTTCAAAACGAATTTGGGGCTTAACCAAACCAGATACCAATATTGACCATCGCAGGGTACCTAACCTACAAGTGTTTTTTGAAAGACATGGTGAAAGTCATGTTATTAGTAAAACAGCTGCTGACTATCAAGCAGGTGATATTGTGACTTGGGTTCTACCTAATAATAGGCCTCATATAGGTATCGTTACAGATGAACTATCGAAAGATAAATTAAGACCTCTGATTGTTCATAACATAGGCTGGGGTCCTAAAATGGAAGATATGCTATTCACTTACAAAATTACAGGGCATTACCGATATAAACCCTAACATTCACATTAGGCTTCAATTAGTTACCACTTTAGTATACATTTAAGGTATTCATGTACCTTTATTGGGTTTGGTCTGATTTTTAACTTAAAGGGATTTATATGAAAAATGTTAGTAAATGCATTGCCAGTATTTTGTTGCTACTTCCGACGACTATTTTTGCTGCTCAAGAAGTTGTGATTGAAAAGTCAGATAAATTTACCGAACTGTCAAAAGGCTTAAAGGTAAGTGTTAGAACTGGCCCTACTAAAAATGCCAAAATTTATGACTTTTCGACAAATAAAATTACCATCACTGATGAGCATGGTGCGCCTTTTCAACGTTACTATTTGCATATTGCCACAGCAGATAAAGAATGGGCCAAGGAAATCATTACGTTTGATGATAAAACGAATGTAATTGACTTAAATGCACTACTCTTTGGTCAATTGATAGACACTTCTGAACTAAAAAAAATAGACTCAGCGCATGCTTTTTCTTTATATAATCGTCTTGAAAATATTCTCTCGGAAGAATATGGCACATTTGAACAGGTTTACAATGGTGGCTTAGCTGACAATTTAAATTATATGTCGATAGACGCCGGTTTTGAGAATTACATAGCAAGAACCGGGGGAGCGGGCGATAAACTCACAGAATCACTAAAAGAAATAAAGATGCCGCCTCTTGTTGAACACCAACAATTAATAAGTGAGTTTATTAAGGCTGTAAATCAAAAAGACAAAACATGGTTGTTAGCTCAGCAAAAACCAAATTCCTCAGAGCGAGACTCGGGAATTTATGCACGCGGTTTAAACGTGCTGTTTGAGTATTTTGATAGCATAGGTAACCCTACAAAGTTCAATATTACCCGAGAAACACAAGGTCGCTCTTATGACCTTAATTCTAATACACACTTTATTGTTGAATTGCTTGAGCACAAAGGCCGACGAGAAAAAATAGAGATGGAGTTTATGTTTGTAGATACATATGGTGGCCGCTTTATTGCTGAATACGACATTACAGGTGTTCGTTTTCGTTAAGTAACGGTTTTAAGTAAAGCAGAAAAGCCGCAGGTTACGAAAACGTGCGGCTTTGATATTTCTTGGTTACAGCCCTGCTTTTTTAGCGCGGGCAGCGTGTAGCTTTTTGTAACTTTCGATTAAACGAAGGTGCCTGTCTAAACCCTCAAGCTTCATGCTGGTTTCTGTTAAACCATAGAACATTACATCGCCGTTAATTGAGCCAACGACTGCATCCATCGTTTCTTGACCAAACATACGGGTGAAGCTATGAATGTAATCTTCAATCTCTAGGTCATCGCTGAGTGCGACTTCTAACGTTGCATGCATTGCTTGGTAGAATAGGCCGCGTTCAACAATGGTATTGTCGTTATACTGTAAGAATGCTTCAACAAGCTCCATTGCTGCTTCTAAATCACCAAGTGCTAGATAAATAAGTAGCTTCAGCTCAAGAATCGTTAACTGACCCCATACTGTGTTTTCATCAAACTCAATGCCGATTAAGGTGATGATATCAATGTAGTTATCTAGTTCACTTTCTTCTAAGCGCTCAACTAAATCAGCAAGTTGATCTTCTGATAAACGATGCAGGTTTAAGATATCTTCACGGAAGTTAAGTGCTTTATTGGTATTGTCCCAAATCAAGTCTTCCACTGGATACACTTCTGAGTAATCAGGCACTAAAATGCGACATGCAGTACCAAGATCTGAGAATTCAGCAATGTAAGCTTCTTTACCTAAACTTTCTAATATACCGAATAAGCTCTCAGTTTCTTCCTCATTGCTACCAGAGAAATCCCACTCTACAAAATCATAATCGTGTTTAGCGCTGAAGAAACGCCATGAGATCACGCCCGTTGAATCAATAAAGTGCTCTACAAAGTTTTCCGGCTCAGAAACTGCCATACTATTGAACGTTGGCTTAGGTACATCGTTTAAGCCTTCAAAGCTTCTGCCTTGTAATAACTCAGTTAAGCTGCGCTCTAAAGCTACTTCAAAGCTTGGGTGCGCACCAAAAGAGGCAAATACACCGCCTGTTTTAGGGTTCATGAGTGTTACGCACATCACAGGGAACTGACCACCTAGCGAGGCGTCTTTTACTACAACAGGGAAACCTTGTTCTTCAAGACCATTAATACCCGCAACAATACCTGGGTATTTATTTAAAACGTCCTCTGGTACGTCTGGTAAAACTATTTCTTGCTCAATGATTTGACGTTTAACGGCACGCTCGAAAATTTCAGATAAACATTGTACTTTTGCCTCAGCAAAATTGTTACCTGCACTCATCCCATTACTTAAGAATAAGTTTTCAATTAGGTTTGAAGGGAAATAAACCGTTTCACCGTCTGACTGGCGAACATAAGGAATCGAACAAATGCCACGTTCTTTATTACCAGAGTTGGTATCTATTAGGTGTGAGCCACACAGCTCACCATCTGGATTATAAATTTCACGGGTATAGTCATCTAAAATGCCCTCAGGTAAAGAGTCATCGTCAGTCAGTGCAAACCACTTTTCATTTGGGTAATGAACAAACGCGCTATTGGCAATGTCTTCACCTAAGAATTGATCGTTATAGAAGAAGTTACAGTTTAAGCGCTCAATAAATTCGCCTAAAGCTGAGCATAGTGCGCTTTCTTTCGTTGCACCTTTACCATTGGTAAAACACATAGGCGAAGCTGCATCACGAATATGAAGTGACCATACATTTGGCACAATATTACGCCAAGAAGAAATCTCGATTTTCATCCCTAACTCTTCAAGGATGGCCGTCATATTTGCGATGGTTTCTTCAAGCGGTAAGTCTTTACCTAAAATAAAGGTATTACTGTCATCACCGGGTTTTGCCATCAGCATTGCTTGCGCATCAGCTTCGATGCTTTCAACAGTATCGATCTTAAATTCAGGGCCAGTTTGAATAACACGTTTAACTGTACAGCGCTCAACAGAGCGTAAAATACCTGTGCGATCTTTCTCAGAAAGGCTTTCTGGTAACTCAACCTGAATTTGAAAAATTTGGTTATAGCGGTCTTCAGGGTCAACGATATTGTTTTGCGCAACACGAATACCGTCAGTCGGGATATCGCGTGAATTACAATACACTTTAATAAAGTAAGCCGCACACAATGCAGAAGATGCTAAAAAGTAATCGAATGGACTTGGTGCAGTGCCATCACCTTTATAGCGAATAGGTTGGTCTGCAATGACAGAGAAATCATCAAACTTGGCTTCAAGTCTGAGGTTGTCGAGAAAATTAACTTTAATTTCCATTAAAAAATTCCACCTTTGTGCGCGTTGTTATCTAAAGCATTGTTAGCCAGATAAGCATTTTCAACATAATAGGTGTAATTATCTGCTTTTTCGAAGTAATAGTCTTGGGTAAATCGAAAAAAAACTAATTTTAATGCAATAAGTGTCTGGTTAGGGAGGGAGTAAGCGATAACAAAGCTGTTATCGCTAAAAATTAAACACTTGAACCGCGAATAATTAACCGGGGTGGTAAAAGGGTATTCTCGACATCTTCACCACGAATAAGTTTGAGCAGGTTATCGACCAACATTTGTCCGGCGAGGGTGGTGTCTTGCTGAACAGTGGTAAGTGGTGGGTTTACAAAGCTGGCAACCGCAATATTATCAAAGCCAACAACGTGCACATCATCAGGAACCTTTATTTTTGCTTCTTTCAAGGCGCGAATAGCTCCAATCGCAATAAGGTCACTGGCAGCAAATAATGAGTTAAAACGAATGTTATTTGCTAAGAGTGAACGAGTCGCGTGATAGCCTGATTCTTCTGTTGAAATAGCATTTGCCATCTTACGTTCGTTTAAATTCACGCCCTTGGCTAGAAATGCATCTTTAAAGCCTTGGTAGCGAGCAAAAAATTCTGGACTATGCTCAGATGCATCACCAATAAATGCACAATCGGTTCTTCCTGTTGCGAGTAAATGTTCAGCCGCTAATTTACCACCGCCGTAGTTATCACAGCTCACAGTTAAATCTGGGCGGTTATCTACACTGGCACCCCAACAGACAAATTTAGTGTGCTGATCTATTAGGGTTTTAAATTTAGGTTGATAATCAAGGTAATCACCATAACCAAGCAGTATTAAGCCATCTGCACGATGGCTGTCTTCGTAATCGGCTTGCCAATCAGAGCTGCTTGACTGAAACGATACCAGTAAGTCGTAGCCTTCTTTTGCACAGGCTCTGGTTATACTACCTAGCATCGCCAAAAAGAAAGGGTTTATTTGTGATTCATCCGAAGTGGGATCTTCAAATAATAACAGGGCGAGGGTGCTACTTTGCTGTGTTCTTAAGTTACTGGCATTTTTATCAACTTTGTAGTTGAGCTGCTTGGCTACCTCATGAACACGTCGACGGGTTTCTTCGTTGACCAAAGGGCTATTTCGCAGCGCGCGAGACACGGTTGACTGCGACACACCCGCATAATGTGCAATGTCAAAAGATGTCGCCTTACCTTTCATATGGTTACCAAATAACAGAACTAGTAATTGCCATTTTCGGCTATTTAATATTTTTTTCAAGCTATTTGTGACAAGCAGCGAGAGTGTGGCTGTTCTGTACACAGTTAGGTATTTTTTATGTGTTTATAAATGCCTTTTCGATACTTAATACGCAGGTTTTCTCATTAAATACGTATGCATGCACAAATAATGAAAATTTTTATTGATCCAAATCTGACACCGGTGTCATAATGTCACTGTTTTATCATTTTGTTGTCAAAACGTATTTGGCTGCCCATTCATTTGGGCAGCATTTTTTTAATACAAAAGATAGCTTCTTTGAGGCAATGACCCAAAGTTTAGCAGACACAGTGGCTTTGCCATTGAAAACTAGAACAATAAGCGGCAACTAGCTTAGACAAATAGAGAAAACATCATGAACACACAGACAACCACAGAATTCGCTCCTATTCTTGTTGCCGATATCGGCGGCACTAACGCTCGTTTCGCTTTAATCACTGACTTTAATGCACAAACTAACCAGTTTGTTATCGAGCACAATTTAACTTTTCCAAGTGCAGATTTTGGCTCTTTAGAAAGTGCGATTAACCAGTACTTTAGTCAAATTTCGTTTCCAAAGCCAAGCCGTGCATGTTTAGCAGTAGCTGGCCCGATTAAAGCAGGTCAAGTTCATTTAACTAACCTTGGCTGGCACTTTAACGTTGCCGATTTAAAAGCTGAGTTTTTATTTGAGCAACTTGAAGTAATCAACGACTTTGCAGCATTTGCTTATGCGGCACCTTATTTAGATGATTCGCAAAATATGGCTGTTAAAGCAGGTCAGGCGGATGAAAATGCGAATATCGCAGTTATGGGGCCTGGTACAGGTTTTGGTGCTGCATGTTTAGTTCGCACATCACAAGGCAGTGCTGTTCTTAGCTGTGAAGCAGGGCACATTACCCTTGCAGCTGTCACAGACTTAGACCGTAGGCTAATTACTGAGCTTAAAAAGCAATTAAATCATGTTTCTGTGGAGACTGTGTTCTCAGGCCCTGGTATTGCTCATTTATATGGCGCTATGGCAGCGGTAAAAGGCGTTGAAGCGAAGAATTTAGATGCAGCACAAATTAGCGAGCTTGCAACCACTGGTCAATGCGAAGTCTGTGATGCAACACTCAATCAATTTTGTGATTGGATTGGTAGTGTAGCAGGGGACTTAGCCCTGACATTTGGTGCGTTAGGTGGCGTATTTATTGGTGGTGGTATTTTACCTCGTATGCAACAACGTTTATTATCTAGTCGATTTGTTGAACGTTTTGCAGACAAAGGCATTATGTCGCAATATACTTCACAGATCCCTGTTACGCTTGTAACACAAGACAACATTCCATTCATTGGTGCTGCTGCGTGTATACATGTTAAAAGTAACGCGTAATTAGCAGTTGGATGTAGAGCGGATGAAGAAAGTAACCATCAACAGTGTCGCCAGCTATGCCGGTGTATCGAAAAAAACAGTATCTCGCGTGCTTAACAATGAGCCAAACGTGAGTGATGCAACGCGCGAAAAAGTACTTAAAGTATTTAAAGAGCTCGATTACACGCCAAACCCAATCGCTAGAGGTTTAGCACAAAACCGTAGTTTTATTATTGGTTGCTTGTACGATAATCCGAGTAAAAGCTATATTACCCGGGTGCAAACTGGTGCCTTAGCGGCGTGCCATGAACTTAACTACAACTTATTGATCCATCCTTGCGAATTACGCGGTGATGAATTAATTAGTAACATTGAGCAATTAATTCAAACTTCTCGTTTAGACGGTATTGTATTGACCCCGCCATTTTCAGATTTTCCTGAACTTGTAAGCTTTTTAAAGTCGAAGAAGATCCCGTATGCTCGTGTCGCCTCTGCGGTACTTGAAGACGACTCTATTTCGGTAAGAAGTAATGACGAACAAGGGGCTTTTGAAATAACAGAGCATCTTATTAAGCTGGGTCATAAAGAAATCGCCTTCATTAAAGGTCACCCTGATCACAGTGCCACAGAGCAGCGTTTTAAAGGTTATCGAAGAGCACTTGCCTCAAATGGTATTGAGTTTGATGAACGCTTAGTTGAAGAAGGTAACTTCAGTTATCACTCTGGTGTTGATAGTGCCCGTACAATTTTAGATTTAAACCCTCGCCCAACAGCAGTTTTTGCTTCAAATGATTACATGGCAGCGGCAGTACTAAAACTTGCTACGCAAATGCAGTTAAGAGTGCCTGATGATATCTCTATTGCAGGGTTTGATAACGCACCAATTGCACGTCATATTTGGCCAGGGTTAACGACCATTGCACAACCGGTTGAAGAGATGACTCAGCAAGCAGTTAAGCAATTGATCACTCATATTGGTGATCCACAAGAGTCGCCTTATCAAGTAACCCTTGAAGCAAAACTCATTACGCGTGAGTCGACAGCAGCAATTAAATAAATTTCATCTTGTTTTTTTCACAGTAGCCCGAGAATGAGTGACGCGTTCTCGGGCTTTTTTATTTCAGGCTAAAAATTTTCATGATAACGCTATAAGTTACTGTTTTTAATTAAAACCAACCTCAAAGCTTGTCTTGTCTATACGCCTTTGATAGTGGTACTCCACATGAATTCTACTCATATTCTACTAAAATAAAATTGTTCATTATTTGGTCACTTAAAAAAATTAAACTAAATTTAACAGATAAGGTTGACACCGGTGTCACAGTCATGAGTTAATACAGTGACACCGGTGTCAGGTTGGTTGTGAGAGACAGCCTGTCAGCGTACCTTTGAACGGGTAAATCAAAGTTGCTCAGTACAATTATTTTCGTGGAGTCTGTAATTGTTACTGAGCCTTTATCCTCTAACTATAGAGATGAGTCGAATTTATATGTTGCATCCTCGTATCCAAGAAGTCACCGAACGCGTTATCGAACGCAGTAAAGAGACCCGCCAAGCTTATTTAGAGCGAATCGCGCACGCAAAAAAACAAACAAGAGTTCGTGCAGGTTTAGGCTGTGGTAATATTGCACACGTTATGGCTGCTTGTAGCAGCGATGACAAAGCTCGCTTAAAAGCAGACGAGCAACCAAACCTAGCTATCATCAACGCTTATAACGACATGCTTTCAGCGCATGTTCCTTACAAAGATTATCCGGAAATCATCAAAAGCCTTGCCACTAAGTTCGATGCTACAGCACAAGTTGCTGGCGGCGTACCTGCTATGTGCGACGGTGTTACTCAAGGCCGTGATGGTATGGAACTATCATTGTTCTCACGTGATGTGATTGCAATGTCTACAGCGGTTTCTTTATCGCATGACGTGTTCGACGGTGTTTTCTGTTTAGGTGTGTGTGACAAGATTGTCCCTGGACTTTTAATTGGTGCCTTATCATTTGGTCATTTACCAACGTATTTCTTACCAGCAGGTCCAATGCAATCGGGTATCCCGAATAAAGAAAAAGCCCGTGTTCGTCAAAAATTTGCACAAGGCTTAGTAAGTCGCGAAGAGCTGTTAGAAGCTGAAAGCGCATCGTATCACAGTGCGGGTACGTGTACTTTCTACGGTACCGCTAACTCGAATCAAATGTTAATGGAAATCATGGGTCTACATTTACCAGGTAGCTCTTTCATTAACCCTTACACAGAACTTCGTGATGGTTTAACAGGTCATGCTGTCGAAACCATGTTAAAGCAGTTAATCGAAACAAAAGATGCTAACAGCCTTGCAGACGTAGTAAGTGAAAAAACAATTATTAATGGTTTAGTTGGCTTGTTATCAACAGGCGGCTCAACAAACCACGCAATCCACCTAGTAGCAATCGCGAAAGCAGCGGGTGTAATCCTTACTTGGAAAGACATGGCTGACTTATCAGAAGTTGTGCCACTTCTTACACGTATTTACCCGAACGGCTCAGCAGATGTAAACCACTTCCAAGCAGCCGGCGGTATGGGCTTTTTAATGAAACAACTACTGAGCAAAGGTTACTTACATAACGACGTGAAAACGATTGTAGGTGATGGCTTAGAAGCATACACCACAGAGCCAATGCTAGATAAAGATTCATCAGTGATCATGACTAACAGCACAGGCCCAAGCAAAGTTAAATGGGTAGCGTGTCCTGAAAAGTCACATGATGAAGAAGTATTACGTCCGATTGATAACCCGTTTAGCAAGCAGGGTGGTTTACAGCTTCTTACAGGTAACCTTGGCAAAGCCGTTATCAAAGTATCTGCAGTGGCTGAATCTCACCAAGTTGTTTCTGCACCAGCTAAAGTATTTAGCTCACAAGGTGAGTTACAAGAAGCGTATAGCCGCGGTGAGTTAAATACAGACTTTATTGCTGTAATTAAAGAGCAAGGTCCGAAGGCGAAAGGCATGCCTGAGCTTCACAAATTAACGCCAGTAATGGCAACACTACAAGACCAAGGCTACAAAGTGGCGATTGTGACAGACGGTCGTATGTCGGGTGCATCAGGTAAAGTTCCTGCTGCAATCCACTTAGCACCAGAAGCGGTTGAAGGTGGTGTAATCGCAAAAATTCACGAAGGTGACTTAGTGACGCTTGATGCACCAGCGGGTGTATTGAAAGTACACGTAAGCGATGAAGAATTAGCAAAACGTGAATTACAACTTAGCCAACCAAGCCAAACATATGGTACAGGCCGAGAGTTATTTGCAGGTTTCAGAAATATAGTAAGTAGTGCAGACCTTGGCGCAAGTGCCTTTGGTTTAGAATAATAATACGCCGTTACTGGGCTATGAGGAACAAACAATGAGCATTGAGAAAATTTTATCATCGGCACCTGTGGTACCGGTTGTTGTTATCGAAAAACTTGAAGATGCAGCACCCCTTGCACGTGCGCTTTATAACGGTGGCTTAAAAGCACTAGAAATTACTTTACGTACGCCGATTGCGGCAGAAGCTGTAAAGCTAATGAAAGAAGCCGTACCAGAAGCATACGTTGGCACAGGTACCGTGGTTGATAAAGCGACATTTAATGCATCTGTTGAAGCCGGTGCTGACTTCATGGTTAGCCCAGGTGTAAACGACGAATTATTAGCACTGGCTAAAGACACTGATATTCCATTTTTACCAGGTGCAGCAACACCAAGTGAAGTAATGAAATTAGCAAGCCATGGCTTTAAGTTCTTAAAGTTCTTCCCTGCAGAAGCAGCGGGTGGCACAGCAATGCTTAAATCAATTGGTGGCCCTTTACCACAAGTAACTTTTTGCCCTACAGGCGGCATTAGCCTTGAAACAGCACCTAACTACCTGGCACTTAAAAACGTAATCTGTGTAGGTGGTACTTGGATGCTAGATAAACAACTTATTGAAAACAAAGACTGGCAAGCCATTGAAGCGCTTGCTCGCCAAGCAAGTGAAGTAAAATAATTAACGGGAGATATTAGAATGATTAATGTTGCAATTAATGGCTATGGACGTATCGGTCGTAACGTATTACGTGCCCTTTATGAGTCAGCTCAAAACAACGAAATCAAAATCGTTGCAATCAACGATTTAGCACCAGCAAATGTTAACGCGCATTTAACTCAATTTGACTCAGTACACGGTCAATTTTCTCAAAAAGTAACACTTGCTGAAAACACCATGCTAATTGGTAATGACGAAATTACCCTTACACAAGAGCGTGATCCAGCAAACCTTCCTTGGAAAGCACTAAACGTAGATATCGTTTTAGAATGTACTGGTTTATTCACTTCACGTGACGCAGCGGCTAAACACATTGAAGCGGGTGCAAAAAAAGTAATCGTTTCTGCACCAGGCACGGACATGGATGCAACAGTTGTTCATGGTGTTAACAGCGAAGTATTAAACGCTGACAGCAACATCATTTCAAATGCATCTTGTACAACAAACTGTTTAGCACCGATTGCAAAAGCAATCAACGACACAGTCGGTATCGAGCAAGGTAGCATGACAACAATTCATGCTTACACAAACGATCAAAACTTATCTGACGTTTATCACCCAGACTTATACCGTGCACGTAGCGCAACTCAGTCAATGATCCCAACGAAAACAGGTGCAGCTAAAGCAGTTGGTTTAGTACTTCCTGAACTTGCGGGTAAACTTGACGGCATGGCAGTACGTGTACCAACAATCAACGTTTCTTTAGTAGACTTAACGTTTGTTGCTAAGCGCGAAACAACTGCAGCAGAAATCAACGAAGTAGTTAAAGCAGCATCAGAAGGTGCAATGCAAGGTATTCTTGAATACAACGAACTACCACTTGTTTCTATCGACTTTAACCACAACCCAGCGTCTTCAATCTTCGATTCTACCCAAACTAAAGTAGATGGTAAGCTTGTTAAAGTGATGGCTTGGTACGATAACGAGTGGGGTTTCTCAAACCGCATGTTAGACCAAGTTAAAGCGCTAGGTCAGTTCTTATAATAGAACAGTAAAAGTTTAAGCTTTATCCAACAAAGCCACGTTTATCGTGGCTTTTTTGGTTTTTGCTGAAAATTGATTTGGATTCACATTACTTTATTGTGCGTAATTATTTTCAAGGAAAGATAATGAAAAAAATCTTATTAACTACTTCACTCTTTGTAATGTCGTTACTGCCTAGTTATGTTTCAGCATCAGAAGAAGCTGAGCAACTTGCAGTATGTTTAACTGATTCACTAAATGGCAAAGAACGAAAGAACCTCGCTAAATGGATTTATCTGGGTATGTCTACGCACAGTATAATTAAACCTTTCTCGAACGTGACAGAGCAAGATATAGATGAAACTAATCGCTATGTTGGTGCGTTAGTTACGCGTTTATTAACAGAAGACTGTCCAAAGCAAGCTAAGGCGGCGATCGAAGTCGGCGGACAGGAGGCAATGGAAAATGCATTCGGTATTGTCGGTGAAGTTGCAATGCAAGAGTTAATGACTGAGCCAAGTGTTGGTAATGCTTTAGGTGCATTTGATAAATACCTTAATCAAGATAAGTTTGATAAAGCATTTCAGGAGTACTAATAAAATTGCATACGAGCATATCAGATTCAAAAGGTTGCAATTCTTCAAATGGTAGAATTATCCTTTTGTATTCGTTACTTTAGTTTGCTCTAGCAATTTTGCAAAAAATATTATTTTTCAGGTTTTTCTACATGTGAATAGACAGTATCGAGGGAATTCCCATCTTGCACCATATTTCTCTTGTATATCATCATTAGGATAAATCTCATCAAATCTTTCAATTATAAAACCTGACTCAATCAATTTGTTAAAGTAGTCCGACAAAGGTCTGTGGTGATATGGAACATCATAAATTGTATTTTCTTGATCTTTAGTAATTTTAAAAGAAACATTTTTTGTAATTGGAGTTATGTAATTATATTCATTTCCAAAAAAACCTTTATATGAATTATAAAAGCAAGGGTGTGGAATCGAAAAAATAAAACTAGCACCTTTTTTTAAGTGGACTTTTATTGATTCAAAGAAACTAAAAATATCATCAACCACGTGTGCAACAAGATGAGAAAATGCAAGCTCATAAACCTTATCTCTTTTCAAGTCAAAGGAAGTACAGTTAAAAAGCCTTATATTTGTATCTGATAAGACATCCTTTGCTACATTATACATTCCTAATGATGGTTCAATTGCTGTTACACTCAGGCCTATAGTGAATAATTCTTTAGATAGATGACCAGTCCCAGCTCCGACTTCTAGGATCTCAGCCGGTGAAAGCATTTTAATTTGATTTATTAGGAGAGGCTTAAATACTTCATTGAAAGTTAAATCTAATCCAGATTCAATCTGTTCTTTTCGTATTTGTGCAGAATTACACCATCTATGAGGCATGTGATAACTCCTTTGACTTTCTTATTATATCTTTTGCCATCGCTATAATTTGAGGGCCTGAGTTATTGTCAAAAATTGTAATTTCATGATCCGGATGAACACCTCGTGCTATTGCTAATTTTTCAGCCCCACTGCGTTCCCCATTAACTAAAGTAAATCTAGCTTCTGGAGAAAACTTTTCATTTGTGACAATAAAAGTAGCTCCCTTTAAATTATCTACTAGAGGTGTATTAACTTCCTTGGGTGTGATGATTTCAATTCTAATACCATTATCGATTTTCTCTTGGAGAATCTTTAATAATTTCTGATCTCCCGCCAACCAAGATACTCTATTACTGACTATCGTAGCGCTTGTTCCAGTTGATATAAAGCTCTCCATAAATTTAATAGTGTCATTTGGCTCTTTATCTATTTGGCTGTCAGGAAGGTATTTAAGACCTTTCTTTGCTAGAACCAATACTACCGCTACTATTTCTAAGATTACAGAACCTATTAAAAGTTCGAGATGAGGTAATTCATTCTGGTTAGAAAAAAACCATACATATGCTATACCAATAATAGCCATTAGAGCTGTAAGACCAGTAATAGACAAAAATAAATAAAGAGTTCTCCTTACTAGAGCCTGCATTAACTTTTCTCCTAAGTATTAGTATTTATAACCAAAATGTTCTATATCTTTCTCATAGGCAACTTCAATAAGCTTTTTACTAAAAGGCGTATAATACTTTCTATAATTTTGATGAGTTGACCTGTTTGTATGTGGTAATTTTGCATTAACCCCAATTTTATTGCATATGATACGAAAGTCTTCATTTAATTTTTCAAATTTTCCTACAAAATTAACTGCAATCTTTTCAGAAGAATCACAAATCATATCAAATTGTAAAATTCTTTCCTCAGATACTCTCCATTCTATATATTCATCAAAGCACTCAAATTTTGACATCCATTCATATGCATAATGTTCTGGTCTTTGACGAATATAAAAGTAGTTTGACACCTGAATATCCCAAGGGTTACGTACAAACGAAAAGCTAAAGTACTTACTAAAATTCTCATTCCCGATGTAATTGATTATTTCTTTCAGTGATGCATGCTTTGGGATTTGGGTTTTATCATTGTTAGTGTAATTGGAAAGTGATTTTCGAACACTTGTACCACCCGCTTTCCAAATGTGAACAAAAATAAACTTGTGAGTATTAGATATAAGCATTATTCCCTCTGAAGCAATTGTATTGGCTTAATTCATAAAGCTCTTAGAGAGCCAATTTGTATTTCCTTTTTTATCATCCAATAAGATTTATTATTGATGATCTTGGAAAAATATGTTTATTCAATAGTTACTGTAGAGGGGATTTTTAACTAATAACATATGAAATTTCCTTTTTATATTCCTTGGTAAGAATTTCTCTTTTTCTTAAAGGTGAGTTAGTTCTTATAAAAATTCTTATTTATATTATTAATCTATTTAAAGCTGTATTGTAAAATAAAATTTAAAGTTAATAACTTAGTCAACTTAAAATTTCATGAGGGTAAGAATGTTTAATAAAATTAAACTTTTATTCGTTAATAAGCTGTATAGGTCAATTGCATTGGTTTTAGTCATTTGGCTGGAATAAAGCTTTATCTGTTAAGGCTAAAAACGCTTTCTTGAACTTTGAAAAACATAGTTTGTGCTATAGGCCAAAGGTTTCACATATTATTGCAATGCCTGCGTTGATTATTCATTACCTACCTGAACGCAGCATCGTTTTGGGTTTTCTGATATTAATATCAATTTGTTGTATACACATGTTCGTGATGGCTTAACGTATATTTGTTCCTAAATTCTTCTGTGTTATGCTGCAAAAAAATTGATAAATGGATTTTTATATCATGACACGTCTTTATCATCGGCTATTTAGAGCTGAGCAGTTTCAAGTGGGTGAAGGCAATATCAGTGGTTATATTGCTTGCTTCTTAGCGGTATTATCCTGTTTAGGGGTATTAGCTTTTCATTTTCCAGAGTACTTAACGACCCCAGAGCTCAGGCAAAACTACAGTGTTGAGTTTTTACGTCAGCTAATGTTTGTGGCATTAATTATTTCGGGCAGTTTAGGGCTTTTGAATTTTGTTCGTAATACTAATAAACGGCTGGGTGCAACGGCTTGGGTATTTATAGTTGTGGCAATTGCATTTGGCGGGCCGAATGTTGAAGTGGGCGATTTTAGAGATAATACGCCGTACTTGGGGCTTGATTGGTTCATTCTTGACTTACTTGGCTCCACACTGATTTTTATTCTAATTGAGAAGCTACTGCCGCACCGTAAAGAACAAAAAATTCTCCGCTCTGAGTGGCAGGGTGATTTAAATCATTTCTTTGTTAATCACTTAATTATTGGTTTTGTGTTGCTGGCAACCAATCAGTTCGTGCATCATGCTTTTGGCTGGGCTGTGTCTGATACAGTGCAAGGCTTTATTATTCAACTGCCATTTTTACTCCAATTATTTTTAATCATTTTAGTTGCTGATTTAATGCAGTACTTTGTGCATAGGGCTTATCACGAAGTGCCATTGCTTTGGCGTTTTCATGCCGTGCATCATAGTGCAAAAGAGATGGATTGGCTTGCTGGCTCTCGTCAACATATTTTAGAAATACTCGTGACGCGCAGCTTAGTGCTTACGCCAATTTTTGTGCTCGGCTTTCCATCGGATGTCATTAGCTTATATGTCATTATTGTTGGCTTTCAGGCTGTGTTTAACCACGCTAATGTTCGGGTAAAATTTGGATGGTTAAAGTATTTGCTGGTTACCCCTCAGTTTCATCATTGGCATCATTCATCTGATAAAGCGGCCATTGACCGTAACTATGCTGCGCATTTTTCATTTTTAGATTATCTATTTGGCACGGCAGTCAAAGGTCAAGCAGAGTGGCCCGATAAATATGGAGTGGTTGGGGATTACATGCCAGAAGGTATGTTAAAGCAGCAGGTGTTCCCGTTTAAAAAGCAAAAATAAAGCCTCACAGAGGCTTTATTTATAATTACCTACACTCGTAATCGCGAAACTAGCTCAGAAAGGCGAGGGCGTTCGTCTGAGTTTAGTACCAAGCACTCTTGAGCGATGTCAGAAAGCATCTTAGTAATGTCGTTTTGTTCACTCACTACGGTCAGTAGATCATCAATGAAATAACCAAGGGCGCGCACTTCAATGCCTTCTAATCGCCGCTGTTGATCAGGCGTCAGCATTGATAAGTCTGTTGCTGCACCAAAGTCACCGAATAATAAATCGCCCTGTGAATTGATCATGCTGTTATGGGCATAAATGTCACCATGGCTTACTTGCTTTTGATGCAAATGAGCGAGGGTACTGGCCATTTGCTTAACAATTTTTAGCACCATTTCTGCCGCGTACTGGCAGTTGTCTTCGAAGGTATCACGGGTACAGCTTGCAAGGGAGGGTGGCAAACCAAGATTCGTAAACTCTTTACTGATAAGCTCCATCACTAAACCAAGTTGTTCCTCTTCATCGACATAGCCCAATGCTTTAATGAGATTTGGATGCTCACTGGCTTTTAAACAACAATTTAGCTCATCGAGTGGATAGCCATCACTGGTGATCTCGCCTTTAAATAACTTAAGGGCAACAGGACGTTGATGCCAATTGGCCAAATGAATAACCCCAGACGCACCTTGGCCAATCTGCTTTTTAACTTGGATTTCATTCAGTGTGATTTTGCTAAACTGCTCACAGTGTAAGCTAGTTGAGCGATTTAAATCGTTACCAGAGAAGGCAAGCCAAGCAAGTTTCGGTAAAGCTAAAAGCCAATATTCAACTTTTGTAAGCTTATTGGCACTTAAACGTATTAGCTCAAGCTCGTTACAATTAGCCATTGAAGCTGGTAAATGAGTTAATTGATTACCTGCCAGTGCGAGCTTTTTAAGCTTGCTGTACTCACCAAATGAATCAGGTAAAGCGGGGATTTGATTATCCGTTAAGATCAGCCATTCAATCTGCGTTGGCAAACAGTGCGCTTTAAATTCAGTAATTTGATTACCTTTAAATGCCACCATGATTAAGTTAGGGCATTCTCTTAGCACGTCTGGAATATGTTTAAACTGATTAAATGATAAAAACAGCCGTTTGAGATTTTTTAATTTGTAAAAATCGTCAGGTAAATCACTTAGCTGGTTATTAGATAAATCGAGGATTTCTAACGTATCGGCTAGAGTATAAATTTCTTTTGGGAACTCGGTTAGTTTTGCAACAAGCTGAAGCCGTGTACAACCTTGTAGAGAACCGGCTTTTAACTCTTCGAGGGTATTCAATGTTGATTCCTTTGGGCTAAAAGGTAAAAGGCCAACTTGGTTGGCCTTTTTAATTAAAACTGTGCGTTATGGTAAACGTTTTGTACGTCGTCACAGTCTTCTAGCATGGCTAAAAAGCGTTCCATGACTTCAACGTCTTCACCTTCAATGGGTGCTTCTACTTGCGGCACAAAAGCAATTAGATCTTCGTGGAAATCAGTAATTCCCATTTCTTCAAGTGCTGTACGGGTGTTGTTGTATTCAGTGTGTGGCGCGAATACCGTCACTTTACCGTCTTCAACTTCTACATCTGTTACATCTACATCAGCCATCATTAGAGCTTCTAAAACAGCTTCGTCATCATCACCATCAAATACAAAAATAGCGAGGTGATCAAATAAGTGTGATACTGAGTTTTGCGCGCCAATTTTTGCATTTGCTTTAGTAAAACAAACACGTACGTCAGCGAATGTACGTTTGTTGTTGTCGGTTAAACAGTCAACAATGATCATACAGTTACCCGGGCCGTAACCTTCATAGCGAGTTGCTACATAATCTTCGCCGCCACCGCCTTTGGCTTTATCGATTGCACGCTCAATTACATGCGTAGGTACTTGGTCTTTCTTTGCACGCTCAATTAAGCGACGAAGCGCTAAGTTGCCATCGGGATCAACACCACCATTCTTAGCGCAGATATAAATTTCTTTTCCGTACTTTGAATAAACTTTGGTTTTTGCACCCGCAGTTTTTGCCATTGAGTCTTTTTTGTTTTGATAAGCTCTGCCCATCTGCGTGTTGCCTTTTTGTTATAGATAAAAATAAAGCGGTTATTCTAATCATTTAACCTACTAGTTAACAGTGTTTATTCTTCGCTTTGCTGTAACTGCCACATTCGTGCGTATTCACCATTCGCTGCAAGCAGTTGATGGTGCTGACCTTGCTCAACAACCTGTCCTTGTTTCATAACAATAATTTTGTCTGCGTCAGTAATTGTTGATAAACGATGTGCAATAACCAAGCTGGTATGACTTTGTGCGACTTCACGCATCGCGCTGAGAATGGCTTGCTCTGAATGCGAATCTAGCGCCGATGTTGCCTCATCAAATAATAAAATGGGTGAACCTTTTAAAATGGCTCTAGCAATTGCAATGCGCTGCTTTTCACCGCCCGACACTTTTAAACCGCGCTCACCAACAAGGGTTTTATCGCCTTTATCTAGGCTGGCAATAAATCCATCTAAATGGGCAAGGCTTATGGCTTTATCAATTTCATCTTCGCTTGCCGTTGGATTTCCGTAAGCGATGTTTTCGCGAATGCTGGTGTTAAATAGCACGGTATCTTGCGGTACGATGGCAATTGCTTGGCGCAAACTTTCAAGTGTCACTGTGTTGATTGCTTGCTCATCGATATAAATTTTACCCGCATCCACATCATAAAAACGGTAGAGCAGGCGGCTTAGAGTGCTTTTACCTGCGCCACTGGCACCCACAATCGCCACTTTGCTGCCAGAAGTAACCTCAAAGCTTAAGTTATTTAAAATTGGCCGTTGTTTGTCGTAACTAAACGACACATTTTCAAATCGAATAACTGCTTTGGTTGCATTTAATGGTTTTGCATCTTTGTCATCGCTAATGGCGGCTTTGCGATTTAACAGCCCCAGCATATTTTCAAGGTCAGTCAGCGCACGGCGTATCTCACGATAAACAAAACCTAAAAAGTTAAGTGGTAAAAATAACTGGATCATATAAGCATTGATCATCACAAGCTCACCTATTGTCAGCTCTTTATTGACCACTGAGCTGGCACCGAGCCACATTAGCGCTGTTATAGCCGTGGCTATAATAAGTGCTTGCCCTGAATTAAGTGCCAGTAACGATAAACGATTTTTAAGCCTCGCTTGCTCCCATTTAGCTAAAAAGCCGTCGTAGGTGCTCGCTTCATACTGTTCATTGTTGAAGTACTTAACGGTTTCGTAATTTAGTAAGCTGTCGATTGCACGGGTGTTTGAGTTGTTATCGGCAGCATTTGCTTCACGAATAAATCGGTTACGCCACTGAGTTACTATCACAGTAAAAGCAATGTAAGTAGTGACGGCAATTAATGTGACCAGTGCAAACCAAGGTGAAAACAAGGTCGCAAAAATAATCGCTACAGTGATTATTTCAAATAGGGTTGGCACGATGTTAAACATCAAAAAGCGCATTAAAAAGCTGAGGCCACTTGTACCACGCTCTATATCGCGACTGATACCACCTGTTTGCCTATCCAGGTGAAAAGCAAGCTCTAAACTATGCAAGTGTTTAAAAACTTTTAGGCCAATATGGCGCATAGCGTGCTCTGTAACACGGCCAAATAATGCATCGCGTACTTCACCAAAAAATACACTGGCAAAGCGCAGTAAACCATAGGCGATCAGCAAGGCAATAGGAACACTTAATAGCGGGTTGATACTCGCATCAACCGCGTCAATTATTTCTTTTAGTGCCCAAGGCATCAGCAATGTGGCGCCTTTTGCAGCAATAAGCGCTAAGACGGCTAAAATAACGCGGCCTTTAAAGGTCATTAAATAGGGCCAAAGTGTTTTGATGCTTTGTGATAGGTTCATTGCATCAGGCGATCTCGTTACCTGTTCTTTGCGGCTCATTCCACGCATTGGGAGTCTCTTGAATCAATTTGATAAAAATAGGCAAAAGCTTTCGTGTTTTAGGCAAGTGTAATTTGTTAATTTACCTCTATACTGAATGCATTATACACAAGCGCATTAGCAAATTAGTTAAATGCATGAGTAAAACACGAAGAAAACTAAGGAGTAAGCATGAAAACCGTCGGTTATGCAGCACATGATTCTGAAAAACCATTAGAGCCGTACCATTTTGAACGCCGTGCACTTCGTGATGAAGATGTATCAATTGAAATTCTATATTGTGGCGTGTGCCATTCAGACTTACACACCGCAGAAAACGACTGGGGCTGGACTCAGTACCCAGTGGTACCAGGCCATGAAATCGTTGGTCGCGTCCTTGAAGTAGGCAGCGGCGTTACTAAATATAAAGTGGGCGATAATGTTGCTGTGGGTTGTATGGTTGATAGCTGTTTAAGCTGTGACCAATGTCATCACGGCGAAGAGCAGTTTTGTCGCGAAGGTATGGTAGGGACCTACTCAGGACAAGACCGCATTAGTGGTGAACTCACTCAAGGTGGTTATTCAAAACACATTGTGGTGCGTGAAGAGTTTGTATTGAGCGTGCCTGAAGGCTTAGACCTTGCTAAATGTGCACCAATTTTATGTGCGGGTATCACAACGTATTCGCCACTACGTACGTGGAATGTTGGCCCTGGTAGCCGTGTTGGTGTGATTGGGTTAGGTGGTTTAGGCCACATGGCAA
Organism: Pseudoalteromonas sp. bablab_jr010; assembly: GCF_016464105.1. NCBI lineage: Bacteria > Pseudomonadati > Pseudomonadota > Gammaproteobacteria > Alteromonadales > Pseudoalteromonadaceae > Pseudoalteromonas > Pseudoalteromonas sp. bablab_jr010. The sequence goes on along the minus strand of NZ_JACDWV010000148.1, from coordinate 288,191 downwards.
TTAAAATCGCAGCTGCAATGGGCGCACATGTTACGGCAATCAGCCGTAGTGATAAGAAAAAACAACAGGTTTTATCTTATGGCGCAAAAGATTTATTGGTATCGAGCGATGAAGACGCCATGCAAGCGCATGCAAATCAATTTGATGTGATCATTAATACCATTCCTGTAAAACACGATTTTACGCCGTATATTCCGCTTTTAGATATTGATGGTACGCAAGTATTGGTTGGTCAAGTGGGTGAACTTGAAGAGACTAACTCAGTGCCATTATTAATGGGGCGTCGCCGTGTTGCTGGCTCATTGATTGGCGGTATTGCGCAAACTCAAGAAATCCTCGATTTCTGTGCGTTACATAATATTTTACCTGAAGTTGAAATGATCAAAATGGACCAAATTAACGACGCATTCGATAAATTAAAGCAAGGTGATATGGCCTCACGCTTTGTTATCGACATGTCATCATTAGAAGTTTAACAAAGTTAAATGACTAAGCGGGCCTAATTAGGCCCGCTTTTTGTTTTAGTCACTTTTATTTAAGTAATACCTTGTGTTTTATTTTTTTACCCTCATTATATCCCTGTCATCCGCTTAATTTATTGGTCAGTTCTTGTTACGGTTTTTCTCAGTCATTATCTTGCTCTTTACTGTGTTCTTTAGTGCACAGAGCATGGCTATGCCTGACACTCAGTCACACTTTTCTGCAACTAAATTGTTCCAAGTCGAGCTGACTAAAACACCAGTTATTTCCCAAACTCATACAGCTGAGCATCCTAAACCGGATGAACCATCGGGGTTTGATACCCTTATGCCGCGTTTAACTGCCAGTAATTCATCATTATTTCTTTATCATAGTCAGGTTGATCCTGATTACGAACTATTAATTGAATTCTTTGCTGAAGATTGGGGGAAAGAGCACTTTTTAGCGCCGCCAGGTGCTGTGCGTGTGATCCCATGGTTTGCATTAGCCTCTCAACGTAAATCCCGCATTAGTGGCTGGAAAGACGCTAATCTCTTGTACAAAGCCAATACCACCTACCATAGCTAAACGACTTCCTTCGTTACTTTTTATTTTTTGGAATTAAATTTTTACCGGCTGACAATGCCGGAAGGAAGTCATGTATGTCACATAAATCAAAGCCGGCGCTATGGCGTCGTCTAAAAATGAGTTATGTCGCTATGATAGCGGCGTGTATTTTATTAGCGGTTAGCGCACTACCTAACCTTTACCCTAACAAATCTTGGTTGCACATTAGCTTGCCAGATCAGACTGTGACGCTGCAAAGTGTGACAACGGCACTAAATCAACATGGTTTTGAAGTGACTGAAGCCAATGATAGCCAAGCACAACTGGCTATTTTATTAGCTGAACCGACTCAAAGTGCCAATGCGTTGAGCTTTATAAAAACGCAATACCCACAGCTAGAGACTAAAATTGTTGAGCATGCGACAAGCCCACAATGGCTTCAACAGCTTGGGCTTTCACCGATTAAGTTGGGACTCGACTTAAATGGTGGGGTGTTATTTGTGCTTGATGTTGATCTAGATAAAGCAATGCAAGAGCACTTAAACAGTGTCTATCAACAAACTAAATTAACGCTTCGTAAAGACAAAATTCGTGGTATTCGGGCAAGTGTTGTAAAAGAAGGGGTTGAGCTACAAATTTTACCAAGCGGCGAGGAGCAACTCGCAGGGCTTGTTTCAACGTTACAAGGTCAATTTAAAGGCCTGATGCAAACTAAATCAACAACGAATAACCTAACCACGGTATTACTGCATTTTAATGAGCAAAGCCAAAGCGAATTTAATAAACAAGTTATGGCGCAAAGCTTAACAACACTGCGTGGTCGTATTGAAGAGCTTGGTATCACTGAAGCGGTAACGCAAAGACAAGGTAAGCAGCGTATTCGCATTGAGTTACCCGGTGTGCAAGACCCATCAGAAGCGAAACGTATTATTGGTGCAACTGCGACTCTTGATTTTTACCAAGTCGTCGAAGTAGGTGGTAAAGCGTTTAATGTGCAAGGTGGTGGCGTTGTTAATTTAAATCCTGTTGCGATTTTTTCAGGTGATCACATTAATAATGCCAGTGTTGGCAAAGATGAATGGGGCAAGCCTTTAGTGCAGCTTAGTTTAGATTCGCAAGGTGGCGATGCCATGTCTGCATTTTCTAAGCACAACATAGGTAAGCCTATGGCCACGGTGTATTCTGAATACTCGCGGGATGCAAATGGCGACGTTGTGAAAAAAAGCGAAGTGATCAATGTAGCAAACATTGCCCAGCATTTAAGTTCACGTTTTAGCATTACTAATATGAAAAGCCCGCAAGCAGCCTATGATCTAGCGCTTTTACTACGCGCTGGGTCGCTCACAGCGCCAGTGACAATTGTTCAAGAACAAACCATAGGCCCAAGCTTAGGCAGTGAAAACATTGAACACGGTTTAGCAGCGTTAATGCTGGGTATCGGAATTACCCTTGCCTTTATGGCGCTTTGGTATCGTCGCTTAGGGCTGATTGCCAATATTGCTTTATTGCTTAATCTAACGGCTTTAGTTGGTTTAATGTCGTTATTACCGGGGGTTGTGCTGACCTTACCGGGTATTGCTGGGCTTGTACTGACGATAGGGATGGCAGTTGATACCAATGTGATTATCTTTGAGCGAATAAAAGAAGAGAAGCGTAAAGGCCGGCCTACTTATCAAGCGATAGAGCAAGGTTATAACCAAGCATTTTCGACCATTTTTGATGCCAATGTGACTACGATGATCACGGCAATTATTTTATATGCCATTGGTTATGGGCCGGTGAAAGGCTTTGCAATCACATTGGCGCTTGGGCTATTAACTAGTGTCTTTACTGGCGTTTATATTTCGAAAGCGCTTAGCCAAACACTCTACATTAAACTAACTAATTTAACGGGGGCTAAAGCATGAGTTGGTCAACATTAACTGCAGCTAGTAAAGCGCGCGTTTTAGGATTATTGCTTAGTTGTGTTTTAGTCATTACGAGCTTAGGTGTTTTATCTGTAAAAGGGCTAAACTTTGGTCTTGATTTTACAGGTGGCTACATCACGGAAATTAACACAGCGTCAGTCACAACAATTACAGATTTAAAGGCAAAGTTAAGCCCTGAGGTTGCGAGTAAATTAACTATAAGTAAAGCGGGTGAATATCACTTTGTTTTAAGAGAAGCACCAGAGGTTAGTAAAGCCAGTACTTGGCAAGCAGAGCTGAATGAGCAAGGGGTAGACTATACCGTTTTATCTAGCTCATTTTTAGGCTCACAAGTGGGTGATGAGCTTTTTGAACAGGGCTGTTTAGCTTTATTTGCAGCGCTGATTGCAATTATGGTTTATCTTGCTGTGCGCTTTGAATGGCGACTCGCGGTAGGTTCAGTGGTTGCACTGTTACATGATTTAATCTTAGTGCTCGGTTTATTTTCCTTACTTGGTCTTGAGTTTAATTTAACCGTGCTGGCGAGTTTACTGGCTATTATTGGTTATTCATTGAATGACTCAATTATTGTTGGCGACAGAGTTAGAGAGCTTTTACGTATTCAGCCAGACAATCAACGCATAAATACCCATGTTGTGATTAACGATGCAATTGGTTCTACCTTAACACGTACATTGATCACCTCAGGCACAACACTTGCGACCATTGCTTGTATTTGGCTGCTTGCAGGGGCTGCATTAACGGGTTTTGCTATCGCGTTATTTGTGGGTATTGTGGTAGGGACCTTCTCATCGATTTGTATCGCCGCGACCTTGCCGCAGTTATTGGGGTTAAGTTCAGAAAATTACACCCAAACACTGGATGATAAAACTAAAGCCTATATGGAGTTGCCGTAAGCCAGTTTTATAACTTACTTTCATCAGCCGCTATTTTTCCATAGAATAGCGGCTTTTCTGTTTTAGCTACTTTGATATGAATAAAACACACGTAATTGAACATTTACGCTTTGCGCTAGAGGCACAACTGCAAAACGCCAAAGCAGCGGCAAAAGCGGCCCATGATGCAGCAACTCACGAAGAAAGTGTTGCTGAAACTCAATACGATACCTTGGGTTTAGAAGCCGCTTATTTAGCCCAAGGGCAAGCTGAGCGAGTTAATGAATGCTACCGTGATATTCAGGCATTCAATGCGGTGTTTAAAGAAAGCGAGTTTAATAAGGTTCGTGAAGGTGCATTAGTGTGTCTTATCGATGAGCAAGATAACGCAAAGTGGTTTTTTATGGGCCCAAGTGCAGGTGGCTTAGTGGTTACCGTAAAAGAGCAGCCTATTTATGTTGTAACCCGAGAAGCGCCGTTAGGTAAGCAATTGATTGGAAAGAGCCTTGATGATGAAGCTGAACTCTCAATAGCTGGCAATAAACAACTGTACAGCATAGATCAGTTAATTTAATTATTGGTATTTTTAATCAGTAAATTTCATCTTCAAGTAAAAAATATCTCGTTGGTCACAAAGCAAAAAAACCTCTATAAATCACATCAAGCTTAAGGCTTATACCAATACGCTTAATTACCAATTATTGTGTTTTGGTATTTCAAGCACCCATCTAGTTAAGTGAAGTTTAGCCTCATGCGTTCACTTAATTGGTTGGGTGTTTTCATTTTTCTCATAAGACTTAATTTAGGAAAAGTCGTGTTTAAAACCTTGATAGTGGTTGATAACAATGAGCAACGTATTGCTCAAAATTTCGAAAATGTCATTACCTTTGACACCTACTTACGTGATTATCCAAAACATAATGAGCCAAAAACGCGCATTTTAAACTTGTGTGATACAGGGCAGTATTTAAGTAAAGGTTATTATTGTTCTTTGCTTGCTGAAGCGAGAAAGCATCAGGTATTACCGAGTGTAAAAACAATTAATGCGCTACGTAGCGATGAGCACAGCTCGCGTCATAAAGAACTTGCTGGTGGCACTGTATTTTTTGGCCATACAGATCAAGAGCAGCATAGTAAAGCAACCAAAGCACTATTCTCACAATATCCCGCACCTATTTTAGTGTGTGATGAGCAAGGAGTTGTTAAGCAAGGTACGATTGCATCATTAGATGACACAGCCTTTACAGAATTTGTAAAACAGCTCAGTAGTTTTACAGAGTCAGTATGGCGTATTCACGATAAAAAACGTCGTTACCGTTGGGATATGGCTATTTTGGTTGATCACCAAGAAAAAGTGCCACCAAGTGATAAAGATGCCATTGCTAAATTCATCAAAGCAGCCGCTAAACATGGTATTTATGCTCAAGCACTGACATTTGATGAAATAACCAATATTGCACAATTTGATGCGTTATTTATTCGTCAAACAACGGCTATCGACCATCCAACTTATCGCTTAGCAAGTAAAGCACAAAGCTTAGGGTTAGTGGTCATTGATGATGCTGAGTCAATACTACGCTGTTGTAATAAAGTGTTTTTGCACGATGCCTTTAATTATCAAAAAGTGCCGAGTTTAAAAACGCATGTTGTTGCTGATACAAGTGAAGAGACAATTGACAATTTAGAAGCAAACTTTAGCTATCCGCTGGTATTAAAAATGCCAGAAGGCTCTTTTTCGAAAGGCGTATTTAAAGTCGCTAATCGTGATGAGTTAGTTGCTAAGTTAACAGAGCTGTTTGAGTTCAGTGCACTTGTGCTTGCGCAAGAGTACATGTATACCGAATACGACTGGCGTGTCGGGGTGTTAAATGGTCGTGCAATTTATGCATGTCGTTATTTAATGGCGCGTAATCACTGGCAAATTTACAACCATGATGCAAAACGATTCTTCTCAGGTGGTTTTGAAACCTTGCCTACCTTTGAGCTACCTAAAGTGGTCCTCGATGCAGCATTAAAAGCCTGTAAAACGGTGGGTAAAGGTTTGTATGGTGTTGATGTTAAAGAGCATCAAGGTAAAGCATACGTGTTAGAAGTGAATGACAACCCAAGTATCGACCATAAAGTCGAAGATGCCTATTTAGGTGATGAGCTTTATATGATCATTATGGATGAGTTTAAACAACGCCTAGAAGCAAGAGGCCGCGGTTAATGAACGCATCTGTTTGTCAAATCCGCTTTGCACAGGCCACGGATTTGACGGCTCTTGTTGCCATTGAAGAGCAAAGCTTTAGCCGAGATAGATTAAGTAGCCGTAGTTTAAAACGCTGGATCAGCGCAACTCACGGCTTACTGATGGTGGCCGAGATAGATAATCAACTAGTTGGATATGGCTTAGTGTGGTGTCACAAAGGGACACGCCTTGCTCGGTTATATTCACTGGCGGTTTTGCAATCTCAGCAAGGTAAAGGTATTGCTGCGCAGTTACTGCTTGCGCTTGAAAGTGAAACGGCTAAACGGGGCCGTTTATACATGCGCTTAGAAGTTGCGGTAAACAACCAATCAGCAATTCGTTTATATGAAAAACTGGGCTACCAAGTTTTTGGTCATTACAGTGATTACTATGATGACCACAGTGACGCGCATCGAATGCAAAAAAACATTCGTCGTAATAGCGAATTTAATGCCGATAAACACACACCTTGGTACCAGCAAACTACCGAATTTACCTGTGGCCCAGCGGCGTTATTAATGGCAATGTCATCCTTGAATGATACCGCAATGAGCCAACACAAAGAGTTGGATATCTGGCGTGAAGCCACGACTATCTTCATGACTTCAGGGCATGGCGGTTGTCATCCTCTAGGGTTAGCACTTGCTGCAATGAAACGTGGTTTTAAAGCCGATGTTGTTTTAAATACCCGTGATACCTTGTTTATTGATGGTGTCAGAAGCGAAAAGAAAAAAGCCATTTTGCATACCGTACACAATCAATTTGTAGCCGAAGCAATAGCTGCAAAGCTGCCAGTGAGGTATCAAGAGTTAACCTTGGCCTCCATTGAAGATTGGCTTGCTGAGGGTAAAGCGGTGGTGTTATTGATCAGCACTTATCGGTTTGATGGTAAAAAGTCACCGCACTGGGTATGTGTAACTCATATTGATGAGCATTGCTTGTACGTGCATGACCCGTTTTGTGAGAACGAAAAGCAATTGGCGATTGATTGTCAGCATGTGCCAATAGCTAAAGCCGATTTTACTAAAATGGCTAGTTTTGGTTCATCGCGTCTCAGTACTGCGATGGCCTTTTATTTATAATTTTGATTGTTAGTTTGATTTGGAAGTGCAGTGACACTAAGTAGTTTATTTGATATTGCTCCTTATTCTTGGTCAGCAATAGGTAGCGCCGCATTTTGCGGCGCAATTATTGGTATGGAGCGTCAATTACGCGGCAAACCTGTGGGCATTCGTACTTCAGCGCTCATTGTGTTGGGTACTTATTTGTTTCTATCAACAGCGTTTATGTTACATGGTGAAGATATTGATCATTCACGTGTCGTTGGCCAGATCATTACTGGTATCGGCTTTTTGGGTGCCGGGGTGATGCTTGCAAAAGATGGTGCGGTTGTTGGTGTAACATCCGCTGCAACGATTTGGGTATTAGCATCAATTGGTGTTGTCATTGCCACTGACAACTTACTCGCTGCGATAAAGCTATCAGTGCTAGTGGTGGGGATTTTATATGGCGTAGATGTTCTTGAAGCTAAATTTAAGAGCCTAGGTCGTGGTGTGCATGCCCGTGTAAAACGCTACTCAAAGTTGTATTATCGAAAAGAAAAGTGACACTAGATATCAGATAAGAGTTATTCATGGAGCCTCTTTACGTAATAAAGCCAGCTAGATTAGAAGATTTGTTGTTTATAGATAGTCAAATACCAGAGTTTGATGGCCGAAATACCCTCAGTAAATTACAGGCACAGTGTGCAGATGTTGACCACCTAGCTTTAGTTGCTTATATCGATAATGAGCCTGTGGCCTACAAACTGGGTTATGCGTTAGATTCAAACACTTTCTATAGCTGGCTTGGTGCGGTTGCACCAAAATGTAGAGGGCAGGGCATTGCACAGGCTCTATTAAACGCGCAAGAAGCATGGGTTAAAGCCAACAATTACCTAACTATAAAGGTTAAGTCGATGAACCGTTTTCCTGCAATGCTGAGTCTGCTTATCAAAAATGGCTATTCAATTGTAGGTTATGAAGACAGAGGCAGCCTACAAACTAGTAAGATTTTATTTACGAAAGACATTTAAACTTATCAACTTACTTAGGCAAACTAATTAAAAAATGGGCGCCTGCATCACTTTCTTGTACACAAATATCGCCTTGCAGTTGTTGGCTAACTATTTTCTTCGCAATACTCAGGCCTAGCCCTAAACCTGATTGATTGCTGCTACCTTTAAAAAAAGGGGTGAAAATTGAGCTTAGTTCATTGCTGCTGATACCGTTGCCGTTATCTTTATAGTGAATTTTTAACACCTCATCAAAATTAAAAATATTAATTTCTATAGCAGGGTCTGCAATATTGTTGAACGCATGCTCCATTGAGTTTTGTAGCAAAATAATGAGTACTTGCTTGAGTAGCTCTATTTCAACTTCAAATTGGCTATGTGGGTTTTGATAATTAATGTCTAATTTAATTGCACGATATTTTATTTGCTCTTTTAAGTGTTCTTGAAGTGATTCTGAAAGCTGAGCTAAGGTAATGACAGTTTTACTAGATTGTGATTTGGTATACAGCAAATCTTGTAAAATTCGTATTTTATGTGCACATGCGGTTAAATTTCTATCTAGCAGTTCATTAGTGTTCTCTAATGTATCTAATGTGTTTTGTAGTGCTTGTTGGCTTAATTGTTTTTTTATTAGTAGGGATTTAGTGTCATTTAAGGCAAGTTTGGTTACATCAACGGTTGTAATACAGTTACCTAAAGGAGTATTAATCTCATGAGCAATGCCTCGAATTAAGGTCGCGAGTTCAGTAAACTGTTGCTGCTCAAACGCTTGTTTTTGCTGATGTAACAATTTTAGTTGCGTCTCGAAGCTTTGTTTAATGGTTTCGAGTAGCTTTATTATTGGCTCATTATATTCATGGGGTTTACTATCAAGGATACAAATAGTACCAAATGGGGTAGTATCTCCAGCACAGATTGGTAAACCCAAATAAGAAATCATATTCAACTTGATATCAGGGTTTTCTTTCCAATCATCATCAATAAGTGCGTTTGGAATATTCAGTAAGTTCTGCGTTTTTATGACATGCTCGCAATAGAGGCCTGAATCTTCTAACTCTTCGCTGTCACCAATTTCATAAGGATTTGCTTGGTTATCGTTTTTTGAAAACACACTAATAATATTGTTTTCTATTTTCATTACTAATGCGACGGGCACTTCAGCAATCAGGGCTAAAACAGCGAGCGTTTTATTCCAACTTTGTACTAACTCATCATAATTTGGCTGATACATTTATCAAATTTACTCAATTACTAATACAACAAGTCAAAGGATAGTAATAATCTTGAATTCAGCAACTTAAATATGATTTATCTGACTTAGCCTGAAATATATTTAGATACTTTAGTTTTAGCCAAATAGTTTCCGTCTAACAACTGTGCGATATTCACTGGGTGTTTGCGAAAGCACTTTCTTAAAAACTCGTGTTAAGTGACCTTGGTCGTTATAACCTACTTCCAGGGCAACTTCTTGAATAGATAAATTTGAAGACGCTAATAACTCTTTTGCAGTTTGTACTCTAAGCTGTTGCCAATACTCAACAGGAGTTTGGCTGGTGGCTTGACGAAATCGGCGCGTAAAGGTGCGGTAGCTTAAACTAAATTGCGCTGCAATTTCTTGCAGGGTTAATTCTGAGGTTAAATTATTTTTCAGCCAAAATTGAATTTGTGCAATGAGCTCATCTGGGTGTTTATCAACGGCACCTTCAAGGTAGCGCTGATCTTCGTAAGGTTTACGAATTTCATGGGAGAAATTACGCTCAACATGTTGCGCCGCTTCTCGGCCGTAATATTGACTAATAATATGCACAATAACATCGGCAAGGGCATTTAAACTCGCAACGGTGTACATGCGCTCAGATTGTGTGATGAAAAAGTCAGGCTTAAGCTGTACTTTAGGGTAGTCACGTTTAAATTGTTCTGCGTAGTGCCAGTGAGTGGTAGCAGGGTGGCCATCTAGTAATCCCGCTTCGGCAACTAAACAATTACCTGTGCCAACACCAATGATATGGCTGCCTTGCTGCCAAGAATCACCAAGCCAGTTCACCAAACTCTTTTGTTTGCTTACTACTGGACGTGGGTTTCGCCAAATCCCGGGAACGATAATTAAGTCACTTACAGGCGCTGTGACGGTTTCACAATCGGGCATAATCGAAAGCCCAGTACGATTGGGGATCGCTTTTAGACTACTTGCAACTAAATTGATGTTTAAGGGTTTAAATTCGTTTTGCTGACGATGGCTTTTAGCAAAGGCCTCGCCAGCTCTGAGCATTTCGATAGGCAGGGTTAAACTGGTTATTAATAAATGGGGATAAACCAAAATACTAATTTCAATAGCTTTTACTTGTTGAAGTTTCGTCACTCTAATTGCTCCGACCAGTTATTTTTGGCCTGTTATGCAGGTTATTTGGCTATTTAAGCATAAAGCGTGTTAATTAATCCATTTAAACTTGGCTTAATTCTCATAACACGTTTTCTCAAGGTTTTTTATGACAGCATTACCCGTTATTGTCGGTATGGGTGGTATTAATGCCGCTGGCCGCACTTCTTTTCATCAAGGTTATCGTCGTATCGTGTTAGACAGCTTGGACGCTAAAGCCCGTCAGGAGACATTCTTAGGCTTAGCGACATTAATGAACTTAGTCACCCTTACTGAAGGTTTACTAAAAGATGCTGACGGCAATACCATTGCCGAATCAGACATCGAAGCTAAGTTCGGTGAACAAATTTTAGCTGGTACACTTATTCGTAAAATTGAAAAAAATCACTTCGATGTTGATGCAACGCCATGGCAGCAAAAAATGACGTTAACAGCGTCTGATGAACAGCAGATTGTTTTTGAAACGCGCCGCCGTGATTTACCAACTCCAGTACCAAGTGCTTGGCAGGTTGAAGAATTAACTGATAAAAAAGTGAAAGTTACAATTAGTGCTGATCTTGCTATTAAACATGACAGTACGCGCGATAATCCAATTAAAGCGGCCGGTCAATTACCAACAGGTTTTGAACCTTCGGCTATGTATAACAGCCGTTATCAACCAAGAGGCTTGCAAGCGACTATCTTTGCCGCAACTGATGCGATTCGTTCGACAGGTCTGGCGTGGCAGCAGGTAATGAATAGCGTTGAGCCTGATCAAATTGGCACTTACTCAGCTTCTGTGGCTGGTCAAGTTGATGATGAAGGATTTGGTGGACTTATTCGTGCGCGTCAGCAGGGCGACCGTGTGAGTACAAAACAGCTTGCACTTGGCTTAAACACCATGTCGACTGACTTTATCAATGCTTATGTAACAGGCAATGTGGGAACAACCTTTACTACATCAGGTGCTTGTGCAACGTTTTTATATAACCTACGTGCAGCAGTAAACGATATTCAAGCAGGACGTACGCGTGTAGCTATTGTGGCGTCTGTTGAGTGTGCTATTACACCTGAAATCGTTGAAGGTTTTGGCAATATGAGCGCACTTGCTAATGAAGAGGGCCTTAAGCGTCTTGATAATACAGATGTGGTTGATCACCGTCGTACCAGTCGTCCATTTGGTGAAAACTGTGGTTTTACAATTGGTGAAGGTGCACAAGTTGCTATTTTAATGGATGATGCATTGGCATTAGAGTTAGGTGCAGATGTGTTAGGCAGTGTTGCAGATGTGTTTGTAAATGCCGATGGCATTAAAAAATCAATAACAGCACCGGGCCCTGGTAACTACATTACGATGGCCAAATCTGTTGCACTAGCGAGCAGTATTGTTGGCCAAGAAGCAGTACAAAAGCGTAGTTTCATTTTAGCTCACGGCTCAAGTACACCACAAAACCGCGTAACAGAATCACTGATCTATCATAAAGTGGCAGAGACTTTTGCAATTGATAATTGGAAGGTTGCTGCACCTAAAGCGTATGTTGGCCATACTATAGCTCCTGCCAGTGGTGACCAATTAGCTATGGCATTAGGTGTGTTTAGTCACAATATTATGCCGGGTATAACCACAATTGATAAAGTGGCAGATGATGTTTATAGCGAGCATTTAGATATTCGCACTGAACATTATCAATGTGATGCCATGGATATTGCCTTTATAAATTCAAAAGGGTTTGGCGGTAACAATGCTACAGCGACTGTGTTATCACCGGCAATTACATTAAAGATGCTTGCAAAGCGTCATGGTGATGAGGTTATGGCGCAATATCAAGACCGTCATACTCAGGTATTCCAAGCACAAACTGACTATCAGCAACAGGCAGATTTAGGTCAATATGAGCTAATTTATCGTTTTGGTGATGGCTTAATTGATGAAAGTGACATTGAGATTAGTGAAGATTCAATGACAATCCCTGGTTTTGATAAAAAAGTTTTATTATCAAAACCAAACCCTTACCAGGATATGTTTTAAGATCAAGGCATGTTTAAGCACATTCTTGACAGCAAGGCGCTTTTAAAGCGCCTTTTTTAGTGCTATAAATGTTCCTATCAAAGGGAATTGGAGCCATTATCATGATTAAATTCACTAAACTCGCAGCACTTTGTTCACTTACCGCATTACCAACACAGGCTTTAGCACGAGATGTCAACGACTTAGGTGTTGATTTACAGGCCGCCACATCAGCTTACATTGTTAAAAATTCAAACAAACGTTACCCAGGTAGTTATAACGGCTCTCGCCTTGAAGGTTGGGCATTAATGTCTTATGTGGTTGATACACATGGTAAGGCAAAAGATATTGAAGTGATCATGGCATCTGATACTCGCGGCAGCGAAGAAAACGCAGAGAAATACTTAACCAACTTAGAGTTTGCACCCGCTACAAAAGAAGGTAAAACCGTAGAAGGGGGTTACCTATTTTCATTTGAAGTAGGTAAGTATTTTAATGGTTACTCAAATGATAAAGCGAGCCGTGGTTTCATTAATGAATACGATGAAATCAATAAAATGCTACAAGCAAAAGAGTTTAATAAAGGTGAGCAAGCATTGGCTGAGTTATACAAAGACCATACTAAAAACACCTCTGAGCAGGCATTGTTTGCTTGGTTGAAAAGCCAATATTATTATCATCAACAACAATGGTTTGGCTTTGATGAGCAGTTGTCTGTAGCCTATTTACTGCGAGCTAAGTTGCCAACGGATATACAATATTTAGTCGCTAAAAGTGCGCTACAATGGTACAGCTTTAAGGGCGATTTTAATCTTGCTTACAATGCTATTTATGCGTTAGATAATATCGAGGGTAAACAGTTTTCAGAAGAAAACAAACTTGCCACCATCAAGCAAATTGATGACCTATTGGCGCGCACACCGCAGATTAATTCACAAATTAATGTTTCAAAAGATAAGCTGTCATATTTATCTTTATCTCGCGGTTCAATCAAAATTGAAGGCGCGAGCGATGTTTCTAAATTACAGATCCGCTGTGCTGATCAAGTCATTGACCTTGAAGCGAGTGAATCAGTTAACTACGTTATTGATGAGCAAAGCAGACGATGCGGTTTATTAGTTAAATCTGCAAATCCTGCTGAGATTAAAGTGAAACAAACTGGCTATGCCATCGTTAACTCAAAATATGACGCTAGTTAATTGTTTACTTTAAGCGCTTAACATACCTTAGCGTTATGAAATTAATCAACGCCATTAAAAAGGCGATTTCGTAACGACTAAATGCCACAGCAATGCCGATGAGTCCCATGTTCCAAATACTGGCTGCTGTGGCTGTTCCATACGTTGAATTCTTGTTCTTCAAAATTGCACCACCGCCAATAAAACCAATACCCGTGATGATCCCTTCGAGTACTTTTGATTCTGCCTCTGAACTTGTTAAAACAGACATACCCACTAATGCATAACCACAAGATGCAACAGCGACTAATGGAAATGTTCTAAGACCTGCACCATTACTGGTTTTTTCTCGATCAAATGCCATAGGAAGGGCAAGTAAGTAGGCAATGCCTAGGTGAATTAAATTATCGAGAATTTCATACCAATCAATATTAAAGTCCATGCTTTGTTCCTTGCTATAAAGATTATGATAGCTTTGCAATTTCAATACCCGATCAACAAATTACATAAAATGATGAAACTAGGGACATGTAGCCGGGTTTTTAAAAGCATGCCTTGCTATAATTTGCGATTTTTACGCAGTGCTATGTCATTTTTTCAGCCTTTTGGCTGTTTGAATTTCAGTCATGCTAACAGTATCCTAAACACGCTGACAAAATAGGCTTCACATTGAAACATTCCATCTCCTCTCTTGAAAAAACCGCACTTGCACTGTGTATGTTTGGTGCACTGATTGCTGTGATTTTGCCTGATGTTATCACTGAGCAAGTTCAGCCGTTTATACAAATGATTTTAAAATGGACTGGTAGTAGCTTTTTCTTATTGGTGAATTTTTTATTGTTTGCCATCATTATTTTAGCCATTAGCCCACTCGGTAGCCGTAAAGTAGGTGGCGAACACGCTGTTGTTGAGTATTCAAACTTTGGTTGGTTTGCCATGTTGTTTGCAGCTGGAATGGGATCTGGTTTGGTTTTTTGGGGCGTAGCAGAGCCTGCATTACATTCTCTCGACCCTCCACTTAAACAAAGCTTATACCCAGATAGACTAGCTAGTAGCCTCGCTTTAACCTTGGTTAATTGGGGCGCCCATGCTTGGGCACTTTATGCAGTATTTGCGCTCGTGCTTGGGGGATTAACGCAATACAGTGGTAAATCAGGAGATATTTGTGCCCCTGTTTTAACGGCGCTTGGTAATCGCTTTGATAAGTCTGCAAAATTTACTGTGTCGTTTATTGTTAAGTTAATTGCGGTAATCGCTATTTTTTTTGGGGTCGTCGGCACCATAGCTAATTCAACTTTATTGATAAGTAAAGGCGTAGAAATTGAGTTGGGGGTTACTTCAACTTTATTAGTAGGTTCATTAATCGTTTGTTTGTTAGCCGTTATTTATTCGCTGTCGGTTAAATTTGGATTACGTCGCGGTGTACAGTCACTGAGTCTATTTAACGTACTTTTAGCATTTAGTCTGCTTGTTTGGTTGCTAATAGTGGTGCCAATTGAGCCTATTATAAAGATTGCATTTGATGGAACTGGCTACTATTTACAGTTGCTTGCAACCGGCACTTGGCAATTTGATAGCCAGTTAAAAACGCCTGACTGGGCCACTCATTGGACATATAATTATTACTTTTGGTGGTTAGCGTGGGGGCCATTTGTTGGTGTGTTCCTAGTCAAAATTAGTCAGGGGCGCAAGGTTTGGCAATTTATTTTGGCGGTTGTGTGTATTCCAACTTTAGTCACTATAATTTGGTTTGCGACCTTTTCGGGGGCAGCAATTGAATGGGATAGACTTAACCAAGCAGGTATTTTAGTCGCAATAAAACAAGATTACAGCCAAGGCTTATTTGTATTTTTTAATCAACTAGACTGGCAAGGAACCGTGTTTATTTGGGCCAGCTTATTATTACTGTTGATATTTGTTGCCACATCCGCTGACTCTGCAATATTAGTCATAAGAGAACTGGTTAGCTCTGAGCAAAATAACCGCGTAACCCTCTATGCATGGTGTTTAGCATTATTCCTATGCAGCTTTGCATTATTAATGTTACAAGATGAGCCGTTAAATCGTAGCGTTGCAATTTTAGGCGCTTTACCTTTCTTATTAATATTTCTATTGCAGTTGGTTGGGTTTTTAAAAGAGTTTATTCGCGATATTTGTGATTAATCAACAGTTTTTTACAGTTAAACTACGCGTTTGTTATTATGCTTAAAAATAAGCTTAAGTGTATTGGAGGACCAATGCTTAAATCTCTGTATCTATTACTTTCTGTTAGTTTGCTCAGTGGCTGTACTGTAATTGGCCTAGTTGCTGATGGTATTGGTGGGCGTGCTAGCCAAGCACAGCCTGCCAGTGCCTATGCAGATAAAAAAGATAATGACCGAGTGAACTATGGTATGACCATGACGATGCTAGGTTATGAAATCGACAAAGCGATTATTGAAGGCTTGGAGAGTGGTAGCAAAGACAAAGATGTTGAGCTTAAATGCCGTCAAATTAGTCGCGCAGTAAAAGAATGTGTTGAGGTTAAAGCTGAGCCGAAAAAAAGACCTACATTAATGGATAGTTTTAATGAAGATTAACTTTTCAAAACTTGTTATTTGCTTACTTAGCTACAAATTAACGGGGTGTACGGCAGCAGGAGTCTTTCTTGACGGCTCTGCACAAAACTCACAATCAGCTAATATTGGAACTACGAATTCTAATCAAACTAAAAATTTTGTAAAAGATCCAAAGGGTTTCTCATTCGCAAAATTAGGCTTTGAAATTGATAGCGCTGTTATTGGTTTACTCAAACCAGAAGAACAACAACCACAGTTAGTTTGTAGGCAAATCACACGCAGTATTAAAGAGTGTGAGGAAGCTAAGCCCTCACACTTAAAATGAGATATTAATCACAGATATTTTTGATGAAACATTAGGTGTTCATCAATAAAGCTGCTGATAAAGAAGTAACTATGATCATAACCCGCGTGCATGTTAATTTCGGCTGGGTAATCTTTCTCGTTTACGACAGCAAATAAGTGCTCGGTTTTGAGTTGCTCAGCTAAGAAATTATCGGCCTCACCTTGATCAATACGCATGGGTAAATAATCTTCAGCGACGGCTTTTTTCATTAATTCACAGCTGTCGTATTCAAGCCAACTTGCTTTATCACTACCAAGGTAATTACTAAATGCTTTTTCACCCCAAGGGCAATTAATCGGGTTCACAATCGGGCTAAAAGCACTGGCGCTGACGTATTGTTTAGGGTTTTTAAGTGCAATCATCAATGCGCCGTGACCACCCATAGAGTGACCGGCAATGGCTTTTTTAGTCGTCACAGGGAAGTGTGCCTCGATAAGTGCAGGTAACTCAGAAACCACATAGTCGTACATATTGTAGTGCACATTGTAAGGTGCTTGAGTCGCATTGACATAAAAGCCAGCACCTTGACCAAAATCGTAGTTTTCATCGTCAGGAACATTTTCACCGCGCGGGCTAGTATCCGGAGCGACAATCGCAATACCCAGTTCAGCCGCTTTCTTAAATGCCCCGGCTTTTTGCATAAAGTTTTCATCAGTACAGGTTAAACCTGACAACCAATACATGACGGGTACTTTATTGGTTTCGCTGGCACCAGGTGGTAAAAAAATCGCAAAGCGCATAGCACAATGTGTGCTGCTAGCGTGGTGGGTATATTGTTTATGCCAGCCACCGCTGACTTTTGTTGAGCTTATGTTTTCTAGCATAACCAAATCCTTGAAACAAAGGCGCTAGGTATCAACCTAGCGCTAAATTAAAGATTAATAATGAATAACTGAGCGGATGCTCTTACCTTCGTGCATTAAGTCGAAAGCTTCATTGATATCTTCAAGTTTCATGGTGTGTGTGATGAAATCGTTTAACGCAAACTCACCGTTCATATAGCGCTCAACAATCTCTGGTAATTCAGAGCGACCTTTAACGCCACCAAATGCACTACCGCGCCATACACGACCTGTTACTAGCTGGAAAGGACGAGTAGAGATCTCTTGGCCTGCACCTGCAACACCAATGATTACCGATTCACCCCAACCTTTGTGACAACATTCAAGAGCAGAGCGCATTACATTAACGTTACCGATACATTCAAATGAGAAATCAACACCGCCGTCAGTCATTTCAACGATAACTTCTTGGATTGGTTTGTCGAAGTCATTTGGATTGATTAAATCAGTTGCACCTAGTTTAGTAGCAAGATCAAACTTACTGGTGTTGATATCAACACCAATGATACGGCCAGCGCCTGCCATTTTCGCACCGATAATCGCCGATAAACCGATACCACCTAAGCCAAAAATAGCCACTGTATCGCCTTTTTGAACTTTTGCTGTTTTAGTAACAGCACCCATGCCGGTTGTTACACCACAACCAAGTAAACAAATTTCTTCAAGAGGCGCTTCTTTGCTTACTTTAGCAAGTGAAATCTCTGGTAATACAGTGTACTCAGAGAAGGTAGAGCAACCCATGTAGTGATAAATTGGTTGACCATCTTTATAGAAACGGGTTGTGCCATCAGGCATTAAACCTTTACCTTGCGTTTCACGTACCGCAGAGCATAAATTTGTTTTGCCCGATTTACACATTTTACACTCGCCACATTCAGCAGTGTAAAGAGGAATAACATGATCGCCTACTTCAACATGTGTTACACCTTCACCTACGGCTTCAACAATACCGCCACCTTCATGGCCAAGGATTGCTGGGAAAATACCTTCAGGGTCTTCACCAGATAAAGTAAATGCATCGGTATGACAAACACCTGTAGCAACAATCTTTACAAGCACTTCGCCTTTTTTAGGCATCATTACATCCACTTCTTCAATTGATAGTGGTTGATTTGGACCCCAAGCGATAGCCGCTTTTGATTTGATAAAATCAGTCATAACGTTCCCTTATAGTTGTTGGAAGTAAGTATTAAACTTAGTCTATTTTATTTGTTTCTCAATGAATGATAATCTTCGTTTTATTAAAACACTTTTACAGTATGGTAATAATGAATCGTTGGCACGGAATTGATGAGTTTTTAGCGGTAGCAGAAACAGGCAGTTTTACAAAAGCAAGTAAACTACTGGGTATGTCAGTGGCCCATGTAAGCCGCTATGTCAGTCAATTAGAAGAGCGATTAAACACACAATTGTTAACCCGAACAACCCGTAAAGTGGTGCTAACGCAAGAAGGGCAGGTGTTTGCGCATCAAACTAAACAATTACAGCATGCCATGGATGATGCCACGGCACTGCTTGCAGAGCAGCAACTGACACCAAAAGGTAGTATAAAACTAACAGCTCCTGTGATGTATGGTGAAAGTTTCATCATGCCTGCGGTACATTCGTTTATGCAAAAGCACCCAGATATTGAAGTGATCAGCCATTTAAGCAATGAGCAAGTCAATCTACTAGAAGATGGGTATGATCTCGCTATTCGCCTTGGTCATTTAAAAGATTCATCATTAAAAGCACGGCGCATCAGTCAGCGCAGGCTTGTTATTTGTTGTAGCCCTGAATATATCAATAAATTCGGCCAACCACACAGTGTCAGTGAATTACATCAGCACAATTGCCTGATTGGTAATAACAGTTACTGGCGGGTAAAAGAGCAGGGCCAAGACAAGCACATCAAAGTGGCAGGGCGTTTGGCCTGTAACAGTGGTTGGGCATTGGTTGACGCTGCTATCAAAGGGTTAGGCATCGTGCAATTACCAGATTACTATGTCAATGAACACTTAGCCGATGGCAGGTTGACTGCTGTTCTTTCGAATGTTGCTCCTGAACCTGAAGGGGTATGGGGGGTGTATCCACCAAGGCAGTTTATCGCAACCAATGTAAAAGCATTACTTGACCATTTGGTTGCTACTGTTCAAGTATCAGATTTATAATTATTTTTTACAATTTCGCGCATCCCATGCTAGCTAAATCTATGCTAACATGAGCGCATATTTAGCCCTTGGAATACCCATAATTTATTATGTTTCAACCTGTTAGCCTTTTTATAGGGCTGAGATATAGTCGCTCCTCAAAGGGCAATGCCTTTATCTCATTTATTTCATTTTTCTCTATTGCGGGCATTGCTATTGGTTTAATGGCCTTGTTTACAGTTAGTTCAGTAATGAATGGCTTTGAAAATAACCTTAAAACCAACATGCTTGGTTTAATTCCCCATATTGAAGTATCAGCCGAAGATAATTCGAAAGAAACTATGTTGCAGTTAAAGCAGCAACTAGCAAATTCTCAAGATGTTAAACAAGTTAACCTATACCGCCATGGCGAAGCCATTTTACAAACTAACCAAGATTTGCACGGCGTATTGTTACAAGGCCTTTATGATGAAGGAAGCTCCATCTATAACGTAAAAGATAAAATTGTTGCCGGCAATTGGTCACAAGTAATGGACAGCAACTACCATATTGCGATTAGCCGCTATTTGAGCAGAAAATTGGGTATTTCGCTTGGGGATAAAGTACGGGTGATCATGCCTAATGCCAGTTCGTATACTCCCCTTGGTCGAGTACCTAGTCAGCGCTTGTTTACTGTTGCTGCACTGTATGAAACACAGTCAGAAATTGATATGTCATTGGCATTTACCAGTGGCTATTCGTTAGGCAGAGTTTTAAAACTAGCAAAATCAGCAGCACCCAATTTGAGTGTGTCGCTGCATGAACCATTTGCTGTTGAGCAAGTATTGCAATCTCAGTTAGCTATTTTAAACGATTACACAGTGACTGATTGGCGAGCTAGCCAAGGCACACTATTTGCAGCTGTGGCAATGGAAAAGCGCATTATGTCGATGTTACTTGGCTTAATCGTGCTCGTGGCAGTGTTTAATATCATTTCAGCATTAACCATGATGGTCAGTGAGAAGCAAAGTGAAGTCGCTATTTTACAAACACTGGGCTTAACTCCGTTACAAGTGCAGCACGTGTTTATGATCCAAGGCTTATATAACGGCCTTATCGGTACCAGTATTGGTGCGTTACTTGGTGTGCTATTGAGTAGCTACATTAATGAATTATTGAATATGTTAGGCATCAATTTACTAGCGGGCGTGAGTTTACCCGTTAAATTTGATGTGATGAGTTTGAGTTTAATTGCCGCAGGGAGTATTGCGATGAGCTTTTTAGCTACCTTGTATCCTGCCAGAAAAGCTGCAAAAGTGAATCCAGCAGAGGTATTACGTTATGAGTGATTTAGTTATCAATTGTCAGCAGCTAAATAAAGTCTATCAAGATGGCGATAACGAGGTTGCGGTATTAAAAGGGGTTGATTTAGCACTTAATCAAGGCGAAATGTTAGCTGTTGTAGGGAGCTCTGGATCAGGAAAAAGTACCTTATTGCATATATTAGGTACCTTAGATAACGAAAGCTCAGGCAAGGTTGAAATTAAAGGTCAGCAAGTTTCCAAATTAAACCGTAAACAACAAGCCAGTTTCAGAAATGAAAATTTAGGTTTCATATATCAATTCCATCATCTATTAATGGAATTTACTGCCATTGAAAATGTTGCAATGCCATTATTAATTAAAGGCTTAAGCGCAAAAGCGGCAACCGAAAAAGCCCATAACATGCTAGATAAAGTAGGGTTATCTCATCGTAGTGAACATAAACCTTCGGCGTTATCAGGTGGTGAGAGGCAGCGGGTTGCAATAGCACGTGCATTAGTAACTGAGCCTGCTTTGGTGCTTGCCGATGAACCAACCGGTAACCTAGATAAACAAAACGCAATTAAGATTTACGATTTAATTAAAGAATTAAATACTAGCTTAAAAACCAGTTTTGTTGTGGTAACCCATGATTTAGAACTTGCAGATAAACTAGGCAAAATTGCCTATTTAGATGATGGTAAGCTCGCAATAAAAGAGTCTCAGCATGTTGCTTAGTGCCTTTATTTCAAAACGCTTTCGTGCCCATAGTGGCCAAAAAGACGGACAAAACGGTTTTGTTAGTTTTATCGCTAAAGCATCGACAATCGGCATACTTTTAGGTGTCGCTGTGCTAATTGTTGCTTTATCAGTTATTAATGGTTTTGAGCAGCAGCTAGTACATCGGCTTTTATCGGTTGTACCTCAGGTTGAATATGTTGCCCCTAACAGACCAATCAATAATTGGCAGTCAAAAGTTGCTCTACTACGCTCTCAAGCCGGTGTAACAGGTGCTGCGCCGTTTATAAGTGTCAACGGCATGGCGCAATATAAAAGTGAGTTAAAAGCAGTTGAAGTGCGTGGTGTTAGTCCTGAATTTGAAAACCAAGTGTCAGCGTTAAACCAATTCACAGAAGGGCGCTTAGTTAGTCAATTACAACAAGAAGATGTGCTATTAGGACAACAAATAGTCAACCGATTAGGTCTTAAAATTGGCGACCCAGTTACCTTATTAATTCCACAGATAAACCAGCAAAGTACAAGCTTGCTTGCACCTAAACGCGTGAGTTTGAATTTGGCGGGTATTATAAAAATGGGCGGCCCAATTGATGAAACGGCGGCTTTCATTCGCCTTGATAAAGCGCAAAGTGTGTTGAGTTTTGAGCAAAACCAAGTAACCGGCTTACGATTACAAGTAGCTGATGTGTTCGCAGCCCATCAAACGGCGATGCGTGTGGGGCAAGTTATTCCTGATTATGTCTATGTCTCGAGTTGGTTTAGAACCCAGGGTAGCTTATATCAAGATATTCAAATGGTTCGCACTATTGTGTATATCGTGGTGTTTTTAATAATTGCCGTAGCGAGTTTTAATATTGTTTCGTCATTAGTGATGGAAGTACGTGAAAAACAGGCAAATATCGCAATTTTAAAAACCATGGGCGCACAAGATAGCACCATTTTAGCAACCTTCGTAATGCAAGGTTTTACACAAGCTTTAATTGGTGTGATCTTAGGCACAGTTATCGGTGTGATGCTAGCGTTAAACATCAGTGAACTGTTCACTTGGGCAAGTAACTTATTTGGCGATAACCCGTTACAAGGGGTTTATTTTATTGAGTTTTTACCCAGTAAACTAGTTTGGCAAGATATTGTTATAACGGTGATTGTTACATTTGTTCTCGCTATTTTGGCAACCTTATATCCTGCGTGGCAAGCAACCCGTGTCGATCCTGCAAAAGTTCTTGGAAATTAAGGAAAGTTTATGGATAAGCAAAGGATTATCGATTTTTGGTTTAATGAATTAGGACCAGAAGCTTGGTATCAGCAATCTGATGAAGTTGATGCCTTGATTACGGTTAAGTTTTCACAATGCCTTTTACAGGTTATCGCTGGCGAGCATGCTAATTGGCGAGTTGACGCCCTTGGCTCTTTAGCTGAAATTATCGTGTTAGATCAGTTTTCACGCAATATTTACCGTAATACGGCGCAGGCTTTTAGCCAAGATCCACAAGCACTAAGCTTAGCGCAAAGAGCAATTGAACTTGGATTTGATAAAAAATTACCTAGCCATCAAGCTGCGTTTATTTATATGCCGTTTATGCACAGTGAATCTAAAATCATTCACCAGCAGGCTGAGCAATTGTTTAAAGGCATGAGTAATTCTGAATTTGAACTAAAGCACAAAGTGATTATTGATAGGTTTGGTCGCTACCCACATCGCAATAGGATTTTAGGTCGCGAATCAACTCCTGAAGAACTGCAATTTTTAACTGAGCCTAACTCTTCTTTCTAGGTTGATTGAATAGTACGCAAGTAAATTTAAATGCTCTTTGATTGCCTGTAAATACTTGCACAGCGCCATTTTAAACCTTAAAGTGTCAGAAATGTTGTAAAAGAGTAACCACCATGGAACAAAAACAAGCAAGACCATTAACACCAGAAGAACAAGCTGAAGCGCAAAAACAAAGTGTTATTTGGCAAAGAGAATGTTTCGAAAATGCACAAAAGCATTTAGCTGAAAAAGGCGTTATTCCG
Organism: Pseudoalteromonas sp. bablab_jr010; assembly: GCF_016464105.1. NCBI lineage: Bacteria > Pseudomonadati > Pseudomonadota > Gammaproteobacteria > Alteromonadales > Pseudoalteromonadaceae > Pseudoalteromonas > Pseudoalteromonas sp. bablab_jr010. The sequence goes on along the minus strand of NZ_JACDWV010000148.1, from coordinate 264,627 downwards.
CAAACTGTTGTAGAAAAAGAAAGCCGTTTTATTGCGCCATTAGTAGCTATTTGGAAATTTAAAGCACAAAACGGTAAGAGCTATTGGGTGATCACAGGTCGTTTACCAACCGATCACGCTGAAGCAAGTGCAGCAAACAATGCACGTGAAGTATTACGTTATTTCTCAATGCAGTGGCAAATGAAGGCTGATCAGCTAATGCAATCAGGTGCGGTAGATAAAACCAAAGCTGATTTTGCTAATCTGTTAATCAACCGTGCCCATGGCTTATATGAGTTATTTGAAAAAGAAGAAATGTGGCAAAATGAGCCAGCATAACTAACTCTGCATACCTTCTAAGAAAAAGCTGAATAATGTTATTCAGCTTTTTTGTTTTACATGTACCTTAATGCACCAAAGTGAATGGCCGCGTATCAAATTGCTTAATCGGGCAGAGCATTCGTTGCCTTGGAATACCAGCTTCCATAAACACTAAACCATCAGCCGAAAAACCATTTTGTTTGAATCTATCTACTTCATTCAATATGCAATTAATGCTGACACAATCACAGCCTTGCTTTTCAGCCAAATTAACTAAGTAATTCAATAATGATTTATAAACCGAACGATTACGGTGTTCTGGTAAAACTGCAATACGGCCGATAAGGCCATCATTACATAAACGCCCAGTAGCAACTGGGCGTTTACCTTCATCTGTAACGAGCACGTGATGTGCTATTTTATCTAGATGGTCAAACTCAATGTGTCTTGGGATATGTAGTTCATATACAAATACCCGCTCTCGGATTTGTTGTAAGAGTTCCTTGTCGATACTCCATTCAACTTCATCTATTTTATAGCCCATAAACACACACTCCTAACAAAACCAAATACCCTCATTTAAAAGTGTAGTAAAGGTTTTCAAGAAAATGTGATTATTTTTTGAACTATTTATGTCAGCAGCGGTCACCCATGTCTGATCGGTGAGCTTTGTTATTAATTCAAGGTCAGTTAAATCATGCATGTAATTAACACCATTAATACTTAAAAGTATTTTATCGTCAATTACTTGATAGATAGCGCGGGTACCACCTAAACGCTCAAAAACAACGTCTTCATCATTGAGTAAGTCATTTACTTCATCTAAAGTATATGGCTCTTCTAAAGGCGCTAAATCCATGTCATGCTTTGGCTGACTCATACTGTTACCAAGCCAAGTCTTGAATACTGCGTCATCATTAATTGCAGCAATCATAAGTTGCTTTACTTTTTCTGCTTCAGTTTGGTTAAGCTCACCTTTAGATGAGCGCAACTTAAGCTCTGCATCACCGTATCGTTGATTACCAAGCTCAGTATCGATAAGGTGATCGGCAAATTGTGATAATAAATCGCGTTGGTTTGGCGCTCTAAAACCCACAGAGTAATTAAGTGCATTTTCAACTGCGTAACCTTCATGTGGGCAACCTGGTGGAATATAGAGAATATCTCCCGGCTCTAACACACAGTCGATCACGGCAGGAAATTGCTCAACTTGTAACAGGCTCTTATTTTGTGCAAATTGCTTTAAGTTCGCATCAGGTAAACCAACTCGCCAGTGGCGTTTACCTTCACCTTGAATAATAAACACGTCGTATTGATCTAAATGCGGGCCCACGCCACCACCCGGGGTAGAGTAGCTGATCATCAAGTCATCGATACGCCAGTTGGGAATAAAGCGAAATGGCTCCAATAGTTGCGCTGCATCGCTATGCCAATGGTCAACTGCTTGCACCAGTAATGTTGAGTGCTTTTCAGTTAGCAAGCTAAAGCCTTCAAAAGGACCATGGTATGCTTGCCAATCATCTGAGTGATTGGTCACAATACGTGATTCAATGCTTTCTTCCATGGCAAGACCGGCCAATTCTTCGGGCTCGATCGGATCTGCAAAATCCTTGAAGCCTTGCTTTATAAGTAATGGTTTTTTCTGCCAATACTCAGCTAAAAATTGCTCTTGGGTTAATGAATTGATGGTTAATTGATACATAACATGACCTAAGCGAATTGATATAAAAAAAGCGAAAGGAAGGCCTTTCGCTTTTTTAAGTCTTAATTTGAATTTAAGCTAAGTTGTCGATGAACTCAACAGCACGACCAATGTAATTAGCCGGAGTTAATTTTTTCATTTCTACTTTTGCTTCTTCAGGTAACTCAAGACCATCGATGAAATCAGCCATGATTTCTTGGTTTACGCGCTTACCACGAGTAAGGTCTTTAAGTTTTTCATATGGCTTTTCGATACCATATTTACGCATAACCGTTTGGATTGGCTCTGCTAGTAATTCCCAGTTTTGGTCTAGTTCTGCTAATAAACGCTCTTCGTTTACTTCAAGCTTGCTAACACCTTTTAATGTCGCTTGGTAAGCGATAAGTGTGTAGCCCATACCAACACCTAGGTTACGTAACACTGTTGAGTCAGTTAAGTCACGTTGCCAGCGAGAAACAGGTAGTTTTTGCGCAAGGTGAGTAAAGATAGCGTTAGCAATACCTAAGTTACCTTCAGAGTTTTCAAAATCAATCGGGTTTACTTTGTGAGGCATAGTTGATGAACCAATCTCACCTGCGATTGTTTTTTGTTTGAAGTGGTTAAGTGCAATGTAGCCCCAAACGTCACGGTCAAAATCAAGTAATACAGTGTTGAAACGTGCAACTGCATCGAATAACTCAGCAATGTAATCGTGTGGCTCGATTTGTGTTGTGAACGGGTTGAATGTTAAACCTAGGCTCGTTACGAACTGCTCAGCGTGGCTGTGCCAATCGTAATCTGGGTATGCACTTAGGTGAGCGTTGTAGTTACCTACAGCACCGTTGATTTTACCTAACATTTCTACGTTAGCAATTTGGTCACGTTGACGCTTTAAGCGCATGTAGACGTTTGCAAACTCTTTACCCATTGTAGAAGGAGTAGCTGGTTGACCGTGGGTACGTGTCATCATTGCAACTGACTTGTACTCAACTGCTTTTTCTTTTAATGCATTTAGAAGTTGGTCACAGTATGGAAGTAATACTTTGTCACGCGCTTCGGTAAGCATTAAACCGTGAGACAGGTTATTGATGTCTTCTGAAGTACATGCAAAGTGAATGAATTCGTTAACTGCGTTAAGCTCTGCGTTATCAGCTACTTTTTCTTTAAGTAGGTATTCAACTGCTTTTACGTCATGGTTAGTTGTGCGCTCGATCTCTTTAACGCGTGCTGCATCAGCTTCGCTAAAGTTATCAACAATGGCATTAAGTAAAGCATTAGCCTCGTCGCTAAATGCCGGTACTTCTTTGATTGCGCTAGCTGCAGATAAAGCTTGTAACCAACGAACTTCAACAGTTACACGGTATTTGATTAAACCAAATTCGCTGAAAATACTGCGTAGTTCCGTGGTCTTGCTGCCATAGCGACCATCTACCGGAGAGATAGCGGTTAACGCTGAAAGCTCCATAATGACTCCTAAATTGTCTAGTTTGAACGATAATTAAATTGATTGTTTAGCAATAGCGAGGATTTTTCTTTTTGCAAAGAAAAAGTGACGGCGTTTACCGCCCATTTGTCGCCATAACACGGCACTACGAATTCCGGCCAATAAGAGGGCACGAATTTTGTTTTGCGTGAGCTGCTGTTTTAATAACTCTGGCTTGCCATACACTTGAATACGATGCCCAAGGGGGCTTAGCACCGATGAGTAAATATCAGCAAGCGCTGCTACTACAGTATCATCTGTGATAGCAAAGTGGTCGAGGCGACGTTTAACATCATCAATGCGACGACCTAATTCATTTAAGCTGTTTTGTTTTGAACTTAATGCACGTTCTAATTGCATTAAACCACCCACATATTTTACGATTTCGACGTCTTTGTCTGCGCCGGCAGAAAGCTGTGCAATCAAAATGCGATAGCCTTCACGTAAATTATGTTTACCCTGATACACGTCTTCAGGGCTATTTGGTGATGTTTCGACAATACAGTTTAGTAATTTTTCTAATTCGTGATCACTGCCTTGGCCATATTGCGCAACTTTTTGTACTTGTTTAGCAACTTGACACATGGCAGCTAAAGCCATGACTTGGTGCTCTGTCATTATTTGATCACCGAATCAATAATACCACCACCTAAACATACTTCGTCAGCGTAGAATACGGCTGATTGGCCCGGTGTCACTGCTTTTTGTGGCTCATCAAATAATACGCGTGCCATACCATCTTCACCAACAAGTAAAGTACAGCTGATATCTTCTTGGCGATAACGAGTTTTAACAGTACAGCGTGTGGTCCCTTTAGGGCCTTCGCGGTCAACCCAGTGAAGCTGGTTTGCATTTAAACCATTGCTGTACAGGCGAGGGTGGTCTTTACCTTGACCAACCACTAATACGTTACGATCAACGTCTTTATCAACTACATACCAAGGTTCACCCGAACCTTCTTTCATGCCACCAATTAATAGACCTTTACGTTGACCAAGTGTGTGGTACATCAAGCCTTCGTGCTCACCCACTTCATTGCCATCGGTATCTTCAATTTTACCTGGCTGTGCTGGTAAGAATTTTTGTAAGAAGTCTTTAAATTTACGCTCACCAATAAAACAGATACCGGTACTGTCTTTTTTATCGTGAGTGATTAAGTCTTGCTCTTCAGCGATGCGGCGTACTTCAGGCTTAGCAATATCGCCAACAGGGAAAAGTGTTTGCGCAATATGCTCATGGCTTAGAGTGTATAAGAAATAGCTTTGATCTTTGTTGTCATCAAGGCCACGACACATTACAAATTTATCACCGCGCTTTTCACGGCGAACATAGTGGCCAGTCGCGATGTAATCAGCACCCAGTGCTTGTGCTGCAAATTCTAAAAATGCTTTGAATTTGATTTCTTTATTACACATGATGTCTGGGTTTGGTGTACGACCTGCTTTATACTCTGCTAAAAAGTATTCAAACACGTTGTCCCAGTATTCGGCTGCAAAATTTACAGTGTGAAGCTCAATACCTAGCTTATCGCACACAGCTTGTGCGTCTTGTAGGTCTTCAGCTGCAGCGCAATATTCATCATTATCGTCTTCTTCCCAGTTTTTCATGAACAGGCCTTCAACTTGATAGCCTTGTTGCTTTAATAAATACGCTGATACAGAAGAATCAACACCGCCGGACATACCCACGATGACTTTAATGTGACTATTTTCGCTCATAATATTCGCTGTCATTTTTTAACTGCTATGGAAAGGCCGATATTATAGCATGCTTTTAGACGCCCAAACCAGCCAAAATCACAGCGGTTATTGGTAAATCAAACTAAGTGGGTAGGCTTTACCAGCTAAATGATCTTCAATGCATTTTAAAACCAGAGGGCTTCTAAGCGGCAGGCTTTTAATTTGCTCAAGGCTAAACCAATCTGCGCTGAGAATGTCATCATCTTGGGGAGATGGTTCAAATAGCTCTGGGCTATTAAAAGCAAAGCTAAAACGCATGTAGTGAACACCATTTGCGGCATGCAAATTATAAATGCCTACAAGGTGATTGGCATGAAGGCTAATGCCTGTTTCTTCAATAAGTTCTCGGTGAGCTGCTTCTGCTAAGGTTTCATTGGCTTCTAAATGGCCGGCAGGTTGGTTATAGCAAATATCACCTGTGTGTTTATCGCGCTCTTTAACAAGTAAAAATTTGTCTTGGCATGTGACGATGGCGGCCACTGTGACATTGGGTTTATGCATCAGGGTTGTTCACTACTTTAAACTGGCCATTCTCTAATCCATCAAGGGTATAGTTACCAATGCTGTAACGAATTAATCGCAAAGTAGGGAAGCCAACATGCGCTGTCATACGGCGAACTTGGCGATTACGCCCCTCAGTGATAGATATTTCTAACCAACTGGTTGGTATGTTTTTACGCTCGCGAACGGGCGGGGTACGTGGCCAAATTGCCGGCTCGTCAATACGTCTAACTTTGGCAGGCTTGGTCATGCCATCTTTAAGCTCTACACCTTTGTTAAGTGCAAAGATAGCCTCATCAGTCACATCACCTTCTACTTGCACCCAATAAGTTTTAGCTGTTTTTTTATTGGGTTCAGTGAGTGTGTGTTGTAATTTACCGCAGTTGGTAAGTAGCAACAGTCCTTCGCTATCTCTATCTAAGCGTCCTGCTGCATACACGTCTTTAATCGTAACAAAGTCGGCAAGCGTTTTGCGGTTTTGGTCATCGGTAAATTGGCAAAGCACATCAAATGGTTTGTTAAATAGCACCACTTTGCGCTGCTCAGGGCTAATTGCTTTTTTAACTTGGCGTTTTTGAGTCGGCCTTGAATAAGTTCGACCGCTGCTGCGACGTGATTTGCTATTGGCTTTATTAACCATTAAATACACCTAGCCGGTTTAGGTAAACCTGCAATTTTAGTCGCTTGCTTTGCTGGACCTTTAGGGAATAGCTTATACAAATACATGCTATTACCTTTTTCTTCACCTAGCTTTTGGGCCATTGCTTTGACCAGCATGCGTATTGCAGGGCTGGTGTTGTACTCTACGTAAAAATCACGCACAAAATGCACAACTTCCCAGTGCTGCTCACTTAAGGTAATGTTCTCTTGCTCAGCAATAATGGGTGCAAGCTCTTCACACCAATCATTTGAATCAAGTAAATAGCCTTGTTTGTCTGTTTCAATCTGTTTGTTATTAAATTCAAGCATGGTTTACCAAGTAATCGTGTTTTTTGCGTTTAAAGTCATTTCTACAAACTGCGAGTAGTTTATTGCGATATCGCCTTGATTGAATGAAATATCACGAGCTGCAGCATCTTCTTCAAGTAAATGAATTGCTGAAGAGAACTGTTTAAACTGCATGTTGTTATAACAAGCATCACTAACAAGTAGCACTATATCTTCTGAAGAAATTAAATTGGCCAACATATTATTGCAGTAGTGCGATAAAGGTTTTGAAAAAATATGCAAGGTACTCATAGTGTCACCACCTGATGTTGCTGGCTAATTAATTCACGCTGTTGCTCAAAGTTAGCTACTTTAACATCAATAATTAAGCTTTCTTGTGTGAGGTTAAAATCCATCAACGACTTTTCACATACATATATATTTTCAACATCGTATAATTCAAGCGTTTTAATGGTTTTAAAATAGTTTTTAATGCCAAGTTGCTCTGGCTGCTGGTTTTTCTTCAAAGCTAAAACAGCTTCACCACTGAGTAGCCAACTAATGTTTTGTTCAATAGCAGCAAAAATTAGTGTGGTGTCGAGTGATTCACGAATATGTTGATCATCAAATGGGCCATGCTGGCTGATCACTAAAATGTTTTTCATTTAAATTGCACCCATTTATCCGCTTCACTGACAAGCATCGCAAATTCTGCAAGCCCAGCGACGGTAAACACGCTTGCGTTATCGATATCTAAGCCTCGTTTTTCAGCAGCAGTGACACATAGCAGTAGGGGGACCTCTTGCTGACTCAACGACTGCCACAAACGATTAATTGGCAGCTCGTCACTGGCAAGTTCTAAATGGTTACTTGCGTGGTATACACCTGCTTGATAAAGAAAGATAGCTGCAATTGAGTGACCAGAGTCAAGACAGGCCTGTGCAAATTTAATTAGCCGTTGAGTTGTGTCGTGATCGGTCGGCGCGGTATGAAGAGAAAGTACAAATTGTGCCAAAACGCATCCAATAAAAAAGCCCCTAGAAAGGGGCTATTTTAGCAGAACTATTTAATTAGTCATCACTTGCACCAAGTAGGTGAAGAAGAGACGTAAATAAATTATATACGTTAAGGTATAAAGCAACAGTTGCGCGGATGTAGTTGGTCTCACCGCCATTAATAATACGGCTAGTGTCAAATAAGATTAAACCAGACATAATAAGTACAACTGCAGCATTAATAACCATAAAGGTGATTGAGCTGCCGATGAATAAGTTAACTAGGCTTGCAATAATCACTACGATTAAACCCACAGTTAAAAAGCCACCCATAAATGAGAAGTCTTTTTTCGTGGTAAGTGCATAAGCAGACAAACCAAAGAAGATTAACGCAGTAGAGCCTAACGCTTGCATAATGAGCATAGGGCCATTTGGCATTGCAGCATAGTAGTTAAGCATTGGACCGAGTCCTGCGCCCATCAAACCTGTGAAAACAAATACCCAAGCAACACCTGATGCACTGTCAGCCTTTTTGTTAACAACAAAAAGTACACCGAATGCAATCAAACTAAATACTATCCCCATAAAATAAGGTAGATTCATTGCCATTGAAATACCTGCCGTCACTGCGCTAAATGCCAGTGTCATTGCCAGTAAGAAATAGGTATTTTTTAAAACTTTATTGGTTTCAATAGTCGACATTACTGGTCTTGCAGTATTGTACGATTGATTAAACGCCATTGTTAGAGCTCCTTTAAATGAACTTATACGTTCGTTAGTTCCAATTATTAAACTGAACTAAGCCTATCAAGAGTTATATATTTGGGCAAACTATTGTGGATCAATAGACAAGATAAATAATTGAAAAGTTCAATGTTGCGCACAATCTAAACATTATTGTACTAATGCTGAGCAAATTAATTGTTTTTTAATCACTTAAACAGTTTTTTTGAAAAAAAGCTTCACAAACACGGCTGCCTTATCTATTATGCACGCCGTCGGAGAGATGGCAGAGTGGTCGAATGCACCGGTCTTGAAAACCGGCAGGGGTTTGTAGCCCCTCTAGGGTTCAAATCCCTATCTCTCCACCATTATTTTTACTACTGGCGTAAGCGGGTAGGTTCTCGCATTCGGAGAGATGGCAGAGTGGTCGAATGCACCGGTCTTGAAAACCGGCAGGGGTTTGTAGCCCCTCTAGGGTTCAAATCCCTATCTCTCCACCATCATTGAAGCCGCTGAATTTATTCAGCGGCTTTTTTGTTTCTTAAGCTTCTCATTTGTTCTGCAAATTACGACTATTGTCGATATTTCGCATTTTAACTAGTTAGTCCATGCTTAACACTTCTCGTATTATCTTTGTGACATTAGGGAATTTATGAAACATCGTTTAGCAAAGAGTGTAGGACTTTCTTTATTATCGCCTGTGATCATCGGTTGTATCTTAGGCCTTTATTATGCATTCACACTTGAAGGAAATGGTTTTAGCATTTTCTTTAATTTACTTGTTAGCGCAATTGCCAATGCACACATAGTAGGCTTAACTATGGCAGCATTTGTAGTGCCTGGTTATTTACTTATGTTTAAATATGCAAAGGTTAATTATTCAGGTGTTCTGACACTTGGCTTACTAGGTGGCGCTATTTTTAGCTACTTACTGAGCGCTACAACAGGTATGGCTTTTGTAGTCAATGCTATGATGTCTGCTCTGGCAGCTGGACTGTTTTTATTTGGTTTAAGACAGGGCCTTACAACACAATCTTCTCATCAATAGCAGAATATTTAATCAAGCTGACTGAAATTGAGGGCAAAATGTTTTTTTTTGCCCTTAAAAGGTTTCATTTGTCGTCTACAAAGAGTACCTTTAGCTACTGTATGTTTAATAAGAAGTAGTTTGGTATGCAAAAGCAAGATTTTTACCAGTCATTAGTTAAACAAACTGAGTCGCTAATCGCTGGTGAATCAAATGTTATTGCCAACATGGCAAATATTAGTGCGCTGTTATTTACCTCTTTAGAGGATATCAATTGGGCGGGCTTTTATTTAATGGATTCACCTGAAGAATTAGTGCTAGGGCCGTTTCAAGGTAATCCTGCATGTATCCGTATTCCAGTAGGTAAAGGGGTATGTGGAACTGCCGCGCAAACACAACAAACACAACTCATTGAAGACGTGCATGCATTTGCTGGTCATATTGCCTGTGATGCTGCATCTAACTCAGAAGTAGTTGTGCCGATTTTCAAAGACGGTAAAGTATTTGCTGTACTTGATATCGACAGCCCAAGCATTGCGCGATTCGATACTGATGATCAAGCTGGTTTAGAAGCATTGGTAAAATGCTTTGAGGCAAATCTAAAATGAAAGATCTGCTAAATGTGCAAGATTACCTCTTTGCAATCCATGATGTTGGTGATTGGGAAGGGGAAGAAGAAGTTGTTGCCGAAAGGCTCAACGACTTGATTCACATGGCATGGGAGCGTCTACCAGATGACCTTGACTGTGAATCAATTGATGAAATTATAAATGGTATTTGGGAACACCTTCGTGGTGATTTAGCGCTTATTGAAGCGGACTTCGAAGAGTTGACCGACTGGGTAACACACTATGTCGATTCATCACTTGATGAAAAGATGTAACAAAAGGTTCTAACATGGAAACCACAAACAAGCTAAAAGATATTAATGAAGTATTGGATTTCTTATACCAAGAATTTCCACAATGTTTTAAACAAAAAGACGGTATTCAGCCGCTTAAAGTAGGTATCTTTAAAGATATCGCTGAGCGTATTGAAGGTTCTGAGAAAGTAAGTAAAACTCAGGTTCGTCAAGCACTAAGAAAGTACACCTCAAACTGGCGCTATTTAGAAGCTGTGACTAAGTCTGAGTTCCGTATCGATCTTGATGGTAATCAAGATGAAAAAGTAGAACAAGAGCACATTGAGCACGCACAAAAAGCGTTAGAAGAAAGCCGCGCTAAAATGGCAAAGCGTAAGAAGCCACAACGTCCACGTAAAGACGGTGACACAAAATCTTACAAAAAGAATAGTGGCCACCACGCTAAATCTGGCGAAAAAGGCGCTAAAGTAAATAATAAGCCTGCTAAAGCTGCTCCTGCAAAACGTTCAGGAAAAGTTGAACCTTTACCTGCCTCAGAGGTCAAGGTTAATAGCAAAGTTAAAGTTAAACTTGGCCAAGCACTTGTAAACGCGGTTATTACTGAAGTGAATAAAGATGAAGTTCACGTTGAGTTAGTAACAGGGATGCAAGTTAAGACCAAAGCAGACAGCCTGTATATCATTTAATAGCTGTAAAAAATAAAGGAGTTGTGTATGAGTAAAAAGTTTACGCTCATTCCGTTAGTCGCTGCCCTGTTTTCAGGTTCATTATTGGCATCTTCAGACAATTTGACTGAAAAAGACCTGCCAGTACTCAAGCAAGAAAGCCAACATAGTACGGCAAGCAAACGGGTGACAAACTTATTTACTCGTGCACACTACAAACCAATTAAATTTAACGATGAATTATCTGAGAAGGTTTTTGATCGTTACATTGAATCTCTCGACTACAATAAAAATGTGTTTTTAGCCTCTGATATTGCCTCGTTTGAGCAATATAAAGACCAGTTTGATAATGCATTGTCGACAGGTAAATTGGGATTTGCTTTTGATATTTTTAATTTAAGTTTAAAACGTCGTTTTGAACGCTATGACTATTCTTTATCGTTACTTGAAAACGAAATGAAGTTCGATAAAGAAGATGAGTACCTGTTTGACCGTGAAGACGCTGAGTGGGCAACAAGCCAAGCTGAGCTTGATGAACTTTGGCGTCAGCGCGTTAAATACGATGCTTTACGATTAAAAATGACTGGTAAAGATTGGCAAGGCATTAAAGAAGTCTTGACCAAGCGCTACCACAACGCGCAAAAGCGTTTAGTACAAACGAACAGTGAAGATGCTTTTCAAATTGTGATGAACTCATTCGCACGAAGCATTGAAGCGCATACCTCTTATTTATCACCTCGTCGCGCTGAGCAATTCAAGATGGACATGGATCTTGAGTTAGAAGGTATTGGTGCGGTGCTTAGCTATGACGAAGATTACACGGTAATCCGTAGCTTAGTCCCAGGCGGACCGGCTGATAAGTCTGAACAAATAAAGGCAGATGACCGTATTATTGGTGTTGCGCAAGAAGGTGAAGAGTTTGTTGATGTGATTGGCTGGCGTTTAGATGACGTCGTTGATTTAATCAAAGGCCCGAAAGGGACAAAAGTTCGCCTGCAATACTTAAAAGGGGCGGATGCTCACGGTACACCAAAAGTGGTTGAAATCACGCGTGATAAAATTCGCTTAGAAGACCGTGCTGCAAAATCTGAAGTATTTGAAGCAAAATATTCAGACTTAACCAGCAAAATTGGTGTGATTGAAATCCCTGGTTTCTATAACAATTTATCGCAAGACGTAAAAGTTGAAATTGCAAAATTAAAAGAAGCCAAAGTTGACGGTATCATCATTGATTTACGTCAAAACGGCGGTGGCTCACTTTACGAAGCGACGCAACTTTCTGGCTTATTTATCGATCAAGGTCCTGTAGTACAAATTCATACGCTAAATAATCGTATTGAAGAGCAAAAAGACCGTGATGGTGTCACTTTTTACGATGGCCCACTGACAGTGTTAGTTGATCGCTACAGTGCGTCTGCCTCAGAAATTTTTGCAGCAGCAATGCAAGATTATGGCCGTGCAATTGTGATTGGTGAGCAAACCTTTGGTAAGGGAACTGTACAGCAGCATAAACCACTTGGCCGTGCTTATGACCTATACGACCACCCATTAGGTAGCGTGCAGTATACCATTGCAAAATTCTACCGAATTAACGGCGGAAGCACACAGCACAAAGGCGTGATCCCAGATGTGTCATTCCCATCGGCAATTGAGCCATCAGAGTGGGGTGAGAGTCAACAAGACAACGCGCTACCTTGGGATAGCATCATACGTGCTAAGTACAACTCTGTTGATAACCTCAAACCAGCGATTGCTTACGTTAATAAGCTTCATGATGCCCGTATTGCAGACGAGCCTGAGTTTGGCTATGTATTTGCTGACATTAAACGCTATCAAGAAGAGAAAGACCGTAAGACTATCTCATTGGTTGAAGCGACGCGTCTAAAAGAGAAAGACGAAGGTGAAGAACGCGCGTTAGAACGTGCTAATGAACGACTTGTTCGCCTTGGTGAAAAGCCAGTTGAGAAGCTTGACGATTTACCTGATAGCCTTGACGAGCTAGACCCTTTCTTAGAAGAAGCGGCATTAATCACCCAAGATTATATAAAATATGGTCGTATCGCTAAGAAATAATTAGCAATTAATTAGCAATATTGATTAATAAAAAGGCGCTTAAGCGCCTTTTTTGCTACCTAAAACAGGTTAGATTGGTATAATCACAAAATCTGGCTGCATAAGGCCACTGAAGTTTTGCTTCAAAGCTTACAATAATAATTAAACACGCCACATAAGACGTGTAGGAGACTATCTTTTGAATTCAATTGAAGAGAAGCCAATTAAACAGGCCAGTTTTTTAGATGCCTTAATCCCAATTACTGTGCTCGTGTGCCTACTAGGCGCTGCTGTTTATTTATTCGGTGATAACTCATCATCTGGTCCTAACCAAATCGCTTTATTATTCGCTACATTTACCGCGGCATTAATTGGCTTAAAAAATGGTTACACCTGGAAGAAACTAGAACAAGCCATGATTGAGGGGATCACCTTATCCCTTGGAGCAATCATTATACTGTTAATGGTGGGTGCCTTAATCGGTACTTGGCTGTTATCAGGAACTGTACCCACTCTAATTTACTATGGCTTACAAATTATCAATCCTAGCTGGTTCTATGCCGCTAGCTGCTTGATTTGTGGCATTGTGGCTATGAGTATTGGTAGCTCTTGGACCACAGCTGCGACTATCGGTGTGGCGTTATTAGGTGTTGCAACTGGTCTTGGTCTTGAACAAGTTGTTACAGCAGGCGCGGTCATTTCTGGTGCCTACTTTGGTGATAAATTAAGCCCGCTTTCTGAAACAACAAACCTAGCGCCAGCAGTGGCTGGGGCTGATTTATTTGAGCATATTCATCACATGCTTTGGACTACGGTGCCAAGCTTCATTATTGCGTTAATTATTTTTATCTTTATGGGCTTTAATGCCGGTGGTTCAACAGAAGCGGGCCGTATTGATGAAATCGTTAATTTATTAGAGCAAAACTTTAATATTGGTTTTGAAATGCTAGTGCCACTGGTGGTGTTGTTGTTTTTAGCAATTCGTAAGATGCCAGCTTTCCCAGCTATTTCAATTGGTGCGGTGCTAGGCGCGATTTGGGCTATGTTATTTCAATCTGATTTAATCAATAGCCAAATTGATGCATCACAAGGCCAAGCAATTGGTTACTTCAAATTAGTTTGGACAACGTTCTTTGATGGTTTCAGCATCGACACTGGCGATGAAAAAATGGATTCATTATTGAGCGGTGGTGGTATGGCTGGCATGTTAACAACCACTTGGCTGATTATGACGGCCTTGATGTTTGGCGCTATCATGGAAAAAACTGGCTTACTTGATATGTTCGTTAAGAGCATCTTAAAAATTGCTAAAAGCACGGGCTCTCTTATCACAGCAACGATTGCAACGTGTATTGGTACCAATGCGGTTGCAGCTGACCAATATATCGCGATTGTTGTTCCTGGACGTATGTTTAAAGACGAATATGAAAAACGTGGTTTAAAGCCTGTAAATTTATCTCGCACATTAGAAGATGGTGGCACAATTACTAGCCCACTTATTCCTTGGAATACCTGTGGTGCCTATATGCAAAGTGTTTTACTAATCAATCCATTTGACTATGCAATGTACGCGTTCTTTAATTTAATTAATCCATTCTTAGCGGTTGTTTATGCCTATTTTGGTATTAAAATTTTACGTATTACCCCAAAACATCTTAAACAAGAAGCTAACGCCGAATAAACTATTTAGGCCCTGCTAAGCAGGGCCATTTGGAGTCAGTAATGTCTGCTACGAGTAAACCTCAAGCTCAATATTTAAAAGATTACCAAGCCCCACAATTCTCAATCAAACACATCGATTTACGCTTCGAATTAGCCCCTTTAAAAACATCAGTGCAGTCAACCATGACAATCAATCGTACCGATGAAAGCAATGCAGATCTTTTGCTTGATGGTGTTGATTTAACGCTAATTTCATTGATGGTTGATGACAAAGCGTATGATGATTACACGCTTGAAGATGAAAAGCTGATCATTCATAACTTACCTGAAAGCTTTATTCTGAAAATTGAAAACCATATTGTTCCCCAAACGAATACTTCGTTAGAAGGTTTGTACTTGTCGGGTGGTGCTTACTGTACACAATGTGAGGCTGAAGGGTTTAGAAAGATTACTTACTACCTTGACCGCCCAGACGTACTTGCCAGCTTTGATGTCACAATTATTGCCGACAAAAAGTACACTCACTTGCTGTCTAATGGTAACCAAATTGAATCAGGTAACTTAGATGACGGTCGTCATTTTGTAAAATGGCAAGACCCATTTAAAAAGCCTAGCTACTTATTTGCATTAGTCGCCGGTGATTTTGACGTATTACGTGACCATTACACGACGCAGTCTGGACGAAAAGTTGAATTAGCTTTGTTTGTTGATAAAGGTAATTTATCAAAAACGCCTCATGCCATGACCTCTTTAAAGAAATCAATGCAATGGGATGAAGAGCGCTTTAACCTTGAATACGATTTAGATATTTACATGATTGTTGCCGTTGATTTCTTCAACATGGGCGCAATGGAAAATAAAGGCCTGAATATCTTTAACTCTAAATGTGTTCTGGCGAATCAAGAAACAGCCACAGACAAAGATTACCATACGATTGAATCTATTGTAGGGCACGAGTACTTCCATAACTGGACCGGCAACCGTGTGACTTGCCGTGACTGGTTCCAACTGTCGTTAAAAGAAGGCTTAACGGTTTTCCGTGACCAAGAGTTTAGTAGCGACTTAGGTTCACGTGCGCTTAATCGTATTGATGCCGTTAAAGTCATGCGTACTCACCAGTTTAGTGAAGATGCAGGGCCGATGGCGCACCCAATTCGCCCAGAAAAAGTCATTGAAATGAATAACTTTTATACAGTGACTGTGTATGACAAAGGAGCTGAAGTTATTCGTATGATGCACACCTTACTTGGAGAAGAAAAGTTCCAACAAGGCATGGCATTGTATTTCGAGCGCCATGACGGACAAGCAGTTACTTGTGATGATTTTGTTGCAGCCATGAGTGATGCGTCTGGCATTGATTTAACACAATTTAAGCGTTGGTATAGTCAAGCGGGTACACCTAAGCTCAATGTAGAGCAGGCGTATGATGAACAAAACCAGACTTTCACATTAAGCATTGAGCAGTTTGCACCTGATAATCAGCCTAACAATGCCTTACTGCACATTCCTTTTGCTATTGAGCTTTTAGATAGTGAAGGGCAGTCATTACCTCTTGTGATTGATAATCAGCCGCAAGATTCTGTATTGAATGTCACTGAAAAAACGCAGCAGTTTGTTTTCGAAGGTATTAAACAGCGCCCAGTAGCAGTGCTACTCGAAGATTTCTCTGCGCCATGCATTGTTAATCAAAATACATCTGCCGCTGATCTGTTACATATTATGCGTTTTGCTCGCAGTGACTTTTCACGTTGGGATGCTCAGCAGCGTTTATTTACTAATGAAATGAAAGCAGCGATTGCCAGTGGTGAAGCTTGCTTATCTGATGATATCTTGTCGGCATTAAAGCTACTAGTTGATAATCGTGAAGGTGACCTTGCATTGATTGCGGAGCTGTTAAAACTGCCTAGCTACGATACTCTTGCAGCAGAATATGCTGTCATCCCTGTTGATGACATTATTGCTGTACAAAATGCATTTGAATCGCAAATTG
The DNA here is from genome assembly GCF_016464105.1 of Pseudoalteromonas sp. bablab_jr010. Lineage (NCBI taxonomy): Bacteria > Pseudomonadati > Pseudomonadota > Gammaproteobacteria > Alteromonadales > Pseudoalteromonadaceae > Pseudoalteromonas > Pseudoalteromonas sp. bablab_jr010. The sequence continues at coordinate 248,020 of NZ_JACDWV010000148.1, read as the reverse complement.
CCAACTTCCTAACAGAATCATTGGTTAATTGTTATAACGTGCTTGAAGATGATGGTTCAACATCCGCTACAGCCGTTGCAGTACGTGCTCTTAAGCAACTTTGTTTATACTATTTAGCGAAAACAAATCACAGCGATGTTAATAGCCGCATCAGAGAGTCAGTCCACAGTAATAATATGACCAATGCCCTTGCTGCATTAAGTGCTGTTGTAAAAGCAAATCACTCACTATGTGATACGCTTTTAACAGAGTTTGATGCTAAATGGCGTCATGATGTACTCGTTATGGATAAATGGTTTGCACTGCAAGCGATGAAAGATTCAGCAACGAGTATCAGTGATATCAAAGCGCTTTATGATCATCCAAGTTTTGACTTTGGTAACCCTAACCGTGTGCGTGCTTTGGTTGGTAGCTTTAGTCACTTTAATATCACTCAGTTCCACCGAGCTGATGGTGAAGGGTACCAGCTATTAGGTGACTTATTAGTGAAACTAAATGATATTAACCCGCAAAATGCATCGCGCATGCTGACACCTTTTATGTCATGGAAACGCTATGATGAAAATCGTTCAGCGGCAATGAAAGCACAATTGCAACGTTTAGCTGATTTAGATGGCCTTAGTGATGATCTGTTTGAAAAAGTAGAGAAAGCACTCGAAAGTTAATGACAGAATATTATTTTGCCTTGTATCTGAGTTACTCGGAATGTCTTGATTATTACCATGGTAAATATAAATCAGTGCAAGTCACAGAGGATGGTGGCAAGACAGTTCGCTTTGATGCTCACCATTTGCGTCCTTTTATTTCTTCGCTAGGAATAAGAGGGCGCTTTAGGCTGACATTAACGTCTGAAAATCAGTTTTTAAAACTCGAGAAAATTAGTTAAAAAAGCAGCTACGGCTGCTTTTTTTTGATGATTTTTCATAAAAAACACTAATTTTATCTATCCCCAATTCGCTAAATTTATTATATTTTTGTTAATTCGATTTGTTCTATTGTTAATTTACGTGTATAAATTATCTGGTATGACGTCTTACCAATACGTAAACGTCACATTTTTAAATAAATATTAACCGATTAGACGCGTTCTATATTGTAATTTTACTGTTTCGCTTCTATCGTTAGAAAGATACTAAAAACAACAATTTGATCACAAAACAACCCGTTACAGGGGGATGAACACAATGATAAAACGATCGCTTTTTGTTAAAAACAAAATAGCTTTGGGGCTTGCAGCAGCAACTCTAGGTCTCTCAAGCACATCTTTGCACGCGGCTAATTTCGAGTTAGGTGACTTTGACATACGTTTTGACTCTAACTTCTCTTATGGTCAAAGCATTCGTGTTGAAGACCGAGACTTTCAACACATAGGTAAAAGTAATAATCCATCATTTGATTGGACGGGTTATCACTCAGCTCTAAACCCTATTTATTCTTCAGCTGATGTTTGGAACCAACCAGGTGCTTACTCAAATAATGGTGATGCCGGAAACTTAAACTTTGATAGTGGAGATTCATTTTCAAAGTTATTAAAAGGCACTCATGAGCTTTCTATCAGTAAAGATAACTTTGGTTTCTTCACTCGCTTTATGTATTTTTATGATTTTGCCTTAATGGATGGTGACTTTGCTTATACCAATCCAACGTCGGGTAAAAAAGTTGACCCTTGTGATGATGACGACACTAAAGAACAAGTATGTGCTGATTTACGTTTACTTGACGCTTATGTTTGGGCAAATTTTGATTTAAATGAAGGCCGTAACCCGCTGTCTATTCGTTTAGGCCAACAAGTTGTGAACTGGGGTGAGAGTACTTTGATTTCTCATGGTATTAACGTTAACCCTGTTGATATCGATCGATTAAAAGCGCCAGGTGCAGAGTTAAAAGAAGCTTTCATACCTGTTGGTATGCTTTGGGCATCACTAGGCATCACAGATAACTTAACGCTAGAAGGTTTCTACCAATATGAATGGCATGAAACACGCCTTCCAGCGGCTGGTACTTACTTTTCGACGAACGATTTCGCGTCGGAAAATGGCTATCAGCAGAATATTCAATTAGGCTTCACGTCTAACCCAGATATCGATTTAGCATTCTTAACAGAAAGCTTAAATAATTTAGATGATATTGTTCGCTCGCAAGGTGTTGACCCTACATCAGCACAAGGCATAGCGATGATGTCGCAAATGTATCTCGCTTACCCAACCAAAGTTGCGTTGAAAGGTAAGGGCGGTGCAGGTAAAAATGAACCTGATGATGGTGGTCAATACGGTTTACGCTTGGGTATGTTTTTACCTGAGTTAAACGATACTGAAGTAGCGTTATACCACATTAACTACCATAGCCGTCGTCCTGTGATTTCAGGCCAGGTATCAAACTTCACTGATGCGGCAATCGCTGCTGATATCGGTATGTTATTAACAACAGATATCACTGAAGATAATGTAACTAGTTTACAAGCATTTACCAAAGGCCAGCTAGAATACCCAGAAGACATTAAGCTTTATGGCTTGAGCTTCAATACATCAATTGGTGAAACGGCTTTTTCTGGTGAATTTGCTTTCCGTCAAGATGAGCCTCTGCAAATTGATGACGTAGAGTTACTTTACGCGGGTATGCCAGAGCAATTGGCTGTTGCAGGTATTCGCCCTGATTTTGCAGGTATTTCGCAAATGAGTCCGGGTGATGCAACTAGCGTTGTAGGTCCTGGTGAAGTAGCACAAGGATTTATTCTTCGTAACACTGCTCAATTACAATTTACTGCAACACACTTATTTGGTCCATCATTAGGTGCTGATAGCTGGGCGGTAGTTGGTGAAGTTGGTGGCGTTAGAATTAACGATATGCCGGATTATGACGAGCTCCGTTTAAACGTTTCCGGTACTGGTCGAAGCGGCATTATGCAAGGCCCATTAAGTGATGATTATTCAACACTTCACCTAGGTCTGTCTAATGGTCCTGAAACAAACCCATTCCCAACAGCGTCTGCATGGGGCTATCGCCTTATCGCTAAGGGTGATTACTACAATATTTTTAGTGGCGTAAACTTCTCACCTCGTTTTGTTTTCTCACACGATGTGAATGGTATTACACCAGATCCAATGTATTTATTTATTGAAGACCGTAAATCACTCGGTGTTACTATGAACTTCAATTATCAAAATGCGTGGTCATTCGACTTTAGCTACAACTCATTCTGGGGTGGTGGCGCGACGAATACTTTCTCTGATCGCGATTATGTTTCATTTAATATTAAATATTCAATCTAAGGGTAAATTATGATTATTAGAAAACCTACCCTCATTGCTGCAGCGTTTTGCGGCGTTTTCGCAAGCTCAAGTGTACTTGCAAAAATTACCGCTGATGAAGCGGCACGTTTAGGCAGTGATTTAACGCCAATTGGCGCTGAAAAAGCAGCGAATAAAGACGGTTCTATTCCAGCTTGGGATGGTGGTATCACAACACCGCCAGCAGGTTACAAACCGGGTATGCACCATCCAGATCCATATGCTGATGATAAAATTTTATTCACGATTGATAAATCGAACGTTGCCCAGTACAAAGACTACTTGAGCCCAGGTCAAATTGAATTATTCAATACCTATCCTGATACGTTCAAAATGAACATTTACCCAACCCGTCGTAGTGCGTCATATCCACAGTTTGTATATGATGCAACTAAAAAATATGCGACGACAGCTGAATTAGTTGAAGGTGGTAACGGTATTAAAAATACCGCTGTGGGTGTACCTTTCCCAATTCCTAAAGATGGTTTAGAAGCTATTTGGAACCACTTGTTGCGATTCCGTGGCCTATCAATTGAACGTTCTGGTGGTCAAGCTGCACCGACAGCCTCTGGTTCATATAACTATGTAGGTTTTGATGAGCAACTTTTAGTTGAGTACTCATCACCTGAAGCAACACCTGAGAAGCTTCAAGAATCTAATATCTTGTTTAAGTTTAAGCAAAAGGTAACTGAGCCTGCTCGTCTTGCCGGTACTGCGTTATTAGTACATGAAACGATGGACCAAATTTTAACACCACGCCAAGCATGGACATACAATTCAGGCCAGCGTCGTGTTCGTCGTGCTCCAAATGTTGCCTACGATGCACCGGGAACAGCCGCTGATAGCTTACGTACGACTGATGACTTTGATATGTTCAATGGTTCTCCGAATCGTTACAACTGGACATTAAAAGGTAAGCAAGAGCTTTATATTCCTTATAACAGCTACAAGCTTCACAGCGACAAACTAAGCTACGATGATATTCTACAAGCAGGTCATATCAACCCTGAGCATGTTCGTTATGAAAAACACCGTGTTTGGGTGGTTGAAGCGAACCTAAAAGAGGGCACGCGTCATATTTATAAGAAACGTGTCTTTTATATTGACGAGGATAGCTGGCAAGTACATGTAGCGGATATCTATGATAACCGTGATCAAATGTATCGTGTAGCGATGGCGCATGGTCTTAACTACTATGAAGTACCAACTCATTGGAGTACGTTAGAAGTTTATCATGACCTTAACTCTCGTCGTTATTTAGCAATTGGTTTAGACAACCAAGAAAAAATGTATGATTTCTCACAATCATTCAACGATAACGAGTTTACTTCAAGCGCATTACGCCGCGAAGGTCGTTAATCCATTTAAGGCACCTGACTCCAGGTGCCTTTTGCAATTCGCGTAAGTCATCAGTACACGCATTAGGTTTCCCAGTGACTTTTTTGACTTCTCTTTTTATTTTTTCGAAGGCGATTTATCTTTATGAAGTATTTGCTTTATGCCTGTCTTGCTTATAGTGCTTCATGTTTTGCTCAAGACATGCCTATGCCACAACAAGCCATTAGCGCTGTTAACGCAAACAAAACTCTTCTCACCGACATTGAACTAGCTGGCCCAAATCTCATTGCAGTTGGCAAACACGGTGTGGTTATCACAAGTACAGACGCTCAAACCTGGCAACAAGCCAGTGTGCCTACTCAAGTGCTGCTAACAGCCGTTGATTTTTATAATAGCGATTTAGGTTGGGCATGCGGCCATGATGCTACCATCATCAATACCGTAGATGCAGGTAAAACGTGGCAATTACAGCAATCATTACCAAACATGGATAAGCCATGTTTAGACATTTTATTTACTACAGACAAACAAGGGTATGCAGTCGGTGCATATGGAATGTTTTATGAAACTAACGATGGTGGCCAAACTTGGCAGAAACGTTTTTTAGATAGCCTGTTATTTGAAGAAGACCGTGAATACCTCAATGATTTAAAAGACAGTGACCCAGAAGGCTATGAAATTGAAACTGCTTCAATACTGCCGCACTTTAATCGCATCGTTAAAACCGATGAGAGTCTATTTCTAGCCGGTGAAATGGGTTTAATGGCACAAAGTGTCGACAATGGTCAAACCTGGCAGCGTCTTGAGGAGATATATATGGGCTCTTTCTTTACGTTTGCGTCAACTGCGGATCAAGGTGGGGAAGACCTAGTTGCAGGCCTTCGAGGCAACATTTTCACTCGCCAAGCAGGCAGCGAACAGTGGCAACAAATACCACACGACAATTATGCAACCGTAAATAGCGCGATTAAATACAACAACCAGTGGTTATTATTTGCCAATAGCGGGGTGATATTCCAAATTGAGGATGGCCAATTATCAGAACAACAAATGGCCGATGGTAAATCGTTACTTGATGGTGTTGTGTTTCAAGACAAACTAATTATGGCTTCAGAAAATGGCATTAAAGTGAAGGAGTTGAATCCGTAATGCGTGGTTTTTTAGATATTTTAGAAAGAGCGGTGTTTCGTCATCGCTTATTCGCAATTATTTCCTTTGCTTTGATCACTTGTTTCTTATTATTCAAAGCAACACAAATTCAATTAGACGCGTCGTTTAATAAAAATATTCCGCTTAATCATGACTACATGAAAGTTTACACCAAACATGAAAAACAGTTTGGCGGAGCTAACAGCATTTTAATTTCAGTCTGTGATGCAGATGGTGATATTTTTAATGAGGAATTTTTCACCCAACTTAAAGCAGTTCATGATCAGCTTTACTTTATTCCAGGTGTAAATCGCCCGTTAGTTAATTCAATCTTTGCACCGAGTGCGCGTTTTGTTGAAGTAGTTGAAGATGGTTTTGCTGGCGGTCCAATTATTCCGGCAAACTTCACTGCTGATAAACGTGGTCTTGCGGTTGTAAAAGAAAACATCGAAAAAGCAAAAGTCGTTGGCCGTATGATTGCCAGTGACTATTCGTGTGCAATGGTAACCGCTCAGCTACTTGAGACTGATCCACAAACGCAAGAAAAACTCGACACTTTAGCATTTGCAGAAAAGCTAGAAACGCAAGTTCGTGAACCGCTCAGTACGGACAAGGTTAGTATTCATATTATCGGTTTTGCCAAAATGGCAGGGGATGTCGCAGAGGGCGCTAAGGGCGTACTGCTATTCTTTGCTATTGCCATTGCTTTCACATTTGTGATGGTTTGGCTGTTCTGCCACTCTTTAAAACTGACAATTTTACCGATTGCCTGTTCAATCATTGCCGTTGTTTGGCAGTTAGGCTTGCTTTCAAGCTTAGGCTTCGGTTTAGATCCTATGTCAATTTTAGTGCCGTTTTTAGTGTTTGCGATTGGTGTAAGCCATGGCGTGCAAATGATCAATGACATCGGCAAAAAAGTGTCTACGGGTAGTTCAACTCGGGTTTGCTGTCAGGCAAGCTTTAGAGCACTTCTGATCCCGGGTGGTATTGCACTGCTATCAGACACAATTGGTTTTTTAACTTTACTCACCATTGATATTGGTATTATTCGTGAACTTGCTATCACAGCAAGTTTGGGTGTAGCGGTAATTATTTTCACTAATTTAATTTTATTACCTGTATGGGCATCGTACATGCGCTTTGAAGGCTCTGTGCATATTCAAGCAGGTACTCACACAGACAAACCAAATCTACTAGACAAGTTACGCGAGCTATTAGTAAAAGCGACAGACCGTAAAACGGCGGGTTTTATTATCGCCTTTACGGCTGTGTTATTTGCAGTGGGATACTGGCAAGCTGACAAAATGCGTATTGGTGACTTACATGCTGGTGCGCCATCTTTGCACCAAGATGCCCGCTATAACCAAGACACCTTTTTGATTTCTGATAAATACACTATTTCTTCAGATATCCTAAAAGTGATTGTAGAAGCGTATCCTGCTGCGTGTACGGAGCATGATGTTATGGAGCGTATTAGTCGTTTCCAATGGCAGATGGAAAACGTTGCCGGGGTACAATCGGCTGTGAGCTTAAGCTCAGTTGCACAGTCAGTTAATGCCGGCTTTAACGAAGGGAACTTAAAATGGCAAAGCCTGCCGCGCAATACGGCAAGTTTAGTGCAAGCTACTTCACGGGTTGAAACAAGCTCAGGTTTACTCGATGGTAACTGCTCAGTAATGCCAGTGATTATTTTCTTAAATGACCACAAAGCAGAAACGATTGATCATGTGGTAGCGAAAGTTAAAGAGTTTGCTAAGGCAGAAGAAACCGATGAATTAAAGTTTAAGCTAGCGTCAGGCCCTGTCGGTGTTATGGCCGCAACGAACGAATCGGTATCAGCTGCACAGCTACCTATGATGCTTTACGTTTACGGCGCCGTAATCCTGCTATGCTTAATTAGCTTTAGAAGTGTGAAGGCAACGGTCGCGGTTGTATTACCTCTGTACATCGTATCAACCTTAGCACAAGCGTTGATGGTACAACTTGAAATAGGTTTAACAGTGTCGACATTACCAGTTATCGCTTTAGGTGTTGGTATTGGTGTCGATTACGGGATTTACATACTTTCATCAATGATGGGGCAGCTAAAACAAGGTGTGGCACTGGAAGTCGCTTATCGTAATGCATTAGCAGAGCGAGGTAGTGCAGTGCTGTTCACAGGTATTACCTTAGCCATTGGTGTTAGCACATGGATTTTCTCTGATCTGAAGTTCCAAGTGGATATGGGTATTCTTTTAACCTTCATGTTTTTGGTTAACATGTTGGGTGCAGTACTACTTTTACCTGCAATTGGTAGCTTCCTCTGGACTGACCAGAAAAAATAATGTGAATAATTGTGCTCCGATATGGCCAGTAATGGCCATTTATATCTATATTTTGTGAATAGATGACCAAATAGCTGAAAAGCTTAAAATGATTTCATCGAAAAGGCTGTTTATTAGCTGTAAAAGAGTTAGAATTTACCTGACTCCACGCTAATAAATGGCTGTACAAATATTCTACTAATCGATAAGTAGTATAGATTAAGGAACATACAATGACACGAAATGAAGGGCAAGCCTCGGTTATCTTAGATAATGTCTGTAAGCTGATCCAGAAAAAAGTTCACGCTGATAATGTGTTACTCGTTGAGAAATTCGCCAAAGCCTTGTACAGCAATATGTCTAAAGAGGATTTGGCTCATCGCAACGATAGTGACTTATATGGCGCTGCACTAAGCCTATGGAACTCGCTAGAAAAAAATAATTCTGATGACGCGGTTGTCCGTGTTTTCAATCCTGAAGTGGCAAAAGATGGCTGGCAGTCATCGCACACCATTGTTGAAATCATCGCGAAAGACATGCCTTTCCTCGTTGATTCTGTGCGTATGGCCATGACCCGCGCAAACATCGCTTCTCACTTATTACTTCACTCTCCGCTGAAAATCCAACGTGATAAAAATGCTAAAATCACCGGTATTTCAAGCTTAAAAGCAGAGCAAGAATCAACGTCGACAAAAACTGTGTTCTTTATCGAGATTGATCGTCAAACAGATGCAAAAGTAATTGAGTCTTTCAAAAAAGAACTTGAGTCTGTGTTAGTTGACGTATCTATCGCTGTAGAAGATTGGCAGCCAATTCGTGAAAAGCTTATTGCGGTAACGAAAGACTTACCTAAACGCCACCATAACAATAACGAAAGCGAAGTTGCAGAAACGGTAGAGTTTTTAGACTGGTTAGCTAAAGATAACTTTACGCTAATGGGTTACCGTGAGTATGAACTTTCGCCAGTGCAGGGTGATTACCAGTTAAAAGGTAAAAAAGGTACTAGCCTTGGTCTGATGAAAAACACAGACGAAGAGCATAGCCGTTTACTTTCTGAGTTACCTGAAGTAGCGCGCCAAGAAGCGCGTAGCAGTAACTTATTAATTTTAACGAAAACAAATTCAGTGTCTCGTGTACATCGTCCAGCGTATATCGATTATGTAGGTATTAAGCGTTTTGATGATGAGGGCAATGTAATTGGTGAAGACCGCTTCCTTGGTTTATTCTCATCAAGCTTTTACAACAACAGCGCCGCTGATGTACCTGTACTGAAAAGTAAGATTAACCGCATTATGGAAATGTGTGACTTTGCAAAAGGCACCCATGCATACAAAGCGGTATTAAATATTTTAGAAACGTATCCACGTGATGAACTTGTGCAAGCACGTGAAGCTGAACTACTTGAAGTTGCCATGGGCGTATTACAAGTACAAGAGCGTGATATGTGCCGTATTTTTGTGCGTAAAGACGCATATGGCCGTTTCTTCTCTTGCATGGTTTATGTACCGCGTGAACGCTATAACACAGCACTACGTCGTGAAACGCAACGTATCTTAGCCAATGCATTTAATTCTGACGATAAAGTCGAATTTACTACTTTCTTCTCTGAGTCAACATTAGCCCGTACACATTACACGGTGCGTGTGACTGACAATAATATTGAATATAACGTGAAAGACATCGAAAACAACCTAATTGAAGCAGCCCGTACTTGGGAAGATAGACTCCAATCTGCACTACTTGAAAGCGCAGGTGAAGCACGCGGTAAAGAATTAAACCGTAAATATGCACAAGCGTTTGCAAGTGCGTATAAAGATCAGGTTTTACCAAGTGCAGCGGTTGTTGATATTGAAAAGCTAGAACTTCTGAATGACGAGAACAAACTAGAAATGTTGTTCTACCGTCCACAAGAAGAAGCAAACACTAATGTTGTTCGTTTAAGCTTATTCCATAAAGATGAGCCAATCCACCTGTCTGACGTTATGCCAATGTTAGAAAACTTTGGTTTACGCGTAGTTGGTGAAACACCTTACTCAGTGAAAACGACTGACGGTAAAGTTAATTGGATCATGGATTTCACCATGCTAATTGACAACAAGGGCATTGCTGATTTTGATAAAGTGTCAGCGCGTTTCCGTGCAGCGTTAACGAACGTGTGGAATAACCGTTTAGAAAACGATGGTTTCAACCGTTTAGTATTAATGGGTGGCTTAACAGGTCGTGAAGCGTCTATTCTTCGTGCCTACGCTAAATACATGCGTCAAATTGGTGTAACTTTCTCGCAAACTTACATCGAAAGCACATTTGCAAATTACCCACACATTGCATCGCAAATCGTTAACTTATTCACTAAAAAGTTCTCAGTTAAGAACCCAGGTAGTGAAAAGACACTTGAGAAGCTAGTTGCACAAGTTAATCTTGAGCTTGAAAACGTAGCAAACCTAGATGATGACCGTATCATTCGTTTATACGTTGATATGATCAATGCAACTCTTAGAACGAACTTCTTCCAAAAAGAAGCGGATGGCCAATTTAAGTCATATGTATCGTTCAAGGTTCAGCCTTCTATGATCCCTGAAATGCCATTACCACTGCCTGCGTTTGAGATCTTTGTATACTCGCCGCGCGTTGAAGGTGTGCATTTACGTGGTGGTAAAGTTGCTCGTGGTGGTTTACGTTGGTCAGACCGTCGTGAAGACTTCCGTACTGAAGTACTGGGTCTTGTTAAAGCGCAACAAGTTAAAAATACGGTTATCGTGCCAGTCGGTTCGAAAGGTGGCTTCGTATGTAAACAGCTACCGACAGACCGTGAAGCATTCTTCAAAGAAGGCCAAGAGTGCTACAAGATTTTCATCCGTGGTTTATTAGATATCACAGATAACATTGAACGTGGTGAGATTGTGCCACCAGTTGATGTTGTTCGTCATGATGAAGATGACCCGTACTTAGTTGTTGCTGCCGATAAGGGTACTGCGACTTTCTCTGATATCGCAAACGGCATCGCAAATGAATATAACTTCTGGCTAGGTGATGCATTCGCATCAGGTGGCTCAGTAGGTTACGACCACAAGAAAATGGGTATCACTGCTAAAGGTGCGTGGGAATCTGTTAAACGTCATTTCCGTGAAATGGATATTGACTGTCAAACAACTGATTTCACTGTTGTAGCAATCGGCGATATGGCGGGTGACGTATTTGGTAATGGTATGTTGCTTTCTAAGCACATTCGCTTACAAGTAGCGTTTAACCACATGCATATCTTTGTTGATCCAAACCCAGATGCAGCGACATCTTACCCAGAGCGTGAGCGTTTATTTAATCTACCGCGTTCTTCTTGGGAAGATTACAACAAAGACCTTATTTCACAAGGTGGTGGCATTTTCTCTCGTGCGGCTAAATCAATTAGCTTAAGCCCAGAAATGAAGAAAATGCTTGGCACTAAGAAAGCAAGCATGACACCTAACGAGTTAATCAAAGCGGCTCTAATGATGGAGTTTGATTTACTTTGGAATGGTGGTATCGGTACTTACATCAAGAACTCTAAAGAGACTGATGCTGATGTGGGTGACCGCGCGAATGATGCGCTACGTATTAACGGTTCTGAGCTTGGTGCGAAGATCTTAGGTGAGGGCGGTAACTTAGGTGCAACTCAATTAGGTCGTATCGAATTTGCGGCTAAAGGCGGTCGTGTTAACACTGACTTCATCGATAACGTAGGTGGTGTTGCGTGTTCAGATAACGAAGTAAACATCAAAATCTTACTTAATGGCCTAGTTGCTGAAGGTGACTTAACACGTAAACAGCGTGATGAGTTACTTTATTCAATGACAGATGAAGTGTCTGAGTTAGTATTAAAAGACTGTTACCGTCAAACGCATACCTTATCGATTACTCAATCAAAAGGTACGTCAACGCTTAAAGAAAAAGTACGTTTCATCCATGCCCTTGAAAAAGATGGCAAGCTTAACCGTGCAATCGAGTTCATCCCAACGGATGAAGAACTTGCAGAGCGCGCAGCAGCGGGTAAAGATTTAACTCGTCCAGAGCTTTCTGTACTTGTTTCTTACGCGAAGATGGTATTAAAAGAGTCTCTAGTGGTTGATGAAATCACTGAAAACCCTTATTACCGTCAGTTATTAGTTAAGTCGTTCCCAGTGCCACTTCGTGAGAAGTTCAACGATGCAATGGATAACCACCCACTTCGTAAAGAGATTATCGCAACGAAACTTGCAAATAACATCGTTAACGATATGGGTCTTAACTTCATGATTCGTATGCACGAAGAAACAGGTGCTAACGAAGCTGAAATCGCACTTTGCTACTCAATTGCAAAAGAAGTGTTCCAGATGCCAGAAACATGGTCATCAATTGTTGCACTTGATAATAAGATCCCAGCAGCTGTACAAACAGAAATGCTATATCAATTACGTCGTACGGTTCGTCGTGCAACACGTTGGTTCTTACGTCATCGCAATAAAGCTCAAACGATTGAGCAAGCAATTGAATTCTTTGCACCAACATTTGCTGATTTAAGTGAAAACTTAAACAGCTACATGGTTGAAAAAGAAAGCGATCGCCTAGTTAAAGCGGCTGAGAAGCTAATTGACAGCAATGTACCAAAAGCACTTGCAACACGTATTGTGTCACTATCAAGCCTATTCTCTGTAATGGACTTAGCTGAAATCGCAGATAATTCAGAGCGTAGTATTGATATGGTTTCTAATACCTACTTTAAGCTTGGTGCGCGTATGGGCTTACATTGGTTCCTTGACCAAATCACCAACCAACCAGTTGCAAACCACTGGCAAGCACTTGCTCGTGCTTCATACCGTGAAGAGTTGGATTGGCAACAACGCACATTATCAGCTGTGGTACTTAATAGCTTTGCTGCAGACAGCAAAGACATTGATGCACAAATTGATGAGTGGATGGATAACCAAGATCTACTATTACAACGTTGGAAGCAGATGCTATCTGAGTTCAAAACATCGCAAAGCCATGATTTTGCGAAGTTCTCAGTGGCACTTCGTGAACTAATGTTGTTAAGCCACAACTGTGACACTTCCAAATAAGTGAAAAGTCGTTAAAATACATACCCCAGCTCGCTGGGGTATTTTTTTGCCCTTAATTTGCAATGGTCCGTTTATAAACGGCTACCTTGTTTATTTTTACCTAAGGAACAAACCATGTTTTATGATCTAGCTCGCCGTTTTATGTTTACCCGTGATGCGGAGTGGGCTCATGAATTTGCACTTAATAATTTACGCCGATTTGCTCATACGCCATTGAGTGCTGCGTGGTCTCAATCTGTCCCTAATAAACCCGTTAACTTTTTAGGTTTAGAGTTTAAAAACCCAGTAGGTTTAGCGGCAGGCTTAGATAAAAATGCCGAGTGTATTGATGCATTTTCGCAAATGGGTTTTGGTTTTGTTGAAGTAGGTACTGTTACACCACGTGCTCAAGCGGGTAATGACAAGCCACGTATTTTCCGCTTACCTGAATCAAATGCGATTATTAACCGCATGGGCTTTAACAATAAGGGCGTTGATAACCTAGTTAACAATGTTAAAGCAGCGAAATACGACGGTATTCTAGGTATTAATATTGGTAAAAATAAAGATACACCAAACGAGCAGGGTAAAGATGATTACATTCACTGTATGCGTAAAGTATTTGAGCATGCATCGTATATCACAGTAAATATTTCTTCACCGAATACCCCGGGTCTTCGTGACTTACAATATGGTGAAGCGCTTGATGACTTATTGCAAAGCTTAAAGAATGAACAACTTGATCTAGTTGCTAAACATAACAAACAAGTACCTATGCTAGTTAAGATCGCCCCTGATCTTGATGAAGTACAAATTGGCCAAGTTAGTGAGTCATTGATCAACAATAAGATCGATGGTGTTATTGCTACAAATACCACGCTTGAGCGCGCGATGGTACAAGGTCAACAATACGCAAACGAAGCGGGCGGTTTATCTGGCCAACCAGTTCGTCAGCGTTCAACCCACGTGGTTAGTGAGCTTAAGCGTTTAACCGAAGGTAAACTACCTATCATTGGTGTGGGTGGTATTGATGATGCGGATTCTGCAAAAGAGAAATTTGCAGCTGGTGCAGACCTTGTACAAGTTTACACTGGATTCATTTATAAAGGCCCAGAATTGGTAAAAACGATCCTAAATAGCTTATAAGGATCAGTTATCTAAGCAATTGATCATTAATAAAATGTTCTAAGAAATCATTTTATTAATGGTCTGCTTTAGTTATAATTTATGATTAAGCGCACAGTATTTATTCGTTAGGGAGGAGACATGTTACAAGCATCTAAGCAATGGAAATGGCTTGCTTGTGCGAAAAATAATCGTCTTTTGGTTGACCTTGACCAAGATATGCAACTGTGCACGCCTTACAAACTTCGCCAACTTACTGATGCTGTTTTACAAGAGCCAAACTTTAGCCTTGAAGATGCTGCATTTTATCAGCAAGTTTATCAATACCTCGAAACATTCTCACTGTGGAACCCTGCACAGCTTTGCCAAATCGCGCTAAATGCCACTGCGGTCAAATTTCATTTAAAGCCTGTACTTGCAAAAAGTTGGTTCTTTCATGAGTATCATGGCAGCCAGCCAAGTGTTGAAGCAGTGGTTAAATTGTGCTCGCAGGCACAAGAAGGTGAGTTTTTAATTGTTGACCACTCGAGCGAAGCCTCAGTGTGTATTAACCTAAGCCAACACTTTCAATTAGACGAAAACCTTTCTCTTGAACAGTTTGAAGCTATTAAGGTTTTAAATAACCGTATCCATCCTGTTTATATTCAACAAAAACAGTTCAAATCAGCCTAGGGCGTGTTGACCTTTGTGAATTAAAATTTGTTCACTCTAGGGGCGATTTAATCGCGGCGCGAGATTTGTAACCTAGTGGGCTAAGTAAAAATCCAGCTAATATCCCTGCAAATGTTGGCGTTTTTGTTCGCCAAGCTATGCTATAATCCTGCGCAATTAGCATTTAAGGGTTTTTACTTTGCAATTTATCGCACTTACTTCTATCGGAATAGAAAATTTACTTGTTGATGAGCTTACAGCACTCGGTGCCGAAGTCTCAAAACAAACCGTGGGCTCTGTACGTTTTGAAGCAGATAGCTTATTAGCACAAAAGATTTGTTTATCGAGCCGTTTTGCGACTCGTATCATGATGCTGATAGAAGAAAAAGAAGGCGTAAAAGACAAAGACAGCCTTTATCAATTTGCACGCTTACAGCCTTGGCAGGAGTGGTTTGGCCCTAAGCAAACCTTTGCTGTTGATTTTAGTGGTACAAATAACGATTTAAAAAATACGCAATTTTCAGGTCTAGTTGTAAAAGATGCGATTGTTGATTACTTCGCGGATTTATTCGAACAACGTCCAGATGTTGATAAATACAATGCCAACGTTCGAGTTGTAGCAAGATTGAACCGTCAAGGTGTTGCGCTTTATATCGATTATTCTGGCCCGCGTTTATCTGAGCGTGGTTATCGTCAAGATCAAGGTAAAGCGCCGATTAAGGAGCATTTAGCTGCTGCTCTTGTAAAAAGAAGTGGTTGGCTTGAAAACGTGCAACAACCTTTATTCGATCCATGTTGTGGTTCGGGTACCATTTTAATTGAAGCCGCAAGCATGGCTCGCAATGAAGCACCGGGCTTATTCCGTGAAGGTTTTGCCTTTGAGCGCCTGCCTAGTTTCCGTATTCAAAAGTACAAAGAATTAAAAGCAGAACTAACTGCACAAATTACAGATCCTAAACTTTGGCTTATTGGCCATGATATTGACGGAAGTGTGATTGCAAAAGCGCAAGAAAACGCAGAGCGTGCAGACCTTGCTAATGTGATTAAGTTTAAACAAAGCGATGCCACTAAGTTAACCTCCGTTGCGAAACTACCTGGTGTGGTGATTTCAAACTTACCTTATGGTGAACGTTTAGGCTCAATGGCTGAGCTGGTTAACTTACACCGTAGCTTAGGTGTTGGCTTCAAAAAGCACTTTAATCATTGGAAACTTGCTTTACTTGGCACTGACGAAAGCTTATTTAAGTTATTAAAGTTAGTTAAGTTAAAACGCTATAAGTTTAAAAATGGCCCGTTAGATGTTGTATTAAATCTTTACCAACTAGACGATAAACAAGTAGAACTTAGCAAAGAAGATAAGCCAGCTCTTAACTTTGAAGGTTCAACCGCCTTTGCAAACCGTTTAAAGAAAAATAAGCAAAATTTAAAGAACTGGTTAAAGCAAAATGAAGTGAGCTGCTACCGTGTTTATGATGCGGATATTCCAGAATATAACGTAGCTGTTGATGTATACGATGATTCAGCGGTTATTTTTGAATATGCTGCACCGAAAGAAATCGACGATAATACGGCTCAAAAACGTTTGCAAGATGTGATCAGCCTGACTGCAGAGCAGTTAAATATCGCACCAGAAAATATCGCAGTTAAAGTTCGTAAAAAACAAAAAGGTGAAGAACAATATACCAAGGTAGCAAAACAAAATCGTACGCAAGTCGTTGAAGAGTTTGGCGCTAAATTCAAAGTAAATCTATTTGATTATCTAGACACTGGTTTGTTCTTAGATCACCGTTTAGCTCGTCGTTATATCCAACAAAACGCACAAGGTAAACGTTTCTTAAACTTGTTTGCTTATACGGGCAGTGCATCTGTGCATGCTGCTGTGGGTGGTGCTAAAGCCATTACCACCGTTGATATGTCAAAAACCTACTTAAAGTGGGCGCAAGAAAACTTTGCCCTGAATGATATCAGTAATACACGCTATCGTTTTGAGCAAGCAGATTGCTTGAAGTGGCTTGAGTATGCACAAGGCCAATATGATTTAATTTTCTTAGATCCACCGACGTTCTCAAACTCAAAACGTATGAAAGATGCGTTTGATGTTCAGCGCGACCACATCAAACTTCTTACCTGGGTTAAGAAGATTTTAAGCCCGAACGGTACGCTTATATTCTCAAACAATAAGCGTGGCTTTAACATGGATGAAGTAGGGCTAATGGGTCTGGGTTTAAAAGCAGAAAACATTTCTGACAAGACTTTATCACCAGATTTTAAACGTAATAAGCAAATTCATAATAGCTGGCTTATTACTCATGGCTAATTTTACCCTGTACCACACTGATGGCTGTCATCTGTGTGAAATGGCCGATGAATTATTAATTGCTGCAAACGCTTCGTTTGTAGCAAAAGACATTATGGACAGTGAACAGCTGATTGAACTTTACCAAACCAGTATTCCGGTTGTGGAATCTCATCAAGGCGAGAAATTATTTTGGCCTTTTGATGCTGAGCAATTAGCGCAATTTATTGCTGATAATAAAGAATAAGAGTAGTAATCACGATGGATTTAATCAGAATAGCCAAAGCTCAACTCGCTTATGGTACGCATCCGCTACTAGATGATGCCGATGCCGTTATTGAGTCAGGAGAGCGTGTTTGTATCGTTGGTCGAAACGGTGCTGGCAAATCAACACTACTAAAAGTGCTTGATGGCCAAGTGACATTGGATGATGGCGAAATCAACCAATTAGGCGGTATTCGCATTTCTCGTTTAGAGCAAGATCCACCAAAAGGGGCGGCAGGCTCAGTATTTGATTATGTAGCGCAGGGTATGCCTGACATCGCTAACTTACTGATAGAATATCACCAAGTTAGTAATCAAATGCAAACAGATTATAACGATAAATTGCTTAACAAATTAGAGCGTTTATCTAATCAATTAGAAACTGTTGATGGCTGGCGTTTTGATACCCGTATACAGCTCGTTTTATCTCGCTTAGAGCTAGATCCAGAAGCCAAGCTTGAATCATTATCGGGTGGTTGGCTACGTAAAGTTGCCCTTGCACGAGCCTTGGTTAGTGAACCCGATTTACTGCTACTTGATGAGCCTACCAACCACTTAGATATGAGTAGTGTTATTTGGCTTGAGCAGTTTTTAAAAGAGTTTAAAGGCGGTATCGTTTTTATTTCTCACGACCGTGCATTCATTCGAGCAGTTGCAACCCGTATTCTTGATTTAGACCGTGGTAAGCTGGTTTCGTACCCTGGCGATTACGCGACGTACCTTGAGCAAAAAGCGCATGATTTAAAAGTAGAAGAAACACAAAACGCACTATTTGATAAACGCTTAGCAGAAGAAGAAGCCTGGATCCGCCAAGGTATTAAAGCACGTAGAACGCGTAATGAAGGCCGTGTGCGCGCTTTAAAAGAGTTACGTAAAGAGCGTAAGCAGCGTGTTGATCAGGTCGGTAAAACCGATTTCAATATTGAAACAGCGGAGCGTTCAGGTAAATTAGTATTCGAAGCGAAAAACATCTGTCATGCATTTAAAGATAAAGTGATCGCGAAGGATTTCTCGACCCTTGTTATGCGTGGCGATCGTGTTGGCCTTGTCGGGCCCAATGGTATTGGCAAAACAACACTGCTTAAAATTTTATTTGGTGACTTAACACCAGATAGCGGCAGTGTTAAGCAAGGTGTTAATTTAGAGTTTGCTTATTTTGATCAGTATCGTCAAAAGCTTGATGAAGAAGCCACAGTACAAGATAACGTAGCTGAAGGTAAGCAAGAAGTGATGATGGGCGGGCGCTCACGTCATGTGCTTGGTTACTTACAAGACTTCTTATTTCCACCGGCAAGAGCGCGTACGCCAGTAAAAGCGCTATCAGGTGGTGAGAAAAACCGCTTATTATTAGCAAAGTTATTTTTAAAGCCATCTAACATTATTGTTCTCGATGAGCCAACCAATGACCTCGATATTGAAACTTTAGAGCTCTTAGAAGAGATCATCAACCAATATCAGGGCACCGTGCTGATTGTAAGCCATGACCGTGAATTTATTGATAATACCTGTAATTCTGTATGGGCATTTGAAGGTAACGGCAAGATAACCGACATTGTTGGTGGTTATAGCGACTATGAAGCGTATGCCGCTCATTTAGCTGAGCAAGAAAAACAACAACAGCAACAAATTAAGCAAGAAAAGCCGGCCGTTGTTAGCCAAGATAAAACACCAAAGAAAAGTAATAAACTCTCTTACAAATTAAAACTTGAATTAGAAGAATTACCCAGTAAAGTGGAACAACTTGAAAAAGCGTTAGACGCTCAGCAAGTTGTGGTTAATGACCCTGACTTTTTTAAGCAAGATGCTGCAATTACAACAGAAGCATTGAACCATTTAGCCGAGTTAGAGTCTGAGCTTGA
The DNA here is from genome assembly GCF_016464105.1 of Pseudoalteromonas sp. bablab_jr010. Taxonomy (NCBI): domain Bacteria; kingdom Pseudomonadati; phylum Pseudomonadota; class Gammaproteobacteria; order Alteromonadales; family Pseudoalteromonadaceae; genus Pseudoalteromonas; species Pseudoalteromonas sp. bablab_jr010. Next base: position 228,697 of record NZ_JACDWV010000148.1, on the reverse strand, counting down.
AGTCGCTTTTGAGCGCTGGGAAGAACTCGAAGATTTAAAGAATCAGTAGTAAGGATTAAAATGAAATACAAATTACTCGCTGCCAGTATTTTAGCCACCCTAAGTACCTCAGCGATGAGCGCAACCTATAAATTAGAAGAATTAGGTGGGCTAGACGGAGCAAAACATAATTACGTAACAGATGTCAGTGAGAATGGTCATATTATAGGTATAGCCAATTCTCTTTATAGGTTACCAATTGATATCTCATATATTGATTTTACAGACTCTGCTATCAAAAATGCCTATGATGCTCGTGAATCATATTTTGAATCAATAGACAAAGAGATTACTTTTACATTAGATGATATTGAAAATAATGATGCAGTGAATACCAATGCTGATGCCCATCAGTTTATGATTGATTTTATTACAGACACTCAATCTAACCGTTTAACTAATTCAGAGTATCAGAAACTATCAAGTGTAGCTGCGACGATATACGGCTCCGAGGGTGTTTCGGAACAGGTATTATTCGATGAGCAATCACTAGATTATGATGGCTTAACGCGTTCAACTACGAACATCCTAAATGCAGTTAGTGATGATGGTGTTATGGTTGGTTGGGGGAGTGCCCCATATGAAAAAACATCGTTTACACAAACTGATGAAGATGAAGAGGAAACACATTTCTTAAGAGATTTTATTAGTCGTGCTATTGTAATTACAGAAGACGGTGTAAAAGTTGAACTTGCACCAGAGTTCGACGAGTACGGCGGTATTAGTACAGCAAATGATATTATCAAAACAACTAACGGCTATGAGGTTGTAGGTAGTGTTTCAATTGATATCGCAGTTGATCCTCTCGATGATATTACTGATAACTGTGATGGTGAAGATGAACCAGTCTCAGACTGTGTCGAAACATACAATCGAAGCTATACGGCGGGTATTTTTAACAAGCGTGCTGTTAAGTGGACGTTAGATAGCTCTTTAAACATCACTAATACAGAATTGTATGGTTTAGGTTTAACACCAGAAGATGATGAAGATTTCGCTTTTCGTAGCAACGCAATAACTCTGAACGACTCAGGTTTAATTGTGGGTACATCAGATGTTCGTTACAAAGACACCGATACTAGAATTACAATGCCAGTTATCTTTGAAAATGGTGAAGTAAAACAGTTTATAGACCAAGACGATGATTGGACTTCGGGACAAGCTTTAGCTGTAAATAATAATGATATTATTGTTGGTTATGCTGCTAAAAGAATTGACACAGCAACACGCACTAAGTTTTTTTATTATGATAAAAAAAGCGATAGTGTAGTTTTCCCATCCGATTATTTCTCTAGTTCTAGCTCAGTTGCAAACGATATTAATGATAACGGTATTATTGTTGGTGAAGGTGAAACAGATATCTATAACACCACTACTCGTCGTAGAGAAGGCTTTATTTATACGGTGGGTGATGATTCTATAGTTAATCTCAATGACTTGTTACCTTGTTATGAAGAAGATGGTGAGACTCGCTTTAAATATACGGTTGCTGAAGCGAAATCAATTAACAACAATAATGAAATCTTTGGTGTTGCGACTAAAACTGTTGAAAAGACAGATTCATTCGGTAATGTTGTAGTTGATGTTGATGGCAATATCGAATATGAAAGTATTGCTGTTGCTGTTAAGTTAACACCAATTGATGGCAGTGTTGAAGAATGTCCTGCAGAAGAGATTGAACAATACGAGCGTCAATCAGCAAGCTTCCCATGGTATGCTTTATTGCTATTACCATTTGCAGCTGCACGTCGCTTCTTTAAAAAGTAATCGTTTCGTAATCGAGACTTACTAATCAATATTAAAAACCCAGCTTTAAGCTGGGTTTTTTGTCTATACTGAAATCAGTTATTTTTTATGGCGATGTATCCATGCTTTTCGGACTGAGCGTTTCCAAAGCATGTCGGTAGCAAAATAACCGATGATAGCAGCAGCAGTAGCACAAATAAGTGAGCCAACTAAAAAGGCTGGGCCAATTGTTGTAAGGCTATCTATAAACCATTGCCAGCTTGGTTCAAATTGGAAGTGCTGTTGTGGCTGAGCAAGGGCAATCGTGCCTACAATATATGAACAATAGAAAATAGGAGGCATGGTTAGTGGGTTCGTGATCCACACGGTTGCAACAGAAATCGGTAAATTTACTCGAAATGGAATAGCCAGGGCGGCTGCAAGAACCATTTGAAAAGGAACAGGGATGAACGCAAAAAATAAACCAACCGCAAATGCACCACGTGCTGAGCGTCTATTTAAGTGCCATAAATTGGCATCATGCAATAAACGACCAAAAATTCTTAAATACTTGTGTTCTTTTACCTTGTTATGATCTGGTAAAAAGCGTTGGATCGTTTTCTTAGCCATTTAAAGCAACCATTTACATCTATTTGGTTATGCAGCGGCTTTGTCATAGGCTGTTTTTTCACCCTATATACATTTGACACTGCGGCGTTTTATATAATGAGTTTTGCTGTATTGCTAGCAGGTGCCTATTTTAAGCCTTTTTTAACTCTATTGTCAGGGTTTATTTGCGCTATTTTGGTAGTGATTTTTCATTACTTCGTCTTTTACTCAATCTCTGACTGTCAAATCGATTATCAACAAAGCCGATTAGTTCGATTTGAGGTAGTTGAAACATACAGTGAACAAAGCCCTTACTACATTAAAGCAAGTCTGAAACATATTGAATCTTGCCCTACAAGCATCCGACCTGCTCCTAATGCAATGCTCAGCATTACTTCAGATAAACCGGTTACTAGTGGAGATGAATTAAGCGCAGTACTCAAACTTAAACCTTATCGATCAGTAATAAATTTCTACAGTTTTAGTAGAGAACGGCAAGCATTACTTGAGCGAGTATTTTATAAAGGCCGAAGCGTAGGAGAGATAAGCTATTTAAATCATCATCAATATGACTCCCTGCGTGTTAGTTACCGCACTTATATTGATAAAATTACGGCAAACACACGATTACAATGGCTTTATTATGCGCTTTTAACCGGTGACAAAAGTAAAATAGGTTATGAAGATAGAAAGCATTTGCGTGAATTAGGATTGTCTCATCTACTTGCTATTTCGGGTCTTCATATCGGACTTATCTTCGCAGTCGGTTTTTATAGTAGTAAGTGGCTGTTAAGAGTGAGTCACTTTCGTGTAAGCCAATCAATTCAATTAAATAAGCTATTTGTTGTAATAGGGTTCAGTTGCTCGCTCGTTTATGTTTACTTAAGTGATTTTATAGTTTCTGCAAGCCGGGCGCTGCTAATGTTAGGCTGCTACCTTGTAATCTATAACTTAGGAAAAAACCCAGTGCGTTGGCGTTCAATTTTGTACGCCTTGAGTGTGGTGTTGTTTATAGACCCATTTACGCTGTTGAATCCTGGGCTCTATTTCAGTTTTTTGGCCGTTACGGTCATCTTTCTACTGACTAAAAAAACAATTAATTTGTCACTTAGTTTTTTAAAGCGATTTGTACAGCTACTGCAAGTTCAATGCGCTTTATTTGTTGGTTTACTACCGCTATCCTTATATTACTTCTCAGGTACTAGCGTGATAGGTTTATTGATTAACCTTATTGCTGTGCCCTTGGTCGGTGTGCTGTTATTGCCTTTGTTGATTTTTTATAGTCTGATTTCTAGCCTACTGGATATTTCAGGTCTGTTATCACTTATCGACATTGCCCTGTATTTTAGTTATCAACTATTGCTTTCTATCCCTAATGACTGGCGTTGGTTGTCGTTCAATGAGTTTAATTTCTCATTATTGATCATCAGTTACATAACACTTCTGCTGTTGTACTTTAGCCCTAATAAATATGTGTGTTTAATTCCTGTTTGTATATATGCCGTTGATAGTAAATTACAGCCAGAAGCAAAGTTTCAGTTGGATGTGTTTGATGTCGGGCATGGCTTAATGGTGATGGTAAGCAGTAAAAATAAAGCGATAATTTATGATTTAGGCCCACAGTATTTTGGCCGTTATGATTATGTACACCGCGTTTTACTTAACAACATCAATAAACAGCAGCTATCTGTGATTGCCACCATAGTAAGCCACTTAGATAACGACCACTCTGGTGGTTTAGCCAGTTGGAAAGAGGCTGGCTATCAACACACTTTAGCTACTTTTCATCCTCAGGGGCTGTTAAATAAGTGCAAAACAACCACCATCAAACTTGCTGAGCTTAATATCAGAAGTTTTACAGCAAAGGTAGAAAAAGCGAGTCGCAATGACCAATCTTGCTTATTAAAAGTAACAGGTTTTAATTATTCACTTTTACTAACTGGAGATATATCAGCAGCGGCAGAAGCTAAACTTGTTGAAGAGGAGGTGGAATTACGAGCGACTATTTTAATAAGCCCCCATCATGGCAGTAATACCTCGTCAAGTTATGAATTTATTGATGCAGTAAATCCTGAAGTAGTTATCCATTCATCTGCTTACCAAGGGCAATGGCACTTTCCTCACCCAGAGGTTGTAAATCGTTATAACCAACACCATATACAGCAGTTATCGACGGCAAAGTATGGCCATATACGCATAAAATTTTATTCAGATACGTATCGCTTAGAATTTGCGCGAGAGCAGGAAAGTTATTGGTTCGAACAAGATTGACGTTTTGTTTTTACCCCCTAAAGGCTACAATAGTCGAAGTCTATGAATAAGAGAGTGTTATGGATCAAACTACATCCCAAATCTATAAGCGATTAATCAGTTATGTGGGTGATTATAAGTTAATCGCGTTTTTCGCCATTGTAGGCATGATTGGCTATTCAGCCATGGATGCATTGTTTATCAATTTAATGAAGCCCTTCATTGATGAAGGTTTAAATGATCGTAACACTGATGTTTTAACTTATGCACCATTTGTTGTGATTGCATTGGTATTAGGTCGTGGCATGTTTAACTATATGTCGTCGTACTGTTTAAGTTATGTTGGCTCTCAAGTTGTAAGAACGTTGCGCCAACAATTATTCGAACATATTTTACATCTGCCGGTGTCTTTTCATGATAAAAATTCAAATGGCGATTTAATCTCTAAAATCACCTTTGATACTGAGCAGGTTCAACAAGCCATTACCAAAGCCCTGTTAATTGTTGTAAGAGAAGGGGCCTTTGTTGTTTTCTTACTTTTCAATATGTTTTATACCAGTTGGAAGCTATCACTGATATTTTTAGTCATTATTCCGCTGGTGGCTGTGATTGTTGCCTTTGTATCGAAACGTTTTCGTATGATTTCGAAAAAAATCCAATCTGCTATGGGCCAAGTAACTCGCAGCTCAGAGCAAATGTTATCTGGTCACAAGGTGATTCATGGCTTTGGTGGTCAACAGCAAGAGATAACGCAGTTTTCGGCTATTAATAATCATAATCGTCAGCAGCGCATTAAAATGGATGCAACTAAAGCGTTAAGCGTTTCTGTTATCCAAATTTTGGCAGCAAGCGCGATGGCCGTGATTTTATGGGTTGTTTCTATGCCGTCGATGATTGATACCATCAGTTCAGGTGACTTCGTATTACTAATTTCATCAATGATGATGTTACTGCGTCCACTTAAGCAACTTTCAAACGTTAATAGCGATTTACAACGTGGTATCTCTGCAGCGCAAAGTATCTTTTTGGTACTTGATGAAGAGGTAGAAAAAGACACAGGCACCTATAGCGTTGCTAAAGTAACTGGGAAAATTGAAGTAAACAATGTGACCTTTAAATACCCAACGAAAGATGAGCCTGTATTAAAGAATTTATCACTTTCGATTAATGCCGGCGAAAGCATCGCATTGGTTGGCCGTTCTGGCTCAGGTAAATCGACCATCTCAAATTTATTGCCGCGTTATTATGAGCTTGAAGGTGACAGTGAAATTTTGCTTGATGGTGTCAACATTGCTGATTACAAACTGACAGACTTACGTAAACAATTTGCACTCGTTTCACAGCAAGTGGTTTTATTTAACGACACCATAACGAATAACATTTGCTATGGCCTCGACCGCGAATTAACAAACGAGGAGTTAATGGCCGTTGCCAAGCAAGCCCATGTTTGGGAGTTTGTTAAAGACTTACCAGAAGGTTTAGATACCATGGTGGGTGAAAATGGCGTTATGTTGTCAGGCGGCCAACGTCAGCGAATAGCCATTGCTCGTGCAATATTAAAAGATGCCCCTATTTTGATTCTCGATGAGGCGACATCTGCGCTTGATACTGAATCTGAAAAACTGATCCAGCAAGCACTTGATAGCTTAATGAAAGAAAAAACATCGATTGTGATAGCACACCGTTTATCAACAATAGAAAACAGTGATTGCATTTATGTCATCGACCATGGTCAAGTTATCGAAAAGGGCACGCATGGCGAGCTACTTGAAAAAGACGGTACCTATAGTGCGTTATGTAAGATGCAGTTTGGTGAGCAGTAGTGAGTGTTATTGAAAAAAGCTGGTATAAAAAACCAGGTTTATTAAGCATTTTACTCTTGCCTTTGAGTGTGCTTTTTTGGCTTATCTCAACGCTTCGTGCTTTGTTTTATAAGCTAAATATACTTAAGGCTTTTAAAGCGCATGTTCCTGTCATTGTTGTTGGTAACATTAGTGTGGGTGGAAACGGCAAAACGCCCTTTGTTATTTGGCTTGCTGAGTACTTACAGCAGCAAGGTTTAAAAGTGGCTGTGATCAGTCGTGGCTACGGTGGTCAGTCTGATTCGTATCCACTGTTAGTGACAGAACAAACGACGACAACGCAAGCAGGTGACGAACCTGTACTTATTAAACGCCGCCTAGGTTGTGTTGTAATGGTTGGCCCTGACCGACAAGCTAGTATAAAAAAGTTAGAGCAACATGATATCGATGTCATTATTTCTGATGATGGCATGCAGCATTATAAAATGGCGCGTGATATCGAATGCTGTATTGTTGATAGTGAACGCCAATTTGGTAACGGTTTATTAATGCCTGCTGGTCCACTTCGTGAAACCAAAGCGCGCTTAAAATCGGTTGATTTAGTCATAGAAAATGGTGGCAACGCTCAAAGCCGCTATGATTTAGCATCAAGCCCATTTCGGACCGTAAGTAATTCAGAACTTGCCAATTCAGTTCAAGATAAAGGCCATGCGGTCAGTGCTATTGGTAACCCCAAACGCTTTGAAATAAGTCTTGAGCAGCAAGGCATTAACTTACTATCGACTCATCATTTTCGTGATCATTATGCCTACCAAGCAAATGACTTTAGCGATTTTGCAGATGACGCTGTATTTATGACAGAAAAAGATGCCGTTAAATGCTTTAGTTTTGCTAAACCAAATTGGTATTATTTACCTGTTGATGCAAAGCCAACAGCAGCAGTTATCGAAAAACTTAATTTATTATTAAAACAAAAAGGGATCCTCAATGGCCTTTGATACAAAATTACTTGAAATTATCGCTTGCCCAGTGTGTAAAGGTAAATTACGTCTTGATAAAGAGAATCAAGAGCTTATCAGTACTGCTGCGAAATTAGCGTACCCAATCAAAGACGATATCCCGGTGCTTTTAGAAAATGAAGCCCGTGAATTAAGCCAAGAAGAGGTTGATAAGTGGAATTCGTAGTCGTTATCCCAGCTCGCTACGCATCGACGCGTTTACCAGGTAAACCACTTGCTGATATTTGTGGTAAACCAATGATCCAACATGTGTATGAAAAAGCAGTTGCGTCAGGTGCATCACAAGTTTATGTAGCGACTGATCATCAAACAGTGTTTGATGCAGTAAAGAAGTTTACTGATAATGTATTGATGACACGAGAAGATCACCAATCAGGCACAGAACGTTTAGCTGAGGTTGTTGAACAGTTAAAACTTGAAAGTGACACTATTGTTGTCAACGTGCAAGGTGATGAGCCTTTATTGGCAAGCGAAAATGTATCTCAAGTTGCCATGCTACTTGCTGATTCTGATGCGCCAATGGCGACTTTGAGCACCAGCATTGATGAGATTGACGATATATTTAATCCCAATTGCGTGAAAGTCATTAACGATGCAGACAACAACGCACTGTATTTTTCGCGCTCGCCAATCCCTTATCATCGTGATGCGATGATGAATGATGACCGAGATAAGCTAAATCTTGCTGATTTTGCGCGCCATATTGGTATTTATGCTTATCGTGCTGGCTTCATTAAAGACTACATCGAATTACCAGAATCTCGATTAGAGCTTTTAGAGTCATTAGAGCAGCTTCGTGTACTTTATCATGGTCACAAAATTAAAATCGCAAAAGCTCTGTGTGCACCGCAAGCAGGCGTAGATACTCCTGAAGATTTAGCGCGAGTTATTGCAGTGCTTGGCAACTAAAAAATGCATGATGTAAACAATGTTCATCTTCATGCCATTGAAGATGACTTCTTTGTTTTTTATAAACCAGCAGGAGTGAGCTTTCATAGTGAACAATGTGCTGGTTTTGTCGTACTTGCTGAAGAGCTTGTTAATGAGAAGCTCTATCCGGTTCATCGGCTAGATAAAGTGACATCAGGTTTAATTATATTAGCCCGTAACAAAGAAGCTGCAGCCGAATTCACTTCACTATTTTCTGATCATAAAATAAATAAGTTTTATCTCGCAGTGAGTGATGCTAAGCCTAAGAAAAAGCAAGGTTGGATAAAAGGGGATATGCAAAAAAGTCGTCGTGGTGCATTTAAGCTGTTAAAGAGCCAAACAAATCCTGCTATCACACGCTTTTACTCAAAAAGTATTCGACCAGGGCTTCGTGCATACTTGTTAAAGCCATTCTCTGGTAAGACACATCAGCTTAGAGTCGCGATGAAAAGCTTAGGCGCTCCAATTCTAGGTGATAGTACGTATGCTGGTAGTAAAGACGAGCGCACAAACTTGCATGCCTATGCACTACAATTTAGCTATAAAGAGCAGCTTAAAGAGTATCGATGTGATTACACTTTAGGTACTCTTCTTAATGAAGTTTTTAACTCAGACGAATTCAAAGAGTGGACAGCTCCTTGGACGTTGGATTGGTAAATGAAAGAAACAACACAAGACATCCGTTTTGGTGGCATTAAACGTTTATATGGTCATCAACAATTTGATTGGTTACAACAAGCACATTTTTGTGTCATTGGTATTGGTGGCGTAGGTAGTTGGGCTGCTGAAGCATTGGCTCGAACGGGTGTAGGGCAATTAACCCTCATTGATTTAGATGATATTTGTGCAACCAATGTTAATCGTCAAATTCATGCTTTAACTGGCACCGTAGGCGAAGCAAAAGTAGAAGCGATGAAAACACGTTGTGAGTTGATAAACCCAGATATCAAAATTAATGTTATTGACGATTTCATTACGCTAGATAACATTCGTGAGCATATTCAAGGTTTTGACTATGTAATTGATTGTATTGATGCTGTAAAAGAAAAAGCAGCGCTTATTGCTCACTGTAAACGCATAAAACTACCGGTTATTACCACCGGAGGAGCAGGCGGGCAAACCGACCCTAGTCAAATCAGTTTTGGTGACGTTGCAAAGACAACTCATGATCCATTGCTTGCAAAAGTACGTTATATTTTGCGAAAACAGTACAACTTTAGTAGCAATCCAAAGCGAAAATTTAACGTCGATTGTGTTTATTCTACAGAGCAGCTTGTATATCCAACCTCCGAAGGTGAGGTTTGCCAAGCAAAACAAGGTGCAGATGGTTCAATGAATATGGACTGTAATAATGGTTTTGGCTCTGCAACCATGGTAACAGGCAGCTTTGGCTTTTTTGTTGCAGCCAAAGCGATTAGAAAATACCTAGATAAAAAACAGCGTAGTTTATAAAACTTATTGTTTTTGTTCAGCCATGGTTTGAATTTTATCAACCATGGCTTTAATACCATTCCCACGAGAAGGGCTCAAATGGCTAATTAGACCGAGTCGTTCAAATTCATCATAGGCATTAATTTGCGCCGCTTGCTCCGGTGTTAGACCATTGTATAAGGCTAAAATTAAAGCCAATAGCCCTTTAACGATGCGAGTATCTGAATCGCCCGCTAAAACCAGGCTATTTTCTGTATGATCAAAGTCGATATATAGCCACACTTTACTTTCACAGCCTTTAACTAGGGCATCATCTACTTTGAGCACTTCAGGCATAACAGGTAATTGCTTACCTAAAAGCATTATTTGACGATATTTTTGCTGCCAGCCAGCAGCTGTTTCAATGTTTTTACTAACGGCTTCAAACGCTGAATTCATAACTTATCCAAAATTAATCTAATAATTCGATACTACTTTTAACGGCACTGATAAAGGCATCGACATCAGCTTTATTGTTATATAACGCAAAACTTGCTCTTACAGTACCTGGTATGCCTAAATGGCTCATAATAGGTTGCGTACAATGATGGCCACTACGTACCGCAACACCAAATCCATCCAGTAGGGTGGCTAAATCAAACGGATGTTCATCGCGATAATTAAAACTAATGTTACCAATGTTATGTATTTGGTTTGAATAGATATTAATACCATCGATAGCTGATAATTGTTTTATCGCATAGTCAAAAACTGTATGCTCATGTTGACGCATTTGCTGAAAATCTAACGATGTTAAATAATTTATTGCCTCAGTAAAGGCAATGACACCTGCAATATTGGGTGTTCCTGCTTCAAATTTACCCGGCGCATCACGAAAAGTGCTGTGTGTTAGGTTCACTGTTTCGATCATTTCGCCACCGGTTTGATATACATCGAGCGAATTTAACAGCTCAAATCGGCCATATAGGCCTCCTAAACCTGTCGGCCCGAGCATTTTATGGGCAGAAAACACGTAAAAATCACAGGAAATTTCTTGTAAATTAGGGCGTAAATGCATCGCAGCCTGCGCACCGTCAACAATAGATATAGCATTAATGGCCTTACATGCGTTAATGATCGGCGCTAAATCAGTAATATTACCAAGGGTATTTGATGCATGGGTAATAGCGACAATTTTAGGCTCTTGTTGTTTGATAAATTCACTACAGTGCACGCTATTAATAGTTAAATCATTTTCTATCGGCAAAATAATGACTTCTGCACCGGTGCGTTGTGATAATTGTTGCCAAGGGACTATGTTGGCGTGGTGTTCAATGGCTGATAGGGCAATTTTATCGCCAGGGTTAAGCCTCGAAGCCAGACCATTTGCGATTAAATTAATCGATTCGGTTGCGCCTTTGGTCCACACTATCTCATTACTTTTTACAGAAAAATAATCTGCAAGTAGCGTTCGGGTTTGTTCATAGTTGCGTGTCGCGTTTTCACTGAGGGTATGACGGCCGCGGTGCACATTGGCGTTCTCATGGCTATAAAATCGGCTAAGAGCATTAATAACTGCCTGTGGCTTTTGCGAGGTAGCCGCTGAGTCTAAATACACCAAAGGCTGCTCATTGACTGTTTCATTCAGTATTGGAAAGTCAGCACGTATTTTAGCAATGTCGAACATGGAAGGCCCTTAACAGCAAGAATGCGACGATTTTAATTACTTTGCACAAATAGACAAGTGCAGGGCAACAAAAAAGGCCGCATAGCGGCCTTTTTTAAACGCAAATTCGTATTAACGTTTGTCTGTTGGTACGTAATCGCGTGAAGTTTCACCAGTGTATAACTGACGAGGACGGCTGATCTTGTGACCAGGTTGAGAAAGCATCTCATCCCAGTGAGAGATCCAACCAACAGTACGTGACATTGCAAAGATTACAGTGAACATGCTTGTTGGAATACCGATTGCTTTTAAGATGATACCTGAGTAGAAATCTACGTTAGGGTAAAGTTTCTTCTCAACGAAGTATGGGTCTTCAAGTGCAATTTGCTCAAGCTTCATAGCGATATCAAGAAGTGGATCTTGAATGTTTAGCTCTGCAAGTACTTCGTGACATGTTTGACGCATTACTGTCGCACGTGGGTCGAAGTTTTTGTATACACGGTGACCAAAGCCCATAAGACGGAAAGGATCAGACTTATCTTTCGCTTTAGCAACGTACTCGTCGATACGGTCAACAGAGCCAATTTCTTCTAACATGTTAAGACATGCTTCGTTAGCACCACCGTGCGCAGGGCCCCATAGAGATGCGATACCAGCCGCGATACACGCGTAAGGGTTAGCACCTGAAGAACCAGCTAGACGAACAGTTGACGTTGATGCGTTTTGCTCATGGTCAGCGTGAAGCATGAAGATTTTGTCCATTGCTTTAGCAAGAACAGGGCTTACTTTGTATTCTTCAGCAGGTACTGAGAACATCATGTGTAAGAAGTTTTCAGCGAAGCTTAAGTCGTTACGTGGGTAAACAAACGGTTGACCTACATTGTATTTGTAAGCCATCGCAGCGATAGTTGGTAGTTTAGCAACTAGCTTGATTGCGCTTGTTTTACGTTGTGTTGCGTCAGTGATGTCTAAATCTTCGTGGTAGAAAGAAGAAAGAGCACCTACAACACCACACAGCATTGCCATTGGGTGAGCGTCAAAGCGGAAACCTTGGAAGAAGTTTGCGATTTTAGTATCAAGCATTGTATTGTGCGTGATTTCTTGAGCAAACGCTTCGTATTGTTCTTTAGTCGGTAATTCGCCGTTTAATAGTAAGTAGCAAAGCTCGATGTAGTTTGATTCATCAGCTAATTGCTCGATTGGGTAACCACGGTGTAATAGAACACCTTTGCCGCCATCAATGTAAGTGATTGAAGATTCACAAGAACCGGTCGACATGAAACCTGGGTCGTAAGTGAAGTGACCGTGTGAACCTAACGTACGTACGTCGATTACGTCTTGGCCAGCAGTGCCTTGGTAAATTGGAAGTTCGATTGGATCAAGACCATCAATATGGACCGTGGCTTTCTTATCCGCCATCTATTTATCTCCTATTAAGATAACAACTCTGATTGTTATGTTCTGAATCTGTTTAAGCACATTCTTTTCATTTTAACGTGAAAGAGGGGTATAAAGTCAATTTTTATAAACATTATGCACAAATGGATAATAAATATTCTGTCAGGATTAAATATTATACTATTGGCTAATTCGCAAACGTCTCTTACTAAACAAGAATTGTAAAAAGACCTTTGGCTATATATACTATCCAAGGTTTTATACCGTATTGTCTGTAGGTAAACTTTATTTTTACATTTGAGTTTTGCATAAGTGTGAACTTTTTGTGTATCAACACGGTTTACTTAGATAGTTCCATCGAAATTCATTTTGATGGGTTTTAGAAAAACAAGTAGATGAGCCCGATAAGGGCAAGATGGGCAAGTAACTGTGAAAAAGCAAAGACCTGTAAATCTAGATCTAACAACTATATCTATGCCGGCAACGGCTAAAGCATCAATTTTACACCGCGTCACCGGTGTTGCATTATTTTTTGCTTTAACGTTTGTCATTTGGGCTTGGTCTGAGTCTCTTTCTTCTGCAGAAGGTTTTGAATTCGTCAAGGGTCTGTTCAGCGGATTCATTGCCAAATTCATAGCATGGGGCACCATTTCTGTATTGGCGTATCACTTAATTGGTGGTATCCGTCATATCATTATGGACATGGGTCACTGGGAAGAACTTGAATCAGGTAACTTCAGCGCTAAAGTTGCATTAGCTTTAGGTGTTGTAGCTGCAATTCTAGCAGGAGTGTGGATATGGTTTTAAATCAAGCAACTCTTAAACGTGATGGTGTACAAGATTTCGTATCACTACGTGCAACAGCATTAATAATCAGCGCTTACGCGATTTTTATTATCGGCTATTTTTTATGTACGCCAGAAGTCACTTTCGAAGCCTGGCAAGGCCTATTCTCTAACCTAGCAATGAAAGGGTTTACCTTAATTACCCTAGTTTGCATCATGGTTCACACCCGTATCGGCCTTTGGCAAGTTCTTACTGACTATGTTAAATGCGCTAAATTACGTGCTGTTTTAGGCTTTGTATTAAACCTTATGGCTGTTGCTTACGTAGCAATTGGTCTAATCGTTTTATGGGGTGTTTAAGTGAATTATTCTGTTCGTGAATTTGACGCTGTAGTGATTGGTGCCGGTGGTGCGGGTATGCGCGCAGCACTAGCTATCACTGAATCAGGCAAAACCTGTGCACTTATCTCAAAAGTTTTCCCTACACGTTCTCACACTGTGTCTGCACAGGGTGGTATTACGGTTGCGCTGGGTAACTCACATGAAGATAACTGGGAATGGCACATGTACGATACTGTTAAAGGTTCCGATTTTATCGGTGACCAAGACGCTATCGAATATATGTGTAAAACAGGCCCAGAAGCTATTACTGAATTAGAAAACATGGGTTTACCATTTTCTCGTTTTGAAAATGGCCGTGTTTATCAACGTCCTTTCGGCGGCCAGTCGAAAAACTTTGGTGGTGAACAGGCTGCACGTACTGCAGCAGCAGCTGACCGTACAGGTCACGCGCTATTACACTGTTTATACCAACAGAACGTTAAAAACAAAACTAACGTATTCTCTGAGTGGTACGCACTAGATTTAGTTAAAAACAGCGACGGTCACGTTGTTGGTTGTACAGCAATCGACATCGAGTCTGGTGAAGTTGTTTACTTCAAATCAAAAGCTGTTGTTTTAGCAACAGGTGGTGCAGGCCGTATCTATGCATCGACAACGAATGCACACATCAACACTGGTGACGGTGTTGGTATGGCTACACGTGCTGGCGTTGCAATGCAAGATATGGAAATGTGGCAGTTCCACCCAACAGGTATCGCCGGTGCCGGTGTACTTGTAACTGAAGGTTGTCGTGGTGAAGGTGGTTACCTTCTAAATAAAGATGGCGAACGCTTCATGGAACGTTACGCCCCAAATGCAAAAGACTTAGCATCTCGTGACGTTGTTGCTCGTTCAATGATGACTGAGATCCGTGAAGGTCGTGGTTGCGATGGTCCTTATGGTCCACACATCAAGCTTAAGCTTGACCACTTAGGTGAAGAAACACTTAACTTACGTCTTCCAGGCGTATGTGACCTTGCGAAAACATTCGCACACGTTGATCCAGCTAAAGAGCCAATTCCAGTTATCCCAACATGTCACTACATGATGGGTGGTGTTCCAACTAACGTAAATGGTCAAGCATTACAAATTGATGCGAACGGCCAAGAGAAAGTAGTTGAAGGTTTATTCGCTGTTGGTGAGATTGCATGTGTATCTGTACACGGTGCTAACCGCCTAGGTGGTAACTCACTACTTGACTTAGTTGTATTCGGCCGCGCAGCTGGTAACTTCTTAGGTAAGTACCTTAACGGTGTTGAAGCAGGTAAAGATGCGTCTGATTCAGACCTTGAAGCATCACTTGCACGCTTTAACCGTTGGGAAAGCTCTAAAGCTGGCCAAGGTGAAGACCCAGTACAAATCAAGAAAGACCTACAAATGTGTATGCAACTTAACTTCTCGGTATTCCGTGAAGGTGATGCAATGGCAACAGGTCTTAAAGAGCTTAAAGAAATTCGTGAACGTCTTCAGTACGCTCGTCTTGACGACAAGTCGACTGAGTTCAACACTGCACGTATCGAATGTCTAGAGCTTGATAACTTGATGGAAACAGCTTACTCAACAGCAGTAGCTGCAAACTTCCGTACAGAAAGCCGTGGTGCACACTCTCGTTTTGACTTCCCAGATCGTGATGACGAAAACTGGTTATGTCACTCAATCTACGATCCTAAGAGCGAAGAAATGAGCAAACGTGATGTAAACTACGCGCCGAAACTGCGTGAAGCTTTCCCACCTAAAGCACGTACATACTAGGAGCGAGACGATGGCACAAGTACAATTTTCGGTTTATCGTTACAATCCAGATGTTGATAATGCACCACGTATGCAGGACTTCTCGCTAGAAACGCAAGAAGGCCAAGATATGATGGTATTGGATGCCCTTATGCAATTGAAGGAGCAAGATCCAACATTATCATTCCGTCGTTCATGCCGTGAAGGTGTGTGTGGTTCAGACGGTATCAACATGAATGGTAAAAATGGTTTAGCGTGTATCACGCCTTTATCAACGCTACTTAAAGGTGGCAAAGGTAAAATCGTAATTCGCCCATTACCAGGTTTACCTGTGGTACGTGACCTTGTTATTGACATGAGTCAGTTCTACACTCAATACGAAAAAGTTAAGCCTTACCTAATTAACGACACGCCAGCGGCGGGTGAGCGTCTTCAGTCAATCGAAGAACGTGATAAGTTAGATGGCTTATATGAGTGTATCTTATGTGCATGTTGTTCAACATCGTGTCCTTCGTTCTGGTGGAATCCAGACAAGTTCATCGGTCCTGCGGGCCTTCTTCATGCGTATCGTTTCTTGGCTGATAGCCGCGATACAGCGACTGAAGAGCGTCTTGCTGACCTTGACGATGCGTTCAGCGTGTTCCGTTGTCACAGTATCATGAACTGTGTTAGCGTGTGTCCAAAAGGTCTTAACCCGACCAAAGCAATTGGACAAATCAAATCAATGCTTTTAAACCGCGCTGTTTAAAGCTTGAATATGTAAGGTGGTTAAGTGATTAACCACCTTGTTTTTACAACAATTAATTTCTGCGCTAAAGAAAAGGGCTTATAAATGCACGAAGGTGTGATGAAGGCATGGCTAGAATCTTCTCACTTAAACGGCGGTAACGTTGCTTACGTAGAAGAGCTTTATGAAGCGTACTTAGATGATGCGACTTCTGTGCCAGAAGAATGGCGAGAAGTGTTCGAACAATTACCAAAAGTTGATGGTGTGGATGTTGACGTTAAACATTCAGAAGTTCGTTCACAATTTGCACAGCTTGCTAAAAACAAGCATAGAGAAGTAGTGGTAGCAGAGGGTGGCTCTGGTGATCCTAAACAGGTCAAGGTGCTACAACTTATTAATGCTTTCCGTTTCCGTGGTCACCAAAATGCCAACCTAGATCCATTAGGTATTTGGCAACGCGAACGTGTTCGTGATCTAGAATTAGAGTACCACGATTTATCTGAAGCTGATTTTGACCGTGAATTCAATGTGGGTTCGTTTGCTGTCGGTCGCGAAACCATGCCATTAGGTGAGCTATATCAAGCACTCAAAACGACTTATTGTGGGTCGGTTGGTGCTGAGTATATGCACATCACTTCAACTGAAGAAAAGCGTTGGTTACAACAACGTTTAGAATCAGTGCAATCACGTCCAACGTTCTCTAAAGAAGAAAAGCTACGTATCCTTAAAGGATTAACAGCTGCAGATGGTCTTGAAAAATATTTAGGGGCTAAGTTCCCTGGTGCAAAACGTTTCTCACTTGAAGGTGGTGATGCGTTAGTACCAATGCTTAAAGAACTAATTCATCGTGCAGGTGAAAGCGGACAAAAAGAAGCTGTTATTGGTATGGCTCACCGCGGTCGCTTGAACGTACTAGTGAACGTTTTAGGTAAAAACCCATCAGAATTATTCGATGAGTTCGCTGGTAAACACAAAGACACATTAGGCTCAGGTGATGTTAAATATCACATGGGTTATTCATCTGACTTTGCAACTAAGGGTGGCAACGTGCACATGGCACTTGCATTTAACCCGTCTCACTTAGAAATCGTTAACCCAGTGGTTATGGGGTCGGTACGTGCTCGTTTAGACCGTCTAGGTGATAAGTCAGGTATTAAAGCATTACCAATTACTATTCACGGTGACTCTGCAATCGCAGGTCAAGGTGTTGTACAAGAAACATTTAACTTATCGCAAACTAATGCATTTAGTTGTGGTGGTAGTATCCGTATCGTTGTAAATAACCAAGTTGGTTTCACAACGTCTAAACAGTCTGATGTACGTTCTACACCATACTGTACTGATATTGCGAAAATGGTTCAGGCACCAATTTTCCACGTTAACTCTGACGATCCTGAAGCGGTTGCATTTGTTACTCAAATCGCACTTGATTTCAGAAACCAGTTTAAACGTGATGTAGTGATTGATTTAGTATGTTATCGCCGTCATGGTCATAACGAAGCGGATGAGCCGAACGCGACTCAACCACTTATGTACCAAAAAATCAAAAAGCATCCAGTACCTCGTCTAATTTACGCAGACCAATTAGTTGCTGAAGGTTCATTCTCAGAAAATGAAGTAAAAGCACTTGCTGATGATTACCGTAACGGTTTAGACAAAGGCAACTGTGTTGTTGAAGAAATTCAACTAGAAACATCACACTCTTCTGATTGGGCTAAGTTTGTTGGTCACGATTGGGATGTTGAGTACGATGCAACAGTATCGGTTGAAAAGTTAAAAGAGCTTGGCGAAAAAGTAGCAAGCTTCCCAGAAAGCCACAAAGCACAGTCGCGCGTTAAGAAAATCTACGACGACCGTAAGTTAATGGCAACAGGTGAAAAACCACTTGATTGGGGTATGGCTGAAACACTTGCTTATGCAACGCTTGTTGATGCTGGTACAGATATCCGTTTAACAGGTCAAGATTCAGGTCGTGGTACATTCTTCCACCGTCATGCTGTTGTTCATAACCAAAAAGATGCATCAACATACTTGCCGCTGCAAAATATCAGCGAAAAGCAAGGTGCATTTGAAGTGTATGACTCAGTTCTTTCTGAAGAAGCGGTACTTGCGTTTGAATATGGTTACGCAACAGCTGAACCTACGTCACTTGTAATGTGGGAAGCACAGTTTGGTGACTTCGCGAATGGTGCACAAGTTGTATTTGACCAATTCTTAAGTTCAGGTGAGCAGAAGTGGGGTCGTTTATGTGGTCTTACATGTTTACTTCCACACGGCTACGAAGGTCAAGGTCCTGAGCATAGCTCGGCACGTTTAGAGCGTTTCTTACAGTTGTGTGCTGATCACAATATGCAAGTATGTGTTCCTTCAACTCCAGCGCAAGTTTATGCAATGCTTCGTCGTCAATCAGTACGTCCACTTCGTCGTCCATTGATTGTTATGACGCCTAAGTCGCTACTTCGTCACCCGTTGGCAACATCTTCACTTGAAGAGTTATCTGAAGGTGTGTTCCACAATATGATCGATGAAATTGATGATATTGCAGCAGATAAAGTAGAACGCGTTGTATTCTGTAGCGGTAAAGTTTATTACGAGCTACTACAAGAGCGTCGTAAGCAAGAATTAAATAACATTGCTATTGTTCGTGTAGAACAATTATATCCATTCCCACACGCTGAGATGGATACAATCATGCAGCGTTACCAACACGTTAAAGATTTTGTTTGGTGTCAAGAAGAGCCACAAAACCAAGGTGCATGGTATTGTTCTCAACACCACTTTGTTGATGCAATCCCAGCCGGTGCTAAATTAACTTACGCAGGTCGTAAAGCATCAGCATCACCAGCGTGTGGTTACATGTCAGTGCATAATAAAGAACAACAAGCGCTCGTTGCAGATGCGCTTACTATTGAAAAGAAAGGATAAGCAATGAGCACAGAAATTAAAGTTCCTGTACTTCCTGAGTCGGTTGCTGATGCTACTGTTGCAACATGGCACGTAAGTGTTGGCGACAAAGTAAGCCGCGACCAAAACTTAGTAGATATCGAAACAGATAAAGTTGTTTTAGAAGTTGTTGCACCAAATGACGGTGTAATCACTGAAATTTCACAAGAAGAAGGTGCAACGGTACTTGGCGAACAAGTAATTGCATTACTTGGTGATGCAGATGCTGCACCAGCAAGTGACGACTCTGCACCAGCTAAATCAGAAGACGCGCCAGCGGCGCAATCAGCACCAGCATCAGAAGGTAAAGAAGTGGACATTAAAGTACCTGTACTTCCAGAATCAGTCGCAGACGCGACAATTGCTACTTGGCACGTTCAACCAGGTGAAGCGGTAACACGCGACCAAAACCTTGTTGACATCGAAACTGATAAAGTTGTTCTTGAAGTTGTTGCTCAAGAAGACGGTATCATGGGTGAGCACATTCACGCTGAAGGCGAAACAGTACTTGGTGAGCAAGTAATTGGTACAGTTAAAGCGGGTGCAGCACCGGCAGCAGCTCCTAAAGCTGAAGCAGCACCAGCAAGCGAATCAAATGACAGCTCTGACGTATTAACACCGTCAGTTCGTCGTTTAATCGCTGAGAAAGGTCTTGATGCATCAAAAATCAAAGGTACTGGCAAAAATGGCCGTGTAACTAAAGAAGATGTTGATACATTCTTAAAAGCACCGGCAGCAGCGCCTAAAGCAGAAGCAGCAGCGCCAGCAGCACCTATGGGTGACCGTACGCAAAAACGTGTTCCTATGACTCGTTTACGTAAAACAATCGCTAATCGTCTTCTTGAAGCGAAAAACTCAACTGCAATGTTAACGACTTTCAACGAAGTTAACATGAAGCCAATCATGGATCTTCGTAAGCAGTACCAAGAAGTATTCGAAAAGCGTCACGGTATCCGTTTAGGTTTCATGTCTTTCTACGTGAAAGCAGTAACTGAAGCACTTAAGCGTTTCCCTGAAGTAAATGCGTCTATCGACGGTGATGATATTGTTTATCACAACTACTTCGACATCAGCATCGCGGTTTCTACACCACGTGGTCTTGTTACTCCAGTTCTTAAAGACTGTGACAAGCTATCAGTTGCTGAAATCGAAAAAGGTATCCGTGAGCTAGCGCTTAAAGGTCGTGACGGTAAATTATCAATTGATGATATGACAGGTGGTAACTTCACTATCACTAACGGTGGTGTATTTGGTTCATTACTATCTACACCAATCATCAACTTACCACAGTCTTCAATCTTAGGTATGCACAAAATCCAAGAGCGTCCTATGGCTGTAAATGGTAAAGTTGAAATCTTACCAATGATGTACTTAGCGTTATCTTATGATCACCGCCAAATCGATGGTAAAGAATCAGTAGGTTTCTTAGTAACAATTAAAGAGTTACTTGAAGATCCGACTCGTTTACTACTAGATGTTTAATCTGGTTGTATGAAAACTAAGCTGTGAACCTCGTTCACAGCTTTTTTTTTGCGCCTTTGGTCTAACTGGGGTTTTCATGTGGAGCCTTGGGATTTATACTAAGTGCGCAATTTGGGATAGCTGTTTATTTTGCATAAATATTCAGCTCTTTTAGTATAAAAAATTGGATAAAGCATCATGAATTTGCATGAGTATCAGGCAAAACAACTTTTTGCCGAATATGGTTTACCAGTTTCTCAAGGTTTCGCTTGCGATACACCTGAAGAAGCTGCAGCAGCTGCTGAGAAAATCGGCGGTGATATGTGGGTTGTTAAAACACAGGTTCACGCAGGTGGCCGTGGTAAAGCTGGCGGTGTTAAGCTAGTTAAAACAATCGACGAAGTTAAAGAGTTCGCTGCGAACTGGTTAGGTAAAAACTTAGTTACTTACCAAACAGACGAAAATGGTCAGCCAGTAGCTAAAATCCTTGTTGAAAGCTGCACTGACATCGCTAACGAATTATACCTTGGCGCTGTAGTAGATCGTGCTTCTCGTAAAGTTGTTTTCATGGCATCTACTGAAGGTGGTGTTGAAATCGAGCAAGTTGCAGAAGAAACTCCAGAATTAATTCACAAAGCTGAGATCGATCCATTAGTTGGTCCTCAAGCTTACCAAGCTCGTGAATTAGGTTTCAAACTAGGTTTAAACCCTACTCAAATGAAACAGTTCGTTAAGATCTTCATGGGTCTTGCAAACATGTTCAACGATTTCGATTTCGCATTATTAGAAATCAACCCGCTAGTAATCACAGACGAAGGTAACCTTCACTGTCTAGACGGTAAAATCGGTGTAGATGGTAACGCGCTTTACCGTCAACCTAAAATCCGTGAAATGCACGATCCTTCACAAGAAGACGCGCGTGAAGCTCACGCTGCAAGCTTCGAGCTTAACTACGTTGCACTAGACGGTAACGTTGGTTGTATGGTTAACGGTGCAGGCCTAGCAATGGGTACTATGGACATCGTAAACCTACACGGTGGCAAGCCAGCCAACTTCCTAGATGTTGGTGGCGGTGCAACTAAAGAGCGTGTATCTGAAGCATTCAAGATCATCTTATCTGACGACAACGTTAAAGCTGTTTTAGTTAACATCTTTGGTGGTATCGTACGTTGTGACATGATCGCAGAAGGTATCATCGGCGCAGTTAAAGAAGTAGGTGTTAACGTTCCTGTAGTAGTACGTTTAGAAGGTACTAACGCTGAACTTGGTCGTGAAGTACTAGCTAGTTCTGACCTTAACATCATCGCTGCTGAATCACTAACAGACGCAGCTGAAAAAGTTGTTGCTGCTGCGGAGG
Organism: Pseudoalteromonas sp. bablab_jr010; assembly: GCF_016464105.1. NCBI lineage: Bacteria > Pseudomonadati > Pseudomonadota > Gammaproteobacteria > Alteromonadales > Pseudoalteromonadaceae > Pseudoalteromonas > Pseudoalteromonas sp. bablab_jr010. Next base: position 206,464 of record NZ_JACDWV010000148.1, on the reverse strand, counting down.
GCAAATAATGTCTGTATTAATCAATAAAGATACAAAAGTTATCTGTCAAGGTTTCACAGGTGGCCAAGGTACTTTCCACTCTGAGCAAGCGCTTGAGTACGGTACACAAATGGTTGGTGGTGTAAGCCCAGGTAAAGGCGGTCAAACGCATCTTGGTCTTCCTGTATTCAACACAGTACGTGACGCTGTTGAAGCAACTGGCGCAACTGCATCAGTTATCTACGTACCAGCACCTTTCTGTAAAGATGCAATCTTAGAAGCTATCGATGCTGGCATCGAGCTAATCGTTTGTATCACTGAAGGTATCCCAACACTAGACATGGTTGACGTTAAAGTTAAGCTTGATGAAACTGGTGTTCGTATGATCGGTCCTAACTGCCCAGGTGTTATCACTCCGGGTGAAACTAAGATCGGTATCATGCCTGGTCACATCCACAAGCCTGGTAAAGTAGGTATCGTATCACGTTCTGGTACTCTTACTTATGAAGCGGTTAAGCAAACTACTGACGCTGGTTTCGGCCAATCAACATGTGTTGGTATCGGTGGTGACCCAATCCCTGGCACTAACTTCATCGACGTTTTAGAAATGTTCGAAAAAGACGAGCAAACTGAAGCTATCGTTATGATCGGTGAAATCGGTGGTACTGCAGAAGAAGAAGCCGCAGAATACATCAAGCACAACGTGACTAAACCTGTTGTTTCTTACATTGCTGGTGTTACTGCACCTGCAGGTAAGCGTATGGGTCACGCTGGTGCAATCATCGCAGGCGGTAAAGGTACTGCTGATGAGAAATTTGCTGCATTAGAAGCTGCTGGCGTAAAAACTGTACGTTCATTAGCTGATATCGGTAATGCACTTAAAGAGAAAACAGGCTGGTAATCAGTTCTAATCTCTTAAAAAAGGCTCGCTAATGCGGGCCTTTTTTGTATTTATCCCTTTCTTATAACTCGCACGAAAATTCCACCTACAAATTAAGAATAATAATGCTTTATTTGTGAATATAAATTCTCTACACTTGTGGCTTGTATATCTGTTTTTATTAAAACATTCGACTTTAATAAGGTAAATATTACGTGCGTACCACAGAATTGGTAGATGGATTTCGCCAGTCAACTCCATACGTTAATGCTCACCGCGGTAAAACATTCGTTGTTATGCTTGGCGGAGAGGCGATCGATCAGTCTGGTTGTCGCAGCATCATCAACGATGTCGCGTTATTAACTAGTCTTGGTATCAAGATTGTTTTAGTGTTTGGTGCTCGTCCACAGTTTAACGCAGCGCTTGAACAAGTTGGCATAACTAGTCAGTTTCATAATGAGATACGGGTAACTGATAACGCAACATTTGATGTAATTAAAAAAGTTGCGGGTGCAATGCAGTTCGATATAACCGCGCGTTTATCTACGTCTTTAAGTAGTACACCTATGTCTGGCTCATTTTTAAATGTGGTGAGTGGTAATTTTGTTATTGCTCAGCCTTTAGGTGTTGATGAAGGTGTTGACTATCATCATTCAGGTAGAGTGAGACGTATCGATGTTGCGGGTATTCGCCACCAGTTAGATAACAACGGAATTGTTCTGCTTGGGCCAATAGCGGCGTCTGTAACAGGTGAAAGCTTTAACTTAACTGCTGAAGAGATTGCTACGCAAGTAGCGCTCAAACTACGCGCCGATAAAATGCTTGGCTTTTGTCAAGAAGCCGGTATTTTGGATGAAAATGGTGAAGCGATTGCAGAGCTAATGCCAAATGAAGCTGAGCAGCTACTAGTAAACTATCGCAAGCAACCAGATTCATGTTTAAGTGCTACTGTATTCTTACAAGCTGCAATTGATGCTTGTCGAGGTGGCGTACATCGTTGCCATCTTGTTAGTTACAAAGAGGATGGCGCATTATTACAAGAGTTGTTCTCTTTAGATGGTATTGGTACACAAATCGCACCACAAAGCTCTGAGCAATTACGAAGTGCAAGTATTGCTGATATTACCGGTATCATTAACCTTATTAGACCCCTTGAACAACAAGGCTATTTAGTGCGCCGTTCTCGTGAACAGCTAGAAATCGAAATTGAACAATTTACAGTTATTGAGCGTGATGGGCTAATCATTGCCTGTGCGGCTTTGTATCCGTTTGCTGATGAACAAGTAGGGGAGTTTGCAAGTTTGGCTGTTCACCCTCAGTACCGAGATGCCGACCGCGGCAGTTATCTACTGAGGTTTATTATTAATAAGGCTAAACGTGCAGGTTATTCGCATTTATTTGCTCTCACCACACGCAGCATTCACTGGTTTTTAGAGCAAAGTTTTGAAATAGTGACAGTTGATGAGTTACCTGCGAAGAAAAAAGCGCTATATAATCATGAACGCCGCTCTAAAGTATTGCGTCTAGATTTAACTAAGCTAGGTAATAAGAGGTGACGCATGCGTCACCTCTTATACTCTTAATATTGATAGTTAATGTGCTGATAAAAACGCACACGTAAATCTTGGCGAGTCGGATTAAATGCCAGCTCGTCAGTAACTTCATTTATCGCACTTTGCACTTGATTCATAAACTTACCATAACCAATGTCATGCTTGTCTTTATCGGCTGCGGCAATCACAAAATGTAGTGAATCTACAAGTTGAGCTGCATCCCAATACTGTTGTAATTGCACCTGCTCAGAGCTGCAATCAAAGGTCAGCTTTTGCAGTTCGCTGTTACTTTGTGCGTTATCAATATTACTATTACGAACAATAGGGCGGGTACCGTTAGCGATGAAAGCGCCGAGTGTTAATCCGCGTTTATCACATGCTCGTTTGAATGCATCAAAGATGTATTGATAAAACTGCGTATAATTCTCTTCATTCAACATATGCTGAAATTGCGTTTTAATGGTGCGAGTTACTGGAATCGAAAACCCAGCGTATGTCATCTCACTGTGTTCATTTGGCACATGACATTGGCGAGACTGGTAACGTGGGTATAAGCTACGTAATTTATAGCCATAGCTTTCTTTGTGACCTTTTGCTTTAGCAAATAAATCATAAGTTAGATGTTGGTGGTCACGAATTTTAAGAGGTGGTTGGCCGCTTAGTAGCTTTTCTTGTAATGAGTTGATCACTCTTTGCACATTATGATGAAAACTAGCCGCATGAGCGCGAATATCTTTACCAGTCGCTAAGAATAATAAACGAATTTTTTTGCATTTTTGCTCACCATCAGCAAATACATTATGTGCTTCATGGTATTGTGGGTTATAGAAAAACAAAATCTGCTTAGCGGTTTCTAAGCTATATGCCTCATCATGGTAACGAACCACGGGTAATTTATCGTTGGCGATTAGGTGTACATTATGTAATTCATACTCATCACATAGTGCAAATAACTCCCTTGCAAGACGCTTATAAGCACAGCTCACATTGGTGAACTGGGCAAAAAACTCATCAGTAGGTTTAAATTCAACTAACACATACTGGTTTGCACGTGCTGAGCTTGGAATATAGACTCGATGTTGATTGAGCGAAGCCATCTTTTTTCCTTATTGGTAGTGAAACTGACGGCACTATATCGCTAGTCAATGATCATTTTATTGCGTTAGAACAATTTTTTTACCGATTTTGTCGAGTCTGTGAACTATGTATTCAACAATCGACGTAATATCTTCAATAAACATGATGCAACCACTGTATGTTAGGGTTTGTTTTTGTAATAATGCATTAGTTTTGTCACCATGCAATATTCAGAGGATTATGCTCCTATGGCGGAAATTGAGAATCGCCCAAGTAACTTTATTAGAACGCGTATCGACGAAGATCTAGCAAGCGGTAAGCATGCGACTACACACACGCGTTTTCCACCAGAACCAAACGGTTTTTTACACATTGGTCATGCAAAGTCTATTTGTTTAAATTTTGGTATCGCCCAAGATTATCAAGGTCTTTGTAACTTACGTTTTGATGATACGAATCCAGAAAAAGAAGACATCAACTACGTAAACTCGATTAAAGAAGATGTGCAGTGGTTAGGTTTTCAGTGGGATGGTGAAATTAAGTATTCATCTAACTATTTCGATGCGTTATACGGCTATGCTGTTGAGCTTATCGAAAAAGGCCTAGCATATGTGTGTTTCTTATCGCCAGATCAAGCCCGTGAATACCGTGGTACTTTAAAAGAGCCAGGTAAAAACAGCCCATACCGTGATACACCAGTTGAAGAAAACCTAGCGTTATTCGAAAAAATGCGTAATGGCGAATTCAAAGAAGGTGAATGTGTACTGCGTGCTAAAATCGATATGGCAAGCTCATTCATGGTATTGCGTGATCCAATTTTATACCGTGTACGTTTTGCTCATCACCACCAAACAGGTGACAAGTGGTGCATTTACCCAATGTACGACTTCACGCACTGTATTTCAGATGCGCTAGAAGGTATTACACATTCATTATGTACGCTTGAGTTCCAAGATAACCGTCGTTTATACGATTGGGTATTAGATAACATCAGCCTTGAGTGTCATCCGCAACAAATCGAGTTCTCACGATTAAATCTTGAGTACACCATTATGTCTAAGCGTAAATTAAACGACTTAGTAGTAAATGGTCATGTTGAAGGCTGGGACGACCCACGTATGCCAACGATTGCTGGTCTACGTCGTCGTGGTTATACACCTGCATCAGTGCGTGAGTTCTGTTCTCGTATCGGTATCACTAAACAAGAAAACATGGTTGAAATGGGCATGCTAGAAGCTTGTATCCGTGAAGACCTAAATGAACATGCACCTCGTGCAATGGCTGTTCTTGATCCGGTGAAGGTTGTTATCGAAAACTATGACGCAGATAAAGTAGAAACATTGTCTGTAGCAAATCACCCGAATAAAGAAGAGATGGGCCGCCGTGACGTACCTTTCACTCGCGAACTTTATATCGAGCGTGAAGACTTCCGTGAAGAAGCAAACAACAAGTTTAAGCGTTTAGTTCTTGATAAAGAAGTACGTTTACGTGGTGCTTATGTAATTAAAGCTGAGCGCGTTGAAAAAGACGAAAACGGCGAAATTACAACTATCTTCTGCTCTTACGATCCTGAAACTCTGGGTAAAAACCCAAGTGATGGCCGTAAAGTTAAAGGTGTAATTCACTGGGTATCAGCGAGTGAATCTATCACAGCTGAAGTTCGTTTATACGACCGTTTATTTAACGTGCCAAACCCAGCGGCAGCAGAAGACTTTAACGCAACACTAAACCCTGAATCACTTGTGGTTCTTGAAAATGCGAAAGTTGAGCCGTCACTTGCAAATGCACAAGCAGAGCAGGGCTTCCAGTTTGAGCGTACAGGTTACTTCTGTCGTGATAGCAAAGCAGAAACATTAGTATTCAATCAAACTGTGGGTCTTCGTGATTCATGGGCAAAGATTGAACAAAAAGGCTAATAGCTAACCTATTTAGTTTCTATGCTTAATAAAAAACCCTTTCACTTTAAAAATGAAAGGGTTTTTTTATAACTATTAAAAGCGATTAGAAATAACCGCGAATACCTAAGCTGAAGTTACGACCAGGTAGTGGTGCTTTTTCTTTAATGAATGAACTGTGTACGAAACCAAGTTCATCGGTTAAGTTGTCAACATTAATATAAAGCTGTGTATCAACAGGACCTAAGTCAAGTTGGTAGTTAGCTGATGCATCAAATAGGGTATAACCGTCAGTTTTTGTCTCGTAAGCAGTAATGTCAGACTGCTCAAAATAATGAGTACCGGTTAGGCTAAACTTCCAATCAGACACTGTGTACTGTAATTCAGAACCCAGTTTATTAGCAGGGATACGCGGTAAATAACCTTCATCATCTTTTAGCTTAGCCGTTGTTGAATCACCAAACACTTTAACTAGCGCATTTGGCGTCACTTGATAGTGTACGTCAAATTCAATACCGTATAATTTCGCATCTTTACTTGTGAATTGGTAAACCGCCATTGCATCTTCATCTGCATCAGCTGCTGATTCTAAGCCATGCTCTTCGTCGAAAACTAAACCGGTATTTTGCTGGAAGTAGTAGTTTTCAATGTCGTTATAGAAGAAGTTAACTGTGTAACCAAAGTCACCAATAAAACGACGGAAACTTAGATCAAAGTTCGTTGCAGTTTCTTGCTCGATATCTTCTGGCTCAAAATGAATTTCGCCATCTTCAATATGATAACCAAGGCCTAGCTCGTAAGTACCTGTTGCGATATGAATACCGTTTGAAAGTAATTCAGCACTTAGCGGCGTACGTTCTGAACGAGATACACTTAAAGCAACACTTTGGCCTTCTTGATATTGCCAAATTGCACCTGCAGATAAGCTTAGGTTTGTGAAATCTTCACTGTAGTTAATGATTTCAGCTTCTTCTTCGTCATGGTGCTCTTCTTCCTCTTCATGATCGTGATCATGATGATGCTCAGCCATGCTTACAGCAGAATCGATTTGATAATCTTCAAGGCGTGCACCTAGCTCAACGGTGACATCATCAAACTGGCGCTCTTCAAGAACGAATAACGCGTTTGTTTTAGTGACACTTGCTGGCGTAAAGGCTTCTTCACCATCTGCATCGTAGTCAGACTCAGTGTAGTGATAACCAGCCATACCGTGCCAAAGGCCTAACTTGTGCTCAACGGTTGCACGTGCTTCGGTTGTTTTGTTTGTAAACACGGTGCCCACTGCACCATCTTCAATTTCAGCGTGTTTGTAGTCTGTGTAGCCAACGCGTAGTGAGATATTTTCAATCCAGTTATCATGAAGTGCATAGCTCATGTAGCCTTGCCAGCGATCTTGCTCTAGCTGTGCAAATACTGATTCTTCGTGCTCTTCTTCACCTTCATGTTCGTCATGATCTTCCTCTTCTTCATGGTGATGATGCTCATGAGCAGGAATACCATAATCTGTTTCGATGCGGCCGTATGACACACCTAGCGTTAGATGATCGCCCACGTAACTAGTACCAAAATTAACTGTTTGGCTATCAATAAAGGTGTTTTCTACGCTGTTAGCTGTTTCGTGTTCTTCATGCTCTTCACCTTCATGCTCCTCGTGCTCTTCATGTTCCTCAGGAAGCTCAAAGTTCGGTGTGTCGTAATCGTGACCTTTGCGCTTAGTACCGTCAAAATGGAAGTTGAAACCATCGTTACCGGTTTCAAGTTTTGCAGCATAGGTGTTGGTATTAGATACTGTATCGTGTGTATATTGAGCAGCACCGGTTAAAGACTCGATGTTATCGGTAGGAATACGGTTATCAACAACGTTCACCACACCACCGATAGCGCCAGAGCCATAAAGTAGAGTAGCAGGGCCGCGAAGTACTTCGATTTGCTCTGCTGCTAGGCTGTCATTTGATGTTGCGTGGTCAGGGCCTATACGAGATGCATCACTGCTATCAAGGCCATTTTGGGTGATCTTCACACGCGGACCATCTAAACCACGAATAATTGGGCTTGATGAAACTGGGCCAAAGTAGCTAGCATTAACGCCCGGTAAACCTTTTAGTGTTTCGCCTAATGTCGGTTTTGCTTTGTCTTTTAACTCATCACCGGCTAAAACATTCACAGGCGAAATCATTTCAAGACTATTTTTATGAAGCGCTGATGCATAAACAACAACCGTTTCAACTGAGGTTGGTGTAAGCGTAACCACAACATTTTGGTCTTCGCCATTAATAGCAATACGCTTATCGATGAAATTGTTTTTACTGATGTGAAGCTGACCTTTATTGTCTACATCAATTTTAAACTGACCTTGTTTGTCAGTCACAACGCTTTGTGATTTGCCGTGTACATGTATTTCAGCATTGCTGATAGGTTGTTGGTTTTTATCTAATACTTGACCTGTGATCACAGCAGCCATTGTTGATTGAGAAAACAGCGCAGCGGCAACAGCACTAGAAAGAATTGAAACTTGTTTCATCATTACTACTTCTAAGTTTGTTGTTGAGTGTTGCGTTATATTATAACGCTGAAAATATTAATCGCAATAACGTTATACTATAACTTTACCTATACCTTAACCCTAAGTCGCGATTTTATCACCATACACTATACTTAGACTGTTACACTGAGATGGCTGAATCTTATGTCTGATAAAAATAGGGTATTCAAAGCAAATTTTACTATTGCTGATTTAAGAGAGCATCGTAATCACAAAGAGGTGTTTACCACTGCTTGTGACCGTCGTGAAAGCTATCAACACTTTGTACTCAAGCTTTTAAGTTATTGCTTATTTTCACACAACGAAACAGCCATATTGAATGCAAGGTTCAGTCATGCTGAACCGGATGTGTCAATAAAAGCGCTTGATGACCACTATCAAACATGGCTTGCTGTTGACCAACCGGATATTGTGCAGCTTAATAAAATCGCGAAGCGGGTTGATGAACTGTGGGTCGTGACAACCTTAAACAACGACTGGCTTAAAGAAAATGAGCACCAGTTGGATCTGATCAATAATGGCCATTTAATTGCGTTTGATGACAGCTTCATTGAGGAATTAGCGAGTCATCTAACTAAAAACTTACAGTGGGATGTTACGATAGATCAGCAAATGGTAAGTGTGTCAGATAAAGAAAATTTCTACCAAACCAGTGAGCTTATTTGGCATTAAAGCTCAATTTTTACTTTCCCATTGGGTTTACTACAACACAGTAACACTTCGCCATCTCTAACAAAAGCAAGTGGCTCTTGATTGTAGCTCACATCACCTTCGACTAATTTTGCACGGCATGCGCCACAATAACCTTCACGGCATTGGTAGGGGACATCTATTTTGTTTTGTTCTAGGCATTCAAGGAGAGATGAACAGCCAGAATCAAATTCAAGATTCTGGCTGTCTGTTCCTGCAAGGATAACCTCTGCAGTGGTGTTTGAGCTCATTACAGGTCGAAGTCACCAAAGTCAGATGCATCAACTTGAGAGTCAATTTGACCAACAAGGTAAGAGCTGATTTCAGCTTCTTGTGGAGCAACTTGAACGTTGTCAGATACTAACCAAGAGTTGATCCACGGAATAGGGTTACTCTTACTTTCGAACTGTGCAGGTAGGCCTACCGCAGTCATACGTGCATTAGTGATGTATTCAACGTATTGGCATAAGATATCTTTGTTAAGACCAATCATAGAACCATCTTTGAACAGGTATTCTGCCCAATCTTTTTCTTGTTCTGCTGCTTCAACAAACATCTGAATTGCTTCTTCACGACATTGTGCTGCAACGATTGCCATTTCTGGGTCGTCTTTACCTTCTTGCATAATGTTCAAGATGTGCTGTGTGCCAGATAAGTGTAGCGCTTCATCACGGGCGATTAGCTTGATGATTTTTGCGTTACCTTCCATTAATTCACGCTCAGCGAAAGCAAATGAACAAGCAAAACTTACATAGAAACGAATCGCTTCTAAGATGTTAACCGACATCATTGCAAGGTAAAGTTGCTTTTTAAGGTCAAACAAGCTGACTTTAACTTCTTCACCGTTGATCACATGTTTACCTTCACCATATAGGTTGTAAACAGAAATCATGTTAATTAAATCATCGTAGTACTTAGTTACCGCATCAGCACGCTCACTGATTTTTTCGTTGCTTACGATATCATCAAAGATAAGTTCAGGAGATTGCGTAACGTTACGAATAATGTGCGTGTATGAACGGCTGTGAATGGTTTCACTAAACGCCCATGTTTCAATCCAAGTTTCTAACTCAGGAATAGACACAATTGGTAATAACGCAACGTTAGGTGAACGGCCTTGTACACTATCAAGAAGCGTTTGATATTTTAAGTTACTTAAAAAGATGTGCTTTTCGTGTTCTGGTAACGCTTGGAAGTCAAGACGGTCTTTACTTACATCAACTTCTTCAGGACGCCAAAAGAACGAAAGTTGCTTTTCGATTAGCTTTTCGAAGATAGGGTACTTTTGTTGGTCGTAACGTGACACGTTTACCGTTTGGCCGAAAAACATCGGTTCTTGTAATTGGTTATTATGATTTCGGCTAAAAGTTGTATATGACATAGTGATTTCTCAAAAAACAGTCAGGACAAAGCGGGCTAATGAGCCCGCTTTTGTTATGTTATTAATTTAATTAGATTTTACAAGCGCCGCCTGCACAACCGTCATCTTCTACCTCTGGTGTTAACTCATCTTGAGAGTCTGATGCACCATCACGTGTGTTGTGATAGTACAGGGTTTTAACACCAAGTTTATACGCAGTCAGTAGGTCTTTTAATAGCACCTTCATAGGTACTTTACCGCCTTCGTACTTAGATGGATCATAGTTAGTGTTTGCAGAGATCGTTTGGTCAACGAATTTTTGCATAATACCAACCAGCTGTAGGTAACCATCGTTTGAAGGAATATCCCACAGTAGCTCGTAGTTATCTTTCAGATTTTCATAATCTGGCACTACTTGCTTTAAGATACCATCTTTACTTGCTTTAACGCTGATATGACCACGTGGTGGCTCGATACCATTTGTCGCGTTAGAGATTTGCGATGATGTCTCTGAAGGCATAAGGGCAGATAGCGTTGAGTTACGCATACCGTGCTCTTTAATGCTTTCGCGTAGTGAATCCCAATCTAAGTGAAGAGGCTCATCACAGAACTGATCTAGGTCACGTTTGTAAGTATCTGTCGGCATAATGCCTTGAGAATACGTTGTCTCGTTAAATTTAGGACACGCACCACGTTCTTTCGCTAACTCATTTGATGCTTTCATTAGGTAATATTGAATTGCTTCAAATGTCTTGTGAGTTAGGGCATTTGCGCTGCCATCTGAGTAACGCTTACCATTTTTCGCTAAGTAGTACGCGTAGTTAATAACACCAATACCTAGCGTACGACGACCCATAGTCGCGTTTTTCGCCGCAGGAACAGGGTAGTCTTGGAAATCAAGTAAGTTATCAAGAGCACGTACTGCAAGTTCAGCAAGCTCTTCTAATTCGTCAAGTGACTCAATTGCACCTAAGTTAAACGCCGACAGCGTACAAAGTGCAATTTCACCTTCTTCATCCATTACATTGCTAAGTGGCTTAGTTGGTAATGCAATTTCTAAACATAAGTTAGATTGACGAATTGGTGCCACAGTCGAGATGAATGGGCTGTGCGTATTACAGTGGTCAACGTTTTGTAAGTAGATACGACCTGTGCTGGCACGCTCTTGTGCAAACATTGAGAATAACTCAATCGCCTTAATACGTTTTTTACGAATTGACTCGTCTTGCTCGTATTTGATGTATAGCTCATCAAACTTTGCTTGATCTTCAAAGAACGCATCGTATAGACCCGGTACATCTGATGGGCTAAATAATGTGATGTAATCGTCTTTGATTAAACGGCTATACATTAATTTGTTGAACTGCACACCGTAGTCAAGGTGACGTACACGGTTATCATCAACACCACGGTTGTTCTTAAGAACAAGTAGGTTTTCAACTTCTAAGTGCCAAAGTGGGTAGAACAGCGTTGCTGCGCCGCCACGAACACCACCTTGTGAACAGCTCTTAACTGCTGTTTGGAAGTGCTTATAAAACGGAATACAACCTGTATGGTACGCTTCGCCGTTACGAATAGGGCTACCAAGGGCACGGATGCGACCGGCATTAATACCAATACCTGCACGTTGCGAAACATATTTAACAATCGCAGACGATGTTGCATTAATAGAATCTAGGCTATCACCACATTCAATAAGTACACATGAGCTGAACTGACGTGTAGGGGTACGTACACCTGCCATGATAGGTGTCGGTAATGAAATTTTGAATGTAGATACTGCATCATAAAAACGCTTGATGTAATCAAGGCGTGTCTCTTTTGGATAATCAGAGAATAAGCTTGCAGCCACTAAGATATATAAAAACTGTGCACTTTCGTAGATTTCACCAGTAACACGGTTTTGAACTAAATACTTACCTTCAAGTTGCTTTACAGCAGCGTAGCTGAAGTTTAAGTCACGGTTGTGATCGATGTAAGCATCTAACTCGTCAATTTCTTGCTCGGTATAATCAACAAGTAGGTGTTGATCATAACGCTTGTCTTCAACTAATTTGGTGATGTGATCGTATAAGCGCGGCGGCTCAAATTGACCATATGCTTTTTTACGTAAATGGAATACAGCTAAGCGAGCAGCGAGGTATTGGTAATCAGGCGTATCTTTAGAGATCTGATCAGCTGCAGCTTTGATGATTGTTTCATGAATGTCATCGGTACGAATGCCGTCATAAAATTGAATGTGTGATTTTAATTCAACTTGTGAGACAGACACATTCTCTAGACCTTCTGCGGCCCAAGCGATCACGCGATGGATCTTATCTAGATCAAGTGACTCTTTACGGCCGTCACGTTTGCTTACAGATAGCTGTTGGTTCATAGTTTTGCCTGTATTCCTTGGGAAATTTTAGTTGTAAGACAAAGGTATTCTTTAATGTAATTATTATTATTCAACACCAAGATAAACTAATTGAATAACATTTAGCCACAATATCTGGTGTTGTTTAAATTGCAGATCACAAGATAGTGTGGTCTGAGTTGTTTTGCAAGGGATAGAATTGCCCCAATTTGTGGATAACTATTGGATAAGCGCATTGTGTTAGTAACCATTAACCTTTGAACATTCATAGACGACGAAATTTGTAGAAATCAACAAAAGATCCAGAAAATTTACCGTTTTGAAAAATAAATTTTGACTGATTTTTTTATCATCAATGAATGCTCAAAAGTAAATCAAATCACAATATATGGTGTTTCAATTATCAAATAACACTATATATGGTTTAAACCATCAATCGGCGTTTGCCAATTGAAATCCGCTTGCCAGCCAAGTGCAGCGTCTATACTGGGTATATAACCCCATAACGCTGTTGCGCTGTACATATTGGCCGCTTTTGCAGCTTGAATATCACGTTCAGCATCACCGATGTATAAACAACGGCTCGGATCAACATCTAAGATCTCAGCAGTGTGTAATAGTGGATCCGGTGATGGTTTTGACACAGCTAATGTATCGCCACTCACAACTGCCTTCGCATCACGCAAGGAGGGAATAGCCTGCACTAAGGGCTCAGTTAAAAAGCCGGGCTTATTAGTCATAATGCCCCACTTAATATTGTTTTGCTCAAGTGCAATTAAAAGCTGTTCGATGCCGTTGAAGCATTTACTGTGCACAGCAATATCTTCGGCGTAATAGTCAAGAAGCTGCTGGCGCAAGGCGAGTTGTTCAAGTTCGGGCCATTTATCCCCAAACCCTACTTCTAATAATGCTTTTGCACCGTTAGACGCAGCAGGGCGATAAACATGCTCAGCAACAGGCGCCACATTGGCGTCTGCTAACACGCGGTTTAATGCACCACCTAAGTCATCCGCGGTATCGAGTAGTGTGCCATCTAAATCAAAGATAAACGCATCAAAATCGATAGAGGGTGTTTGCACACCACTCATTAGGCTAGTTTCTCAAAGTGCAGGATGTAATTAACACTTACATCATCATTTAAGCTGTACTGCTTAGAAAACGGGTTATAGTGAAGACCGGTACTGGCGCGTACTTTTAATCCTGCTTCTTCTGCCCATGCAATAAGCTGCGCAGGTTTGATAAACTTTTTATGGTCATGCGTACCTTCAGGCACCATTTTTAAAAGCTTTTCAGCACCGACAATAGCAAACAAGTAGGCTTTTGGTGTTTTATTTAATGTTGAAAAGAACACATCAGCGCCCGGTTTAGCAAGGTCTGCTACAGCACGAATAATAGAAGCAGGGTCTGGAACATGCTCAAGCATTTCCATACAAGTCACTACATCAAAGCGAGCAGGGTGCTCAGCAGCGAATTGCTCTGCAGGTACTTTTATATAATCAACAGGTACGCCTGTTTCTAAACTATGTAACTTAGCAACGGTAAGTGGCTCTTGGCCCATATCGATACCGGTTACTTTAGCGCCCATACGCGCCATACTTTCACTTAAGATGCCGCCACCACAGCCAACATCTAAGGTTTCCTTATCAAATAAGCCGCCTACTTTATCAGCGACAAAATCCAAACGTAGAGGATTTATTTCATGAAGGGGTTTGAATTCTCCGTCGCGGTCCCACCAACGTTCTGCGATGGCTTCAAACTTTGCAATTTCTGCATTATCTACATTTTGATGCTCGGTCATAAAAAACTTCCTCGTTAATCTGAGGCCATTATATAGGGGGAAATTAATAAATCGCAAAGATTTAGCGCCTGTAAATCTAAATAAATTGTGATAGCATGGTCTGGAAATAATAACTAAAGCTCTTAAGACGGCGGTTTGCCTCTTAATGAGTCAATACTGAAGGAATGTGAAATCAAATGACTGATCTCGCCAATGAAATTCTGCCAGTCAATATTGAAGATGAATTAAAAAATTCCTACCTTGATTACGCGATGAGTGTAATCGTAGGACGTGCATTGCCAGACGTACGCGACGGCTTAAAGCCAGTTCACCGCCGCGTTTTATTCGCAATGAACGAACTCAATAATGATTGGAATAAACCTTACAAGAAATCAGCACGTGTTGTTGGTGATGTAATCGGTAAGTACCACCCACATGGCGACAGCGCGGTATATGACACCATCGTTCGTATGGCGCAGCCTTTCTCATTACGCTATATGCTTGTTGACGGCCAAGGTAACTTTGGTTCTGTTGACGGTGACTCTGCGGCAGCAATGCGTTATACGGAAGTCCGTATGGCGAAAATGTCACATGAATTATTAGCTGATTTAGAAAAAGAAACGGTTGATTACGTACCGAACTACGACGGTACTGAGCAAATTCCTGACGTATTACCTACAAAAGTACCTAACTTATTAGTAAATGGTTCTTCGGGTATCGCGGTTGGTATGGCGACGAACATTCCACCTCATAACTTAACAGAAGTTATCAATGGTTGTTTAGCGCTTATTCAAAACCCTGATATGTCAATTGCTGACCTTATTGAATATATCCCAGGTCCAGATTTCCCGACTGCGGCGATTATCAATGGTAAAAAAGGCATTGAGCAAGCGTACTTAACCGGTCGTGGTAAAGTATATATCCGTGCTCGCGCTGAAATCGAAGTTGACGAAAAAACCGGTCGTGAAACAATCATCGTTCACGAAATCCCTTATCAAGTTAACAAAGCACGCCTTATCGAAAAGATCGCAGAGCTTGTTAAAGACAAGAAGATCGAAGGTATTAGCGCACTACGTGACGAATCAGATAAAGACGGTATGCGTATCGTTATCGAAATCAAACGTGGTGATGTTGGTGAAGTAATCTTAAACAACCTATATGCACAAACTCAGTTACAAACTGTGTTTGGTATGAACATGGTTGCACTTGATAACAACCAACCTAAGTGTTTCAACTTAAAAGAAATGCTTGAAGCGTTTATTGTACACCGTCGTGAAGTTGTTACACGTCGTACTGTATTTGATTTACGTAAAGCCCGTGACCGTGCTCACACGCTTGAAGGCTTAGCGATTGCACTTGCGAATATCGACCCAATTATCGAGCTTATTCGTAAGTCACCAACACCAGCAGAAGCAAAAGCGGCACTAACAGCGCGTTCTTGGGAATTAGGCACTGTTAAAGCAATGCTTGAAAAAGCAGGTGAAGATAACGTAGCACGTCCTGATTGGTTAGCGGCTGATTTAGGTATCCGTGACGGTCAGTACTATTTATCTGAGCAACAAGCACAAGCAATTCTAGACTTACGTTTACACAAATTAACGGGTCTTGAGCACGAGAAGATCTTAGACGAGTATCAAACACTTCTTGATCTAATTGCTGAGCTTTTACACATTCTTTCAAGCCCAGAGCGTTTAATGGAAGTTATCCGCGATGAGCTAGTAGAAATTAAAGAGCAATATGGTGACGAACGTCGTACTGAAATCAGTGCAGCTGCTCACGATATTAGCCTTGAAGACCTAATCAATGAAGAAGACGTTGTTGTAACGCTTTCTCACGAAGGTTACGTTAAGTATCAACCACTATCAGATTACGAAGCACAGCGTCGTGGTGGTAAAGGTAAGTCAGCAACGAAGATGAAAGATGAAGACTTCATCGAACGTCTATTAGTTGCTAACACGCACGATACAATCCTGTGCTTCTCAACAGCGGGTCGCTTATACTGGTTGAAAGTATATCAGTTACCATTAGCAAGCCGTGCAGCGCGTGGTAAGCCAATAGTTAACTTATTACCACTTGAAGCAGATGAGCGTATTACTGCTATCTTACCAGTACGTGAGTACGAAGAAGATAAATACATCTTCATGGCAACTGCATTTGGTACAGTTAAGAAAACACCACTTACAGCATACAGCCGTCAACGTGCGAGCGGTATCATCGCAGTTAACCTAAATGAAGGCGATAGCCTAATTGGTGTTGATATCACTGATGGCACGAATGAAATCATGCTATTCACTGATGCTGGTAAAGTTGTTCGCTTTAAAGAAGCAGAAGAGTCAGCAGTTGTTGATGAAAACGGTAACCCAGTTCTAGACGAAAATGGTAACCCAGAAATCCGCTTCAAAGGTGTACGTCCAATGGGTCGTACAGCAACAGGTGTTCGTGGTATTAAGATGGCTGACGACCAACGCGTTGTGTCGTTAATCGTACCTAAGTCAGATGGTGCAATCCTAACTGTGACAGAAAACGGTTACGGTAAGCGTACAGCACTTGAAGACTACCCATCGAAGAGCCGTGCAACACAAGGTGTTGTATCAATCAAAGTAAGCGAGCGTAATGGCGCTGTGGTTGGTGCAGTACAAGTTGACGATAACGACGAAATCATGATTATCTCGAATCGCGGTACCTTAGTACGTACCCGTGTAAACGAGGTTTCTACGGTTGGTCGTAATACTCAAGGCGTTATTTTGATACGAACTATTGACGAAGAGCAAGTAGTTGGTTTACAACGTATCGAAGAAATCGAAGTTGATGAGCTAGAAGCCATCGAAGGCGAGGCCGTTGAAGTAGTCGATACCAATACTGAAGAAACGGGTGATAACCCACCTTCAGAATAACATTGATTTAAAAAGCGGCTTCGGCCGCTTTTTTTATCCGCACTATAATTACTGGAATGAGGCAAAGTAATGACTAAGTATAATTTTTGTGCAGGACCGGCAATGCTACCGCCGGCAGTTATGCAAAAAGCACAAAAAGAATTTATAGATTGGCAAGGTTTAGGTGTCTCTGTGATGGAAATTAGCCATCGCAGCAGCGACTTTTTAGCGCTTACCACGAAATGTGAAGCAAGCCTGCGTCGATTAATGAATATTAGCGATGAGTTTGAAGTATTATTTATGCACGGGGGTGGCCGTGGTCAATTCAGTGCTGTGCCACTGAATCTTCACCTTGATGATAAGCCAGCCGTGTACTGTGAAAACGGTGTGTGGTCTAAAGGGGCTACTTCAGAAGCGGCAAAATTCACTGCAGTTGAAAGCATCAATGTACGTGATGATGAGCAGCAAAATGGCCAGTTCTCTATAAAACCAGCAAGCAGCTGGGAATTACCTGCTGATGCGTCATACATTCACTATTGTCCGAATGAAACCGTAGATGGCATTGAAATTTTTGACGTACCATCACACCCATCAGCACCGATTGTGGCTGATATGTCATCGACTATTTTATCGCGCGAGTTTGACGTAAATCAGTTTGATCTTATTTACGCTGGTGCACAAAAGAATATTGGTCCGTCTGGTTTATCGATTGTTATTGTTCGTAAAACGCTTCTTGAGCGAGAAGGTCTTGCAAAGCCAGGTATTCTTGATTACGCATTAGAAGCAAAACAAGGCAGCATGTATAACACACCACCGACATTTGCGTGGTACTTAGCTGCTGAAGTATTTGAATGGCTTGAAGCAAACGGCGGCGTTAAAGCGATGGAAGAACAAAACATCGCAAAAGCAGAACTTCTTTACAGCTACATTGATAGCTCAGGTTTTTACAGCAACAAAGTTGCTAAGCATTGCCGTTCGCGCATGAACGTTCCGTTTTGGTTAAACGACGAATCACTGAATGATAAATTTATTAGTGAATCAAAAGAAGCAGGCTTATTAGCCCTTGAGGGTCACCGTATTGTCGGTGGTATGCGCGCAAGCATTTATAATGCGATGCCACTTGAAGGTGTTCAAGCCTTGGTTAATTTTATGGAAAAATTCGCCAAGGAGAACAGCTAATTATGGAACAGCTTCGTCTTGAACCGATTGCAAAGGTAAATGGTAGTGTGACACTGCCAGGCTCAAAAAGTTTATCAAACCGTATTTTGTTACTAGCTGCTCTTGCTGAGGGCACAACGGTTGTTGAAAACCTACTAGATAGTGATGACATTCGTCACATGCTAGGTGCGTTAAATCTTCTAGGTGTAAATGTATCGCTTAACGAAGATAAAACAGTGGCTACCGTAGAGGGTGTTGCAGGTAAATTTAAAACCCCAAGTGAGCCTTTATTTTTAGGTAATGCCGGTACTGCTTATCGTCCACTAACAGCGGTTTTAGCTGCTGTAGAAGGCGAGTACCAGTTGGTGGGGGAGCCTCGTATGGAAGAGCGCCCAATCGGCCATTTGGTAGATGCACTACAAGCACTCGGTGGTGATGTTGAATACCTTAAGCATAAAGATTATCCACCACTGGCCATAAAAGGCGGCAAAATCAACGGTGGTAAAGTTGAAATTGATGGCAGCATTTCTAGCCAGTTCTTAACAGCGTTACTAATGGCAGCGCCATTATTTAATGGCGATACAGAAATCACCATTAAAGGCACGCTGGTATCAAAGCCTTACATTGATATTACTCTAGATGTAATGAAGCGCTTTGGCGTTACTGTAAGCCATGACAATTACGAAACATTTTACGTTAAAGGCTGTCAGCAGTATCAAGCACTTGAGCGTATTATGGTAGAAGGTGATGCATCAAGCGCCTCTTATTTTGTTGCGGCGGCTGCAATAGCAGGCGGCGAAATTGAAATTAACGGGGTAGGTGCGGCATCTGTTCAAGGTGATATTGGTTTTGCCAAAGTTATGGAGCAAGTAGGCGCTAAAATTGATTGGTACGATGAAAAGCTGGTGGTTCGTAAAGGCGAGCTAAAAGCGGTTGATATTGATGCCAATGCAATCCCTGATGCGGCAATGACACTCGCCACTGTTGCGCTTTTCGCTAAAGGTAAAACAGCAATTCGTAATATCTATAACTGGCGTGTAAAAGAAACAGATCGCTTATATGCCATGGCGACTGAGCTTCGTAAAGTTGGTGCAGAAGTGGTTGAAGGTGAAGATTTCATCGAAATTACACCACCAGACACTTTTAACGATGTAGCGATTGATACCTATAACGATCATCGTATTGCCATGTGTTTTGCAATGGTTGCCGTTGGCGGAAAGCCGATAACCATTAACGATCCTAAGTGTACATACAAAACTTTTCCAACGTTTTTCAAAGTACTAGAGTCTGTCTCAAGTCAATAAAACAGAAGAAAATATAAAAAGTTACATTCTAAATGCGGATCTATTTCTAGAACTGGCGTATAATATCGCGGTTTTATTTTGGTGTGCATTGCAGGAGGTTATAAATGCAGGCGTTATCAATGCCCGTAATCACCATCGATGGCCCAAGTGGTTCAGGTAAAGGAACTGTTTGTCGCTTGTTAGCCGAGAAATTAGGTTGGGATGTATTAGACAGTGGAGCGATTTACCGTGTGCTGTCACTTGCAGCGCTTCATCATCAAATTGAACTAGATAATGAAGATGCGCTAGTTCCGCTAGCTGCAAACTTAGATGTACAGTTTTTGGTCGATAGCCAAACGCATACTTCTAAAATTGTCTTGGAAGGCGAAGACGTCACAACCACAATTCGTAACGAAGAAGTGGGTGCTGCGGCATCAAAAATTGCTGCATTACCACGGGTGAGAGAAGCATTATTACGTCGTCAACGTGCGTTTCGTACTGAGAGCGGCTTAATTGCCGATGGTCGTGACATGGGCACAGTTGTGTTCCCAGATGCACCATTGAAGATTTATTTAACCGCATCAGCTGAAGAGCGCGCTCGTCGTCGCTTTGCTGAGTTGAACGAACGCGGTCTTGATGTTACACTAAGTGGTCTACTTGAGGACATAAAAGCTCGCGATCACCGTGATATGACGCGTGAAGTTGCGCCGCTTGTTCCTGCAGAAGACGCCATTGAGCTCGATACTAGCGAGCTTAATGCAATGCAAGTGTTTGATAAAGTTGTAACTTTACTCGACGAAGCCGTACTTGCAGGAAAGCTTCCAAAAGCTTAAAAGTAATTTATTAAGGTGCCGGCAGGAAGCCAGTGCTATTTTAACAACCCCATGCAGCATGGTTGCTAATTGGTTATTTAATTATTTAGAGACGTATAATGTCAGAAAATTTTGCGCAGTTATTTGAAGAAAGCCTTAAGGGTTTTGAAGCAGAGCAAGGCTCTATCGTTAAAGGTACTGTTATCTCAATCGAGAACAACATCGTACTTGTTGATGCTGGTCTTAAATCTGAAAGTGCAATCCCTGCTGAGCAATTCAAAAATGCTGCTGGTGAACTAGAAGTTGCTGTTGGCGACGAAGTAGATGTTGCTTTAGACGCAATCGAAGACGGTTTCGGTGAAACTATCCTTTCTCGTGAGAAAGCGAAGCGTCACGAAGCGTGGATCCGCTTAGAAAAAGCATGTGAAGAGCAAGAGACTGTTACTGGTGTTATCAACGGTAAAGTTAAAGGCGGTTTCACTGTTGAAGTTGATTCAATCCGTGCCTTCCTACCTGGTTCACTTGTTGATGTTCGTCCAGTACGTGACACAACTCACCTTGAAGGTAAAGAGCTTGAGTTCAAAGTAATCAAGCTTGACCAAAAACGTAACAACGTTGTTGTTTCTCGCCGTGCAGTTATCGAATCAGAGAACTCACAAGAGCGTGAAGAACTTCTTGCTAACCTTGTTGAAGGTCAAGAAGTTAAAGGTATCGTTAAGAACCTTACTGACTACGGTGCGTTCGTTGACCTTGGTGGTGTTGACGGTCTACTACACATCACAGACATGGCGTGGAAGCGTGTTAAGCACCCTTCAGAAATCGTTAATGTTGGCGACGAAATCGCAGTTAAAGTTCTTAAATTCGACAAAGAAAAGACTCGTGTATCTCTAGGCCTTAAACAGCTTGGCGAAGATCCATGGGCAGCTATCGCTGGTCGTTACCCAGAAGGTTCTAAACTTTCTGGTCGTGTAACTAACCTTACTGACTACGGTTGTTTCGTTGAAATCGAAGAAGGCGTAGAAGGTCTAGTACACGTTTCTGAAATGGATTGGACTAACAAGAACATCCACCCTTCAAAAGTTGTTTCACTAGGTGACACTGTTGAAGTTATGGTTCTTGAAATCGACGAAGAGCGTCGTCGTATTTCTCTTGGTCTTAAGCAATGTATTGCTAACCCATGGCAAGAATTTGCTCGTCTACAAAACAAAGGCGACCAAGTTACTGGTAAGATCAAATCAATCACTGACTTCGGTATCTTCATCGGTCTTGAAGGCGGTATTGACGGTCTTGTTCACCTTTCAGACATTTCTTGGAACACGCCAGGCGAAGAAGCTGTACGTGAATTCAAGAAAGGCGACGAAATCACTGCTATCGTATTACAAGTTGACCCAGAGCGTGAGCGTATCTCTCTAGGTGTTAAACAAATCGAAGCTGACCCATTCAATAACTACCTGGACGCAAACAAAAAAGGTGCTATTGTTAAAGGTAAAGTGACTGAAGTTGATGCGAAAGGCGCAACTGTTGAGCTAATCGAAGGCGTTGAAGGTTACATCCGTGTAGCTGATATCGCTCAAGAGCGTGTTGAAGATGCTACTACTGTAGTTTCTGTAGGCGACGAAATCGAAGCGAAATACGTTGGTGTTGATCGTAAGAACCGCACTTTAAGCTTATCTGTTAAAGCTCTTTTCGAAGCAGAAGAGAAAGAAGTACTAGAGAAGCTTAAGAAAGAAGAGCCAGCGTTCGAAAACGCTATGGCTGCAGCATTCAAAAATGCTCAAAAAGACTAATATCTAGTCTTTTAAAATTGGAAGGGCAGTTTTGCCCTTCCTTTACCACTCTTTAAGGAAACGCTATGACTAAGTCAGAATTGATAGAACAACTTGCCGAGCAACACGCACACATCCCTGTGAAAGATGTTGAAAATGCCGTTAAAGAAATTCTTGAACAAATGGCCGGCTCATTATCTAGCTCAGATCGCATTGAGATCCGTGGCTTTGGAAGTTTCTCATTGCATTATCGTTCTCCTCGCACAGGTCGTAATCCAAAGACTGGCGAAACAGTTGAGTTAGACGGTAAGCACGTACCACATTTTAAACCAGGTAAAGAATTACGTGACCGCGTAAATGCGAGTATTGCCTAGTTTTATACAGGAGTAGTTACTTGTTTAGGGTATTAAAAATTGTATTAATTGCGCTGTGTTTATTTATTGCGTTTGTACTTGGTTCACAGAATCCACAATTGGTGCAAATCAATTATTTAATCGCGAGTAATACTTTGCCCCTAGCTGTTGTAATAAGTATCTGCTTTATTTTAGGTGTCGCAATTGGTTGTTTTATAAGCTTTACACTGTTTTCTCAGTTAAAGTGGCAAAATTATCGCTTAAAGAAAAAATTAGCGCCTGAAAAAAACAATAAAAAGCTTGTTGCTAATAAAGACACCTAATCATGATTGAGCTTCTGTTTTTACTTTTACCCGTTGCAGCCGGTTACGGTTGGATAATGGGTAAAAACAGCGCTAAAAACCAAGCTCATCAGCTTAATCGCCAAATCACCTCTGAATATTCTAAAGGCCTTAAATTTCTCTTAGACAGAGAAGAAGACCAAGGCTTAGAACACCTGATCAATCTACTTGAAGTTGCCGCTGATTCAGTTGAGCATTATTCAACGCTTGCAACTATGTTCCGCCGCCGTGGCGAACTTGACCGCGCCATTAAAATTCATGAGCTGCTATTAAAACATCCAAGTCTTGATGAGCAACAAGCTGCAACCAGCCGCTTAGAACTTGCTGAAGATTACATAATGGCAGGCTTGTTAGATGGTGCAGAAGAGCATTTAGTATGGCTTGTTAAGGCAGGCTATAAAGAAGCGTTAGAGCCAATTATTAATCTTTATTCACAAACCCGTGAATGGGAAAAGGGCATTAACATGTACGAGGCCCATAGTGAGTTGTTCACTAAACCTCAGCATGTAAAAGCGATTGCCAATTTTTATTGTGAAGCAGCCTTACAAGATAATGATACGCAGATTATGCGTAAAGCCATTAGCTTAAACCACAAAGCTATTCGCCCATTGTATGAGCTTGGCCACAGTGCTTTCACTAAAGAAGATTATGTAAAAGCAATTTACTATTGGCGCGAGCTTATTAGCCAGTTCACGTTTTTTGCGCCGGTATTTATTGAAGAATTAGCGCTGAGCTATCAAAAACTTAACTTAACGCATCAGTTTTACGAATTACTCAATGAACTGCTCGATAAAGGTGGCGTATTAATAAAAATAAAACACTGCCAAGCTTTACTTGAGCAAGGCCACATCGAGCAAGCAATTAAATTTTTAACGGATAGTTTAAAGCGTCATCCGACTATTCGTGGCTTTAGCTTTTTATTACAGCTACTTGCCAAACAAAACAACGATATTAAAGATGTACTCGATCAAATTGATAAGCTAGTTACGTCTTATATCGCAACCAAACCTGATTTTCAGTGCCAACACTGTGGCTTTACCAGTCATACCATTTATTGGGTATGTCCATCTTGTAAGCACTGGGAAACAATTGTTCCAAGCCGTGGCATAGACGGTTTTTAATTCATATTAGTCCATTAGTTTTTAGGAAAGTTATGTCTGTCGAAGATTCAAAAAAAGTATTAATTGCCCTTGATTATGATGATCAACAAACAGCTCTTGCGTTTGTAAAGCAATTATCGCCTGATACGTGTCGCCTTAAAGTAGGCAAAGAAATGTTCACGTATTTTGGCCCTAGCTTTGTTAAGGAACTAATCGACTTAGGTTTTGATGTATTCTTAGACCTAAAATTTCACGATATTCCAAACACAGTGGCTAAAGCTGTAACAGCAGCTGCCAAAATGGGTGTTTGGATGGTTAACGTACACGCCTCTGGTGGCGTTGAAATGATGACTAAAGCAAAACAAGCTTTAGTGCAGTTTGGTGATGATGCTCCATTACTGATTGCAGTAACTGTACTAACTAGTATGGATGCCGCTGAGCTTACTCGTTTAGGTGTAGATAAAACACCAGAAGAGCAAGTAATTTATCTAGCAAAACTTGCCAAAGAGTCAGGCCTTGACGGGGTAGTGTGCTCAGCACAAGAAGCGAAAAAGCTAAAAGCAGAACTCGGCGCAGACTTTAAACTGGTTACTCCGGGTATTCGCCCAGCAGGCAGCGATGCAGGTGACCAAAAGCGCATCATGACACCAAAACAAGCTGTAGAAGATGGCAGCGACTATTTAGTTGTAGGCCGCCCAATCACTCAATCGGCAGACCCAGTTGCGACACTAAAAGAAATTAACGACTCACTAAAATAACCTTCATTATTTTAAAATAGTTTCTAAAGAGCATTGTATGTGTGATTTATATCGCGTTAAATACAGTGCTCTTTTTGTATGGCTAGCTTAAGTCAGCGAAAGAAAACATATTAAGCGTGTTAATGTTAAGGTCTCAGCTTTAGCCCGATGTAAGATGTTTTTGTGCAAGTAGGAAAACATAGTTATGGTCAATACGTATTCCATTTTGATCATTTGCAAATAATGAGTGTTTATAAATTAGTTAAACACTGTTTTTTAACTGTCATAATTCATGGTAGTTAAATTACATGCCTTATTCTCGGTATGTAAAATTCTTGAATTTTCGCTTTACCTTTTTTTAGAATTAAGTAACTGACTTTTAATCTATTTTGCTCTGCTATTCTCGTTTAATGAAAAATATTGATTCTCGATTAAGTAAATTCTCGGTATTGGGGTGACGAATTTTTATTGCCACCCATCTCAGAAGTTAGTAAGTTGATAATGTTATTATAAATTTAAATATATATTTACTTAGATTAGGGTAATCACTTGCGAGTGTTTATCGGTATTTTTGGTAAAATGTTGTTATGTGCTTTAATAAGTCTGAGCATAACTCAAGCGAGGAGAAAGTAATTTGACATTAGATGGATATAGAAAAGAATTTGAACAATCTTCAAACAGATCTATTTCAATGCCGGTTGCTGGAGCCATTATTTGGGGTTTAGTTGGGCTTTTAAGTACACAATTTAGCGCAAATATTTCTATATATATTCTACTTTTTGCAACAGGCGGTATTTTTCCTATAGCTTTATTAATTGCTAAATTTAGAAAAGAGAACTTAGTTTCCTCATCTAACCCTTTAGCAAAACTAATGGGCTTATGCATAATTATGGTTAATCTTCTTTGGGCTGTCCATATACCATTACTTTTAAATGCACCTGAATTTGTTCCTTTGAGTTTAGGCGTTGGCTTAGGACTTCATTGGGTAGTTTATTCTTGGATCGTTAACCATCCTGTTGGCTTAATACATGCTGTGTTAAGAAGCATTTTAATTGTAGCAGCTTGGTATTTATTTCCTAACAGCAGTATTTTAGCTATCTCTTGTGTTATCGTTGTGACTTATTTAATTAGTATTTATCAAATGTTAACTAGGGATATAGCAAGCACATAGCAAGCCAATCAAGATGGAAATTTACAGTGTACTGTTTTCGCCCCGCTCAACTATTTTATTTAGCAAACTATAAATTTCCCCTTATTGGGGCGTTATAGCACGGGTTGTATCACAAATATTAAGCTCGGCCGTGGCAGTGAATATGCTTCAAGGTTATTCGTAAGGAAAATATTAGTACATGGAAAAATTTCTTCTCGCAATTTTAGTAATTCCACTCCTTATTGGGTTTGTAATTTTTTCTGTTAATTCAGTCTCTGAGTTTAGTAAATCATTAGAAAATTGTTCTCATCCATTGCTTGTTAGATGTTTCCCATTTTTATTTCTAACTAATAACTTCTTCAATTCAATTGCGATTTCACATAAAAAAGAGGCTTTTAAAAACCTAGGACTGGCTTTATTGTGCTGGCTAACTCAGCTGTTATTTTGTATGTTGCCCATCAATTCCAATATGTATAAGAAGCTAATGTATAGCGGTGGACTTGAGTAAGGAACTATTTGAGGCAAGTTTGAATTAGTGTATTGCCCATGTGATGCCACTTATAAACTTATTTTGCTATTGAAAAATGGTAATCTTCTAATTAAGGTTTTAGGAGAAATCGTTGAAGATGGCAGCTGTAGGCCGCCCAATCACCCAACCGGCAGACCCAGTTGCTACACGAAAATAGTCTTTAAAGAGCATTGTATGCGTGATTTATATCGCGCGTTATACAATGCTCTTTTTGTTTGTTGGCAATTTGAAAAATACTCTAGGTTATCTACAAGCGAGAATCAGATGATCGAGCCAACTCGTTTTTGGACAAAAACACGTTAGAGTATTTAATCAGTAACGCCGCCAGCAGTGGCCGAGTGAAGCCAGGTCCAGCGACCGCAGGGAGCGATGCTGGGTGGCCTTGTTATATTTTCCGGAGTTTAGCGACCAACTCATTGCCGACCCCCTCTAACTTGTTATTTAGATCTACTGGAATACTGACTTCTGTTTGATTGGAAAGCGATGACTTTAAACATAACATTAACTGAATCGAGTGATCTAATAGATCAAGTACTTTGTTAGATGAAATACCATGCTTTACCGAGCTACTGCTTGACACTAAGGTAGGCTTGTCGTTGTGAGCAACCTTTAGGTCTCGGTAATCTTGAATATTGATTTCTTGTTTTAGTTTGGTGGTTTCGTCTCGATGAATGTTTGCCTTATCAGTTAAAGACGCCTTATACTTTTCGACGATATTTCTTTGAGACAAGTACTCGTATTTTTGATTTTTAGTTTTATAGCAATCAGTGTCGAACAACCTCGATAATGAAATTAGGATTTCATCATGCATTGAACGCTGGATTACTGAAAAAGCTTTACCAGCTTGTTCGGATAAGACAGAGACGGATGATTCTTTCTCGAAGAGCTCCGAATACAACACTACCGACCTTCTTATTCTTGTTGCTTCAATTGTGTAGCTATCAATATCTTCCATGCTCGATCTCTCAAAAAATATAACGCCCATATTAACAGGCTAAAAATTGCTGGTTATACTTAGCGACGCAGGAGCAAAACCAGCTGTTTTTAGTCCTGTTGAATTGCTTGTTAGAATTTTATGTCTCTGGGTTTTCTTCATTAGCCAAAAGCCTTTCTTCCCAGTCAGGAATAAACTCTGCAAGATCGACTACTTTTTCTTTTATTTCAACTTTCATTTCTATTTCAACAATCAAAGGTTCAGGAAATGAATCTGCAAATATCTTTGCAACTGCTGATAAAGTTGATGTTTTCGGGCTTGAATAATAAAGGTTTGTTTTAATTGCTCTGGTACGCTGAGGCTGTATTGCGTCCCAATCAAAACTAATTTGCCACCCTTTGTCAGTTTTAGTTAATATATCTGAATCAAGCTTTGCTAATTTAGATTTTGATTTGTGTTCGTAAGAGATGAATAAATTAGTCCACGCTGAACCAAGAAAACCTTTAGTTGTAGAATCTGTTAGGGTTGCATCTTTCGATGAAGATTCGAGATTTAGCTCTATATAAAGATTTCGTATACCCGATGATCCTGAGTTATCAATAGCTAAATTAATTGGAACGATAGATTGTTGTTTAACCTTTTTATCTAGAAGTAATTTTATTTCTTTCTTTTTATCAGTTGGAACCGCTGTCAAATCTTTTACTACTTGTTTTTCTACAACCATTTTTGCTTTTTTTCCAAGCAACTCATTGGTATCTAAGGAAAGAAATTCAAACGATAATGGTGTTTTGGTGCTCCCCTCATTTTTCTGTAAATCTCTAACTCTAAGCTCCAATTGTTTAGAAAACTTATCTCTAAACTCAATGACTGACTTATAGTTTTCAATTAAACCTTTAGGGTATGTTTTAGTTTTAAAATCCTTAAGTTTCTCCACTTGGGACAAATCCAAAAGATCAGGGTCAATTCCAGCTTTTGAGAAATATAGCATAACAGGTTTTCCTGCATCCCCAACTCTAGCTATTTCTTCAAGTGTTCCACTATCAGCTTCTCCTGTTGGCGACCCTAAGCGAGTCCAAAAAACACCGACTAACAAATCACACTGGTCTACTATAGTTCGATTAATAACCTCTTGAGGACGAGTCCCATATTCGGGAGCAGTATGAGTTTCCCACCTTAAAGGGAGTAAAGTAACTTTCCTTGAAAAAGAGTAGAGATCATTCCATTCTTGGATCACTCTAACTGCAATTTCTCGTTCTTCTTCCACATCTGATGGGGAAGCAATTAATATCCTATACACTCGGCTGTCGTATGCCACGAGACTCTCCTAAAATTCTAACATCTTATAGCGAGCTAATCGCGCGTTTTTCTACCACAGCGTAGCTCGTTTTTCTTATTAGATTATTTTTAACAAACTTGTTAACTAATTGCCAGTGTTATTAAAATTTAGGAGTTCTCGCTTTTACCTCAGGATAAAAACGAGCGATTGGGTCGTTTACTGACGATGCAAGTAATAAACTTTGACGAAATAGAAAAGCAATTGTGACCGTCCGTACATCTCTCTTTCGAGGCATTTGCATAAACACGTTTTGGGGCAGTAATGAGTTAATCCGGAAATGTTGGTTTTGGAACAATACCGACTTCCACTTTTAAATGAATAGTACTCAAAATAACGTTAGAAAACTTATAGCACCCGTACGTTAAAGCTATAAACCAATAAAAATAAAAAAAGAGTAAAGCGTTCACTTTACTCTTTCAGATAATTCAATATCTTGTTGACTCGCAACTCGCAACTCGCAACTCGCAACTCGCAACTCGCAACTCGCAACTCGCAACTCGCAACTCGCAACTCGCAACTCGCAACTCGCAACTCGCAACTCGCAACTCGCAACTCGCAACTTATTTCAATCTAATCGACGTTGCTTCAATCTCAATTAAACCTTGCTTAAACAAACCACCAATAGCTTTTTTGTAGTTTGCTTTACTGGTCGAGAAAGTCTTTTTAATTGCTTCTGGGTCTGACTTATCACCTAAGTGAAGTACGCCGCCTTCGGCTTTTAATTTAGCTAAGATTTTTTCGCCTAAGTCGTTTACTTTACCCATGCCTGGCTTTTCAAGAAGTACGTCGATTTTGCCGTCTTCACGTACTTTTTGAATAAAGCCTTTTAAGCGCTGGCCAACAAATAGCTTTTTAAATACGGTGTTGTAGTAAACCACGCCAATGTGGGCTTCGTTCACGAGTACTTTGTAACCAAGGTCTGTTTTACCGGCAACGATTAAGTCAACTTCTTCCATTACTGAGTAAGTTGGTGCTTCTTTCGATAAAAACTTATTAAAGTTACTCGATGCACAAATACGTTGGCTGGCGTTATCTAGGTATAAACGTACAAGATACGAAAAGCCGTCTTTCATTTTTGGCTTTTGTTCGTTGTATGGCGCTAGTACGTCTTTTTCGAGGCCCCAATCCAAAAACGCACCAGTGCTGTTGATGGCTTTAACACGTAGTAGGGCATATTCGCCCACTTCAGCTAAAGGTTTTTTTGTGGTACCGGTTGGGTGACCTGCGTGATCTAAGTAAATGAATACTTGAACGCTGTCGCCAGCTTCTAGTTCGTAATCAATTTCTTTGCTTGGCAAGAATACTTCGCCTAAATCACGGCCATCTAAATAAGCACCTTCGTTAGACATTTCGTTAACGAAAAGGGTTTGTGTGGTTCCTAAAATACTCATTGTTATTCCTGTTCTGGCTTTTTCTTACGGCGCATTGGAGCAAAACCATCTACATCAATTGGTGCTTGAATAGGGGCTTTAGGCTTTTTAGGGGCTGCTTTGCGTTTTGGTTTTGCAGGTTTAGCTGCCACTTTTTTCTCTGCTTTTTTCCAAACTGTGTTTGGTTTTTTCTCACGCAAACCTTTAAATTTACCAACAAGGCCGTCAACGGTGAAAAAGCTTAATTCATCATTTAAAAATGCTTTAATTGCTTTGTAGCTTGGCCAATCTTTCGGGCCTACTAACGAAATAGCAGTTCCTTTAAAGCCTGCGCGACCAGTACGACCAATACGGTGCACATATTCTTCAGCATGTTTTGGTAGGTCAAAATTAATTACGTGGGTGACGCTTAATAAATCAAGACCACGCGATGCAACATCGGTGGTGATCAAAATTTTAAAGTTTTCACGGCTGTAGGCATCCATGATTTCAAGGCGCTTAGCCTGTGTTAAGTCACCCGCAAGCGCTTGCGCTTTAAAGCCTTTATCATTTAATAGCTGGCTTAAACGTTGAGTATCTGCACGTGTTGCGGTGAAAATAATGCATTGGCCAACATTGTCTTGTTTTACAAAGTGCTCAAGTAGGGCTTCTTTGTGATCTAAGTGATCAGCTAAATAAAGTTGCTGAGTAATGTCACTATGTTGCTCGTTTGATGCACTTAACAGAATTTGTTTTGGTGATCGTAAAAGGTTACGTGACAAAGCATCAACTTGTGCATGGTCAAGGGTTGCTGAAAACAATAACGTTTGGCGTAAACGGTGATCAGCAAGCTCGTTAATCATTTTAACTTGATCGGTAAAGCCTAAATCTAAAATACGGTCAGCTTCATCAAAAATTAAAAGCTCTAAGCCTGAAAGCTGTAATGAGCGTTGACTCAAATGGTCAGCTAAACGCCCTGGTGTGCCCACCACAAAATGTGGGTCTTTACGAAGAGCCTTTATTTGGTCATTAAAGTTTTCACCACCCAGTACTTTTACAGCACTAATATTTGTACCGGCAATTAATAGCCTTAATTGGCTGTACACTTGGGTTGCTAATTCGCGGGTAGGCGCAACGATTAAAACGCGAGGGTCGCGTTTACTGAGTGCTTTTTGTTTCATTACGCGCTGTACAGCAGGTAATAAAAACGCCAGCGTTTTGCCCGATCCTGTTTTTGACTGTGCAAAAATATCATGGCCTGCGATAGCTGTTGGTACCGCGTGAGCTTGAATGTCAGTGGGCTGGGTGATGCCTTGATGCGCAAGTTGTTTTTCGAGGCGTGTATCAATCCCAAGTTCAGTAAAATGCAATGCGTAATCTCCGATGAGCAAAATTTGTAAATCCTGTTCATTATAACGCACTTGCCTCACTTGGAGACAGTAAAAACACAGCTATTTCGCATCAGTTTTTGCAATTATCACTAATTCGCGTAAAATACGCGCCCTCAATGCGCCGGATTTGCGATTCGGTTAACGCCCCACATGGGCATTTAAAGCAAAAGGTAAAACCATGACTGCTGTTCATAAAGACAATGTAACTAGCGAGCACTTTGTTGTTTGCGCACTTTACAAATTTGTAGCCCTTCCTGATTTTGAAGCGATTCGCCAACCACTACTAAAAGTAATGGAAGACAATGAAGTACGCGGTACTTTGTTACTTGCGGCTGAAGGTATCAACGGTACTGTTTCTGCTAAACGTGAAGGTATCGATAACCTACTTGCATGGTTAGATTCACAACCAAACCTAGACAACATTGTGACTAAAGAGTCATATGATGATGAATGCCCGTTCTACCGTACTAAGGTAAAACTGAAAAAAGAAATCGTAACTATGGGTGTTGAAGGTATCGACCCACGTGAAGTAGTGGGTACATACGTAAAACCAGCTGATTGGAATGCATTAATTTCAGACCCTGAAGTGATTCTTATCGATACACGTAACGATTACGAAATTGAGATCGGTACTTTCCAAAATGCGGTTGATCCAAACACGAAGACATTCCGTGAATTCCCAGCGTGGGCGAAAGAAAACCTAGACCCAGAAAAGCACAAGAAAGTTGCTATGTTCTGTACCGGTGGTATTCGCTGTGAAAAATCAACTGCGTACATGAAAGAGCAAGGCTTTGACGAAGTATTCCACCTTGAAGGCGGTATTCTTAAGTACTTAGAAGAAGTACCAAAAGAAGAAACCATGTGGGAAGGTGAGTGTTTTGTATTTGATAACCGTGTAGCGGTAAATCACGATTTACAAAAAGGCTCTTACGACCAATGTCATGCGTGTCGTATGCCTATCACTGAAGAAGAAAAGCAAAAGCCTGAATACATGGAAGGTGTATCGTGTCATCACTGTCACGACAGCCTAACAGAAGAGCAACGTGCCCGTTTTGCTGAGCGTCAAAAGCAAATCGAATTAGCACAAGCGCGTGGTGAAGGTCACATTGGTAACGAAGCGCAAGAAGTTCTTCGTAAGCGTAAAGAAGCCAAAAAAGCGCAAAAAGAAGCACAGCGCCAACAGTAATTGTTAGCTTTATGAATTGATAGAAACCCCAGCATAGTCTGGGGTTTTTTTATGCCTATTCAAAAGGAACAAATAACTAATCAATCTGATTGTGTAGAGGTGTCCATAGCAAGCGAAGCACACTTAAAAGAGGTCGATTCATCACATTGTCGTTTCTAATTAGAAAACAAAGGCGATGTATGGGTTTATTTCACCTTGGCTAATTGTTTATTAAACGAAGTCAGCTTTTTATTGATCACAAAGCTGTTACACTTCGTAACAATTAAAACGATTCTTATTTAGGTGAAATTTTGACAATTGGCAAATTACATACATGGACTTTAATTGCCTGTATTAGTTGTGTTTCCGTCGCTGAGGCGGCTAATGTAGTTGTAGAATCAGTGTCTGTTGAAAAGTCTAAACAACAGATAAAAGCAGTAGGTAATGCTGAAGCAATTCACTCAGTCACTCTTTACCCAGCCGTTGGGGACAGAGTCACTGCTGTTTACTTTAAACCAGGCGATAACGTTGCCAAAGGTGACTTATTATTAGAGCTTGATTCACGTAGACAAAAAGCAGCGTTGATCGAAGCAGAAATTACCTTGAAAGATGCTGAGCGCACCATGAAAAGGCTTGAAGAAAGCCACGCTCGTGGTGCGGTACCGCAAAGTGATTTAGATGATGCGAAAACGCTTTATGAGCTTGCAAAAGTCCAGTTAATGCAAGCCAAAACAGAGCGTGAAGACCGCGAAGTTCGTGCTCCTTTTAGTGGTATTATGGGTTTAACTGACGTCGAAGTAGGCGATAGGATCACAACCCAAACAGTCATTGCCACTATCGATGATATTTCTGAGCTTTATATCAATTTTAATGCCCCAGAAGCCGCTATCTCAGTGCTTAAACAAAAATCTTCGGTCGAAGTAGTGCCTTGGTTAGGCGATAAAGCTTACACGGCTAAGGTGGCAGAGCTTGATTCGCGTATCAATGCGCAAACCCGCACACTCAGAACAAAAGCCAAACTTGACAATAATGCTCAGCAATTTATGCCGGGTATGAGCTTTCGTGTGCACATAAATATTCTAGGTGAAGAGCTTGCTGTAGTACCCGAAGCAGCCATGATGTGGGGGGCAGCAGGCCCTTACGTATGGAAGAGTGTCGATAAAAAAGCCACACGCGTTGATGTTAAAATTGAGCAGCGCTTAGCAGGGCGTTTACTAGTCTCTGGTGGCTTAAACGAAGGTGACTTATTGGTGACAGAAGGCGTTCAGCGCCTAAGACCTAATCAAGAGCTTAATTTCATCAATGAAGTGCAGCTAGCCAAGGAGTAATGATGAAACAGCAACCTATGATGGAAGACTTGCCATCAATGGCGATACGTCGCCCTGTTTTAATTGTGGTACTTAACTTACTCATTATTATTGCCGGTATCGCTGCAATAGCAGGGGTTGAAGTACGTGAGCTTCCTGATGTTGATAGACCACGTATTACTGTATCAGCGTCTTTTCCGGGTGGTTCACCGGAGACTGTAGATACCGAAGTAACTAGTAAGCTCGAAGGGGCGGTTGCGAGGGTAAGTGGTGTAAAGTCGATTCGTGCGCAAAGTGAAGAAAACAATGCTCGTATCGTGGTTGAGTTTCGCCCCGGTGTTAATCTAGATGATGCTGCAAACGAAACACGCGAATCGGTAGCCCGTGTGCAGCGAGAATTACCCGAAGAAGTTGAACGGGTATCAATTATTAAAGCCGATAATGATGCCGAAGCGGTTGTATCGTTAACGGTATCAAGTGATAGCTTATCCCTTGAGGCGTTGACAGAGCGTGTTGATGTTGACTTAGCCCCGCAGTTTTTAACCATTCCAGGGGTTGCCGATGTTCGTTTAAATGGCGACCGTGAACGGGTTCTTAGAGTGCGCATCGACCCACTTAAGCTAAGCAGCTTTAACCTTACCGTACCAGATATTGCCAACGTACTTCGTCAGGCTCCCTTTGATGTGCCGGCGGGTAGTTTAAAATCAAGCGACCAACAGGTAATCGTTCGTGCTGATGCAACGTCAATCTCTGCAGAACAAGTATCCGATATCATTGTACGAGACGATACCCGTATTGGCGATGTTGCGGCTGTTTACTTTGGGCCAGCTGATCCGCGTTCATTCGTAAGGCTTAATGGCACACCTGTGATTGGCATGGAAATTATTCGTCAGGCGCAATCTAATACCATTGAAATTTCGGATGAAGTGCTAACTTTAATCGAGCGTATGCGAGTGCGTTTTCCTGAAATGGAATTTACTTTAACCTCTGACGATGCGCAGTTTATCAGAAGCTCAGTTGATGAAGTTATTAACTCTCTGTTACTAACCGTGCTACTAGTGGTGATCACACTGTGGGTGTTTATTGGCTCATGGCGCGCAACGCTGGTTCCTGCATTTGCGATACCTGTTGCATTAATTGGCTCTTTAGCACTTATTTGGGCGCTTGGTTTCTCGATTAATATTCTTACCTTGCTTGCACTAGTATTAGCTACTGGCCTAATAGTAGATGATGCCATTGTGGTAAGTGAAAACATTCAACGTCAACGGGGCTTAGGTCTTGGTCGTCGTGCAGCTGCAGTGGTTGGTACCCGTGAAGTTTTCTTTGCTGTTGTGGCAACAACCGCCGTATTAGCTACGGTGTTTGTGCCTATTGCCTTTTTACCATCAACAGCTGGGCGACTATTTAGAGAGTTTGGTGGTGTATTAGCTGGCGCTGTGATCATTTCAAGTTTTGTAGCGCTGTCTTTGGTACCTGCGCTGACATCAAAATTGAAATTAAAGCAGGGCGGTTTTCATCCATTTGCGAAAGTTGGCCATGTTTTAGCTGCTGTTTATAAGCGTACAATACATGGTGTACTTGAACATGCATGGCTTACCTTTTTTGCGTGTTTGTTGGTCGCTACAGGCTCTGGGGCACTGTATTTCAATTTAGATAACGAGCTATTACCAACAGAAGATCGCGGTAAAATTCGTATTTTTGCCCGTGGCCCTGATGGTGTTGGCTTGAACTTTATGGACAGGCAAGCGGTGCAAATGGAAGATATCTTACTGCCGTATGTTGAAAGTGGTGATATTGAGTCTATTTACACTGTGGTTGGGCAATGGGATCCAAATATTGTATTTATTACTGTGCCGCTAAAACATTGGGACGAACGTCATTTTAGTCAGCAAGAAATTATCAATAAAATACGTGAGCCCTTAGGGAATATTCCTGGTGCGGCTGGTTACCCTGGTGGTTCAAATAGCTTGAACTTGCGTGGTCAAGGCGGTGGTATTGAGCTTGCCTTATTGGGCCAAGACTACCTCGAGATATTTAAAGCTGCGCAAGACTTCTCTGCTGAAATAGAAAAAGCAGTGCCAGAAGTGGCCCCTGTACGTATTTCATATCAGCCGTCACAGCCACAATTACGGGTTAATATTGATAGACGTCGTGCTGAAGAGCTAGGCGTATCGCTCAGTGATATATCAGTAACGTTACGTGCTGCAATCAATGGTGATGATATTGCCGATTTAAACATTGGTGACCAATCAATCCCGATTATGTTGCAAGCACAAAACCAAACCATCACAAACCCGAGCGATTTAGCTAACTTGTATGTTGGTGGCCGTAATGGTCAATTAGTGCCATTGAGTAGTGTGGCAACGATTACTGAAGAAGGTGTTGCCGCTGAGCTTGAGCGCCACGCGCAGCGCCGTGCTATTGAACTGAGTATGGAAATGCCAGAGGGCGTAACTATTGCTGAGCTGGTAACAAAAATCCGTGATATTTCAGAGCAATCTTTGCCTGCGGGTATCAGCTTGGCGTTTAAAGGTGAGGCATTAACCTTTGAAGAAACCGCCAATGAAGTATTGGTGACCTATGTTCTGGCCTTTTTAATTGTTCTTCTGGTATTGGCAGCGCAATTTGAAAGTGTGAATAGTGCAATCGTTGTTATGATCACTGTACCATTTGGTATTACATCAGCAATTTTAGCGTTATATCTAACAGGTACATCATTAAACATTTACTCGCAAATTGGTTTAGTGATGCTGATTGGTCTAATTGCTAAAAATGCCATCTTGCTGGTGGAGTTTGCCGACCAATTACGTGACCAAGGCCGCTCGGTTAGAGTTGCGGTAGAAGAGGCCGCATTGGTTCGTCTTCGCCCAATCGCGATGACACTGGTTTCAACTTTATTGGGTGCATTACCTCTTATTTTATCTACCGGCGCAGGGGCTGAAGCTCGTAACGCCATTGGTTGGGTAGTATTTGGCGGTTTAGCACTGGCGGTGTTATTTACCCTCTATTTAACGCCTGTTATTTACCTTGGTTTAGCTCGCTTTACTAAACCAAGAGGTGATGAGTCGAAACTTCTGGCTGAAGAGTTAGAAAAGGCTTAATCCAACTTAATTGGCTATTTTTTCTTTGAAAAAATAGCCAATTACCCTCACAATTAAATCAAATGTTTAAAACTAGGTACGCGTATGCAAGCCGAACACGTCGATATCGCCCAATTTCTTTCTGATCACGCTCCCTTTGATGATCTTCCTGAAGAGGCGGTAAATAAACTCGCATCACAAGTCGAAATCGCTTATTTTCGCGCAGGCACTGAAATACTAAATTATGGCGAGGATATCGCTGATTTATTTGTTATTCGAACAGGTGCTGTAGAGATATATCGTCGTGATGGTGATTTATACAACCGTTTAACTATCGGCGGCATTTTTGGGCAAATGGGCCTTCTGATGAACCGCAAAGTACGCTTTCCGGCAAAGGCACTCGAAGACACCTTAGTTTATTGCATTAATGATGAGTTGTTTAATCGATACTGCGACGAATACGAAACATTTGCTGACTTTTTTGAAGCCGATGGTAATGTGCGCCTTCATCAGGCAATTGTTGAACAGGCAGACAGCAACGATTTAACAACCGCCAAGGTCAAGTCGCTTCTTCATCGTGATGTTGTCACTGTGGCAAAAGATGCCTCTGTGCAAATGGTTGCGCAATTAATGACGCAAGAGTCGGTATCGTCTGTGCTGGTTACTGATGCCGATAAACCAATCAGTGATGATCCTGATGATGACGACGGCCAAGTTGTTGGCATAATTACCGACCGTGACTTACGTACCAGTGTAATTGCTGAAGGGTTAAGTTACGAAGCGCCAGCCGCGCAAATAATGCAAAAAGACTTAGTATTGCTTGATAGTAACGCCTATGTGTTTGAAGCTGTACTGGCCATGCTCAGAGATAACATTCACCACCTGCCAGTGGTTGTTAAGAAAAAGCCGATTGGCGTTATTTCGTTATCGGATATTTTACGCTACGAGTCACAAAGTAGTTTATTGTTAGTACGCGGCATTTTAGCGCAGCAATCGGTTGAAGATTTAGCTCACTATGCAAGGCAATTACCTAATGTCTTTGTACGCATGGTGAACGAAGATGCTAACTCTCACATGATTGGTACCGCAATGGCTGTAATAGGGCGTACCTTCAAACAGCGCTTACTTGATTTAGCTGAAGAAAAGTTTGGCCCGCCACCGGTTCCTTATTGCTTCATCGCTTTAGGTTCAATGGCGCGTGATGAGCAATTAATTGTGACCGACCAAGATAACGCTATTATCCTTGATAATAGTTTTAACGAGGAATTACATGACGAGTATTTTCAGAATTTGGCTGATTTTGTTTGTGATGGTTTAGCTGAATGTGGCTATAAGTACTGTGAAGGTGAAATTATGGCGTCATTTAAAAAGTGGCGCTTAACACGCGAGCAGTGGAAAGAGCAATTTGCAGGTTGGATGGCCGAACCTAAACCGCAGGCTTTATTACATAGCTCGATCTTTTTTGATTTAGACGGTGTTTACGGTAAAAACAAATGGGCCGATGAGCTCAAACGCTTTATCGCAACAGAAGGGCGTAAGAATAAACGTTTCTTGGCAAACCTTGCTGCGAATGCGCGTAACAGAACGCCGCCTTTAGGTTTCTTTAAAGATTTTGTGTTAGAGCATAATGGCCAACACAAGCGCTCTATGAACTTAAAACGCCGCGGTACTGCACCTTTATCTGACGTAATACGCGTGCATGCATTAGCGATAGGCAGTCGTAAACAAAATTCATTCGAGCGTTTAGAAGATATTATCGAAGCTAAACTACTCCCTGAAGGCAAAGCACAAGATTTACGAGACGCCTTAGAATACATTGCCATGATCAGAATAAGACACCAAGCGTGGCAAATAGAAAAGCTTGATGAAGCGCCAGATAATGACTTAGAGCCTCATTTACTTTCTCCTTTTGAGCAGCGCAATCTTAAAGAGGCGTTTGCCATTTTAGATAAAGCGCAGAATTTCCTAAAATTCAGATACTCTGCTAACTCAGGGATGAAGTAATGGCAAAACAAGGCGCAAAACTTGATTGGCCGACTCGGTATCAACAGTTATTAGCACAGAGCAAACAGCCACTAATCAAAGCGTTTTATGAATCAGCTATTTGTGATTTAAACACCCCAATTAGTGATATTCCCTTAGTAGCACTTGATTTTGAAACAACCGGTCTAAATTATCAAAGTGATGATATAGTCAGTGTTGGTTTAATCCCATTCAATACTAAGCGTATTTTTTGTAAAGATAGCCAACATTGGATTGTTCAACCAAGGCGCAAGCTTGCTGAAGAATCGATTGTTATTCATGGTATAACTCACTCAGAAGTGAGCGATGCACCTGATTTTTCAACGATTATGGAGCCTTTGTTAGCAGCATTAAAAGGCAAAATTATTGTGGTTCATTTTGCGCCTATTGAACGGCACTTTTTATATCAAGCTTTGCAAGCCCGTTTAGGTGAAGGGCTTGAATTTGCCGTTATAGACACGCTTGATCTGGAAACGCGAGCACTTAAAGCAAAGCAGGGGTTACTCGGGCGATTGTTTAATTCTAAGATTGATTCTGTGCGCTTAGCAGACTCTCGCATTCGTTATTCGTTACCAGCGTATCAAAACCACAATGCGCTCAATGATGCTACAGCCACCGCAGAGCTTCTACAAGCTCAAATAGCTTATCATTATCGCCCAGATACTCCGCTCAGTGAATTACTCATATAGCGTCCGTAGCAACGAATTTTGCTGGGTAATTTAAATTAATTGAGCAAAGCTTATAAATAAAAAAGCCGCAAAAATGCGGCGTTTTTTTATTATTTAAACTTTAGTGCTTAGCTTCTTGGCTCTGTTCTCAAACCAAGAATTAAACTCACGCACATTAATAACAATACAAAGGTAAACGGTAAGCCCGTAGATACGGCGCCGGCTTGTAATGCTTCGATAGCTTGTGTGCCACCAATCCAAACAAGTGCAGCTGCAATAGCACCCTCGATTGTTGCCCAAAAGATACGTTGTGGTACTGGCGCGTCAACTTTACCACCAGCAGTGATTGAGTCGATTACTAATGAACCTGAGTCAGATGACGTAATAAAGAACACCAGTACCAGCACAATTGCAATGAATGAAAGCACTTGTGACATTGGCAGGGCTTCAAACATTTGGAACATAGCTAGTGGTACATCAGTTAAGCCTTTTTCACCTAGTACACCCACTTTATCAATCACTTGTTCAATAGCAATACCACCATAAATTGACATCCAGAAGATAGTCACAACAGTAGGAACTAGTAATACAGCAATTAAGAACTCACGAATTGTACGGCCTTCAGATACGCGCGCAATGAACATACCTACAAACGGTGACCATGAAATCCACCAAGCCCAATAGAATACAGTCCAGCCATGCATCCATGTTTCATCTTCACGACTATGAGGATTACTCAGTGGAATAATATTTTCAACATAACCCATTACTGTATTAGGAAGGTTGCCAAATGCTGCAGAAAACCCAACAAGTGCAACAAATACGAGTAATACAAAAGCGATAAGCATGTTTACGTTACTAAGCAGTTTTACACCGCCGTCAATACCGCGAACAACAGAAATAACAGCTAGTAAAGTCACACCAATAATAACGCCTATTTCTAAGCCAATTCCGCTATCAGTACCAAATACATGGTTAATACCTGCTGCAGCTTGTTGCGCGCCTAAACCAAGAGACGTTGCAAGGCCAAATAGAGTGGCAAGTACAGCGAGAATATCAATAAGGTGGCCAGGCCAGCCCCATGCTTTGTCACCTAAAATAGGGTAAAAAATTGAACGAATTGATAACGGCAAACCTTTGTTATAGCAAAAAAACGCGAGTGAAAGCGAAACAACGGCGTAAATTGCCCAAGGGTGTAAACCCCAATGGAACATAGTTGCACCCATTGCCAGTTTGGCAGCTTCTGGGGTGTTTGCTTCAACACCAAGTGGTGTTTCATACCAGCCTGTAAAATAGGCAACAGGTTCTGCTACGCCCCAGAACATTAGGCCTATACCCATACCTGCAGCAAATAACATTGCAAGCCAAGAAATACGTGAATGAGTTGGACGTGCTTCTTTACCACCAAGGCGGATATTACCGTATGGTGAAACAATTAACGCTAAGCAAAACAATACGAATAAGTTTGCTGACCACATAAAAAAGCCATCAAAGTTATTAATAATGTCGTTCTTAATACCATTCAGGGTTGTTTTCGCTGTTTCAGCATCTGAAATAAGTGTTGCCACTAAGAATAGGGCAATTAAACCAGCACTAATGCCAAATACAGGGTTATGCACATCAAAACCCCATTTTTGTACATTGTCCTGACCGACGGTGTAGTCGGTATTGTCGATACTGTACTTATCATGATGTTCGCTCATGAATACCTCTTGTTGTGATTATATTTAGCAGAAAGCTAAACGGCCGGATGGCACAAGCTTGGCTATTACTATTTTTACGTATCAAACCCAAAAATAGTTTGTAGACTAATTAAATTTGTACCAAAGTTTAGTCTTTAGTGTAGGAGTTCGAAAAAAAATGTAAATGGTTTTGTCCCTAAACAGCCGAATAAATGCAGTTTTTTACGTTTTTTGTTGGAATTGTGAACAAATTGGGCCGGGAATGGAATAATTTGATGACAGTATTATTTCAAAGCAAATTATTTCAATTGAGATGAAAGTGCTGCAAACACAGGGCTTGCAGCACAAAGTTACTACTTTTTGTAAGCGTCGTTATGAACGCCAGCAGCACGACCTGAAGGGTCAGCATTGTTTTGGAATGATGCATCCCAAGCTAGTGCTTCAGGAGTTGAACAAGCAACTGATTTGCCATGCGGAACACATTTCGCGGCGGCATCACCAGGGAAGTGCTCTTCGAAAATACTACGATAGAAATACGCTTCTTTAGAATCAGGCGTATTGATCGGGTATTTGTATTTAGCATTAGCAAGGTCTTGATCGCTAACTTGTTCGTTCACATACTCTTTTAAAGTATCAATCCAGTTATAGCCTACGCCATCAGAGAACTGCTCTTTTTGACGCCAAAGTACTTCGTCTGGCAGGTAGCCGTCGAACGCTTCACGAATAATGTGCTTTTCGATTTTACCGTCTTTACACATCTTCGCTTCTGGGTTGATACGCATTGCTACGTCTACAAATTCTTTATCTAAGAATGGCACACGCGCTTCAACGCCCCATGCTGCCATTGATTTATTCGCACGCAAGCAATCGAACATATGCAGTTTAGAGACTTTACGGTTAAGCTCTTCGTGGAACTCTTGCGCATTTGGTGCTTTGTGGAAATAAAGGTAACCACCAAATAGCTCATCAGCACCTTCGCCCGATAACACCATTTTAATACCCATGGCTTTAATTTGGCGCGCCATTAAGTACATCGGTGTTGAGGCACGAATAGTTGTTACATCGTAGGTTTCGATGTGATAAATCACTTCACGAAGGGCATCAATACCTTCTTGAATAGTAAAGTGAATAGGGTGGTGAACCGTACCAATCATATCAGCTACTTTTTGTGCAGCTGCTAAATCTGGCGACCCTTCAAGACCCACAGAGAAAGAGTGCAGTTTTGGCCACCATGCATCAGACTCGTCATTATCTTCGATACGTTTTGCAGCAAAGCGTTGTGTGATAGCTGAAATTACAGATGAATCTAAACCGCCAGATAATAGAACGCCATATGGTACATCACACATTAATTGACGTTTAACAGCAGCCTCTAGGCCTTCTTTAACATCGCTTGATTTAGCTTCGTTGTCTTTTACTGCGTCATAGCTTTGCCAATCGCGGCTGTAATACTTACGAAGTTGACCATCTTTGCTCCACAAGAAATGACCAGGAGGGAACTCTTCAATATGTTTACAAATTGGCGATAATGCTTTTAATTCAGAGGCAACATAAAAGTTACCATGTTCATCATGACCTGTATAAAGTGGAATAATACCGATATGGTCACGACCAATTAAGTAGGCATCTTGCTCTTCGTCGTATAAACAAAACGCAAAAATACCATTTAAATCGTCTAAAAACTCAGGGCCTTTTTGCTTATATAAAGCCAAAATAACTTCACAGTCAGACTGAGTTTGAAAAGTAAAATCAGTTTCTAAGCTAGCAGCTAGCTCTTTGTGGTTATAAATTTCACCGTTAACAGCAAGGATATTTGTACGCTCAGGGTTGTACAAAGGCTGTGCACCACTCGATACGCCAACAATCGCTAGACGTTCGTGCACTAAAATAGCTTTATCTGATGAATACACGCCAGACCAATCTGGCCCGCGGTGCCTTAATAGTTTTGACATCTCAATTGCTTGGCTACGCAATTGAGCGGGATCAGATTTAATATCTAATACCCCAAAAATTGAACACATAGTGACTCCTCATTCCAAATATGTGCGCAGTTAACAGAATTTATATAACTGCGAATGTTTGTTTTAACAGAAATAATTACCTAAGTCACACAGGTTTTTTTAATTAATTGAGAATAAAATATGCACCTGCGGTTACCTCTTTGCACCAGTATGGGGTAGATGGTTAAAGGGTGAGCAGTTTAAATGCTTGATTTGTGCAAATTGGATGATAATGAGTCTGGAATAAAGGCTTTTGTTACTAAATTATCTGCACAGCATTGGTGCAAAGGAAT
Source organism: Pseudoalteromonas sp. bablab_jr010 (assembly GCF_016464105.1). Lineage (NCBI taxonomy): Bacteria > Pseudomonadati > Pseudomonadota > Gammaproteobacteria > Alteromonadales > Pseudoalteromonadaceae > Pseudoalteromonas > Pseudoalteromonas sp. bablab_jr010. The sequence continues at coordinate 163,026 of NZ_JACDWV010000148.1, read as the reverse complement.
GCGTAGGGTTTTTACCTTTTTAAATGTATAGACAAGCCATGAAGGTAACGCGAGCAAAGACTTTCTTTGCTCGCATTTTAAACATCAATAAATTAACGCTATTTATTAATATAGTTTAGTGCTATCGCAAGTTGATTTAAGTGCGCAGTGAGTTTTTCTTGTGCTGCATGGGCTTCTTTAAGTGTAACAAACTTAAAGTGAAGGAAGTCGCCGGGTTTTAATTGTGCAAAGTGACGAAGATCCGCTTCGATCACGGTGCCGAGCAATGGATAACCCCCAGTTGTTTGCGCATCGTTTAATAGCACTATGGGTTCACCATTTGGTGGAAGCTGAATACAGCCAGGAGCGACAGCCATAGAGGGTAATGAAACATCATGGCTGATATCACACTCATCACTTAATAGTCTTGTGCCCATGCGGTTACTATTAGGCGATACATGCCAAGAATGATTTATAAAGTTAACGATGGTGTCTTTTGGTAACAGTGCTGCATGTGGTGCGGCATGAATACGAATTTGTGTACTTTTAGGTGGTAGCATGGCGCCTAAGCCAACTTTGGTATTGTACCTTGGCGTTATATCAAAACTATCGCCAGCCTGTAGTGCTTGACCGGTTAAGCCACCAAAACCCGCTAATATATCTGTTGAGTAAGAATCTAAAATGGGCTCAGGTAAATGCCACTCGCCACCAATAGCAAGGTAGCTTCTAAAACCATGACGTGCAGCATTAAACTTTAAAACATCGCCTTTTTTTATGTAAAAGCTCCAGCCAGGATCAACAGGGTTGCCATTCACTGTGGCTTTCATATCAGTGCCGTGCAGAGCAATGTAGTAATCGTTATCGAACTGAATTTCGGCAAGACCCAAAGTGGTCTCAATAACGGGGTTGTTGTCGTCGTTGCCAACTAAACGGTTTGTAATAACTTGAGCGTAAGGGTCTATACACCCTGATTGACCAATGCCTAAATGGCGAGAGCCTGTGCGGCCTTGATCTTGTATAGACATTTGCATGCCAGGTTTGATGATAGTGATCATTTTAACACCTCCTGAATAACAAACTCTAAAGTATCACCGGGTTCAATAGCACAGGGCGAGGCTGCATTAATATCAAATAGCCGAAAATCTGTATGACCTATAATTTGCCAGCCACCAGGGGAGCTTTCAGGGTAAATACCGGTTTGATCGCCGCCGATAGCAACTGAACCTTTTGGAACAGAGAGCCTTGGTTCAGCATGACGAGGTGTGTAAAGTTGTGGATTTAAACCATCTAAATAAGCAAAACCGGGCTTAAAGCCTAAAAAAAGTACGTGGTATTTGGCACTACTGTGCATTTGAGCAACATCATCAACAGACAGATTATGATGTTTAGCAACATGCGCTATATCAGGCCCATATTCACCACCATAACGAGTAGCAAGTTTATGATGACGTGAGTTAAAGTCAGTGGCTTTAAGTTCGTGCCATTGTTCTAGTAATCGTGGCAGCCAACCAGCAAGTTGAGCGGGCTCTTTTAGGTAAAGCGTTAAATTATTATTGGCAGGGACTACATCAACAAAGTCATCACTGCTTTGGCAATATTGGGCTAATGCCCATATTTTCTTTTGCGTAGTGAGTGTGTCGCTTGCTGTTTCATAGGCATCAAAAAAGATGCTATGCGTAGTGAGCGCCATAATCTTAGGTGTACTATTGGTCGTCGTCATTGCGTATCAATCTTATTATCCCTTAATGCTTATTAGCATATAGGCTGTTTGTTGATGATGTAAATGTGTCTTTAGTGTTAATTAGAAAAACTCAAGACAATCAAGTGGCTATAATAGCTTATAACCACTTGATAAAGTGCAATGCCTAATTACTGTGCGTTATTTAATAACCAATTAGACAGTAATCGTACGCCATAGCCTGTACCGCCTTCAGCTAGTTCATCTTTTGCTTTAGAATTTAGCGCGTTTCCAGCAATATCAATGTGAACCCAACGTGTGTCACCGGCAAAGTTTTGTAAGAAACTCGCTGCTGTTGTAGCACCTGGGCCATGTGAACCGATGTTTTTAAGATCAGCTATGTCTGACTTTAACGCATCTTCATAACCTAGAGGTAAACGCCATAGGTTCTCGTTTACTTGCTTACCAGCAACAGTTAGTTGCTCTACAAGGGTGTCGTCATCAGAAAACACAGCCGCATAGTCATTACCTACAGCACGAATTTTAGACCCGGTTAGTGTCGCAACATCAACCATAATACTTGGCTTGTACTTGTCGCGGGCATACCACATTGCATCACTTAATACTAAACGGCCTTCAGCATCTGTATTTACAATCTCAACGCTTAAACCTTCAGCGGTTCTTACAACATCACCTGGCGCTACGGCAAATTGCGATACCATATTAGCTGCCATGCCCATTACAGCAACTACGTTTGTGTCGGCTTTAGCCAGTGCCATCGCTTTAACAGTACCTAGTACAGCTGCTGCACCTGCCATGTCTGATTTCATGCGGGCGATTGAAGCGCCTGTTTTAAGGCTGTAACCACCAGAATCAAAAGTAATACCTTTACCCACTAATGCGATAGGGGTGTTTTTATTACCTTGATAATGTGCAACCACTAAACGTGCACCTTCTTCGCTACCACGGCCAACAGCCTCAAGTGCACCCATGCCCAGCTTTTTAAGTTGCTTAGGCTCTAAAACAGTAATTTTAACACCTAACTTTTTAAGCTCTTTTGCCGCTTTAGCAAAATCAACCGGCGTCATTTCTGTTGCAACTTCAGAGGTTAAGTCACGTGCTAAAAATACACCTTGTTCAATGCTTTGTAGTAGTTTATGGGTTTTGACCGCTTGGTCTAAATTCTCAACATCTAATGTGTAGTTAACAACATGGCTGTCTTGTTCTTTTTTGTATTGCTCAAAACGGTGGTCACGTAAATTTGCGCCATGTGCAAATTCTGCTGCATATTTAGCATTGATTGCGCTGTCTTTTAGCTCTGAAAAATCAAGGCTAACATTTTCTTGTTTAGCCGACTGCAATTTAGCGTGAACGTTACCACCTAGTTTTGCCATTTTTGCTGCATCTAGTTTTGGCTGCTCTCCTAAGCCAACAAGTAAGATGCGTTGATGGTCGCTACCGTTTGGTGCGATAACTTCTAACGTTTTGCCATAGCCTGCTTTAAAGTCACTAAATTCAATTACTTTATTTAGGTGAGTTTGGGTTTCTGGCTTTAAATAATTAAAGTTAGCAACTTGGCTATCTGTATCTAAAAATAAAACTAGGGTGTTGTCGTTCGGTTTAATTGATTTTGCAAAAGTGAACTCTGCGGCATTCACTTGCGTAGCAAGTGTTAATCCTAATGCAATTGCAGATAAGCTGTGTGCAATTTTCATTTTTTAATATCCCAATGTTAAAAAGCTGTGTTTTACCGTAAATAAGGTTAAGAGTTAAATTGTTAGCGGTGAATCGCTGTTTGCATGCGTTTAAGTTGAAATTATTAATACTTATGCTCGGTCTGTCTTAAATACAGGCTTTTAAGAGGAAATTAGTATGACAATTAAGTCGATGTTACTGACACTATTCACTTGCAGTGCCATTTTTACCACCAGCCCAATTGAAGCTGAAACAATGCCAGATAACGCGACAGGGCATATTGAAACCATTGTGCTTGGTTCAGGTTGCTTTTGGGGAGCAGAAAAACGATACGAAGCACTGGATGGCGTGTTAGATGCTGTATCAGGTTATGCCGATGGGCATGGATTTAAAGCGACCTACAAGAACATAACACGTAGCTCTCGACGCTTTGATAAAAACAATTATGCAGAAGTTGTTAAAGTCAAATACAACAGTAACGAGTTAACAACTCAATCGCTTTTAAAGCATTATTTTGAAAATCATGATCCAACCCAGCTAAATCGTCAAGGTAATGATATTGGTACTCAATACCGCTCAACGATTTTGGTAAGTAATAATGAACAACTTGAAGTTGCGAATAAACTTAAAGATGAATACCAAAGCAAATTAACCGCAGCAGGCTACGGCAAGATTGTGACTGTGATAAAGCCGCTTGATGCGTTTTATGCTGCTGAGGATTATCACCAAGATTATTTAAAGAAAAACCCCAATGGCTATTGCCCTGATCATTCAACGGGCGTTGTATTCACACCAGTAGAAAAACAACAGGTTGATAACACAGCCTTATTGGCCGGTAAGCAAATTGTAGTGATAGATGCTAAAGGTTATTGCCCATACTGTGAAAAGTTTAAAAAAGAGGTCGCTAATGAGTACATGGGTTCGATACCAATGACATTCCGTCATGCTGATCAACTTGATGGCTTAACGATTAAAACGCCGACTTGGGCAACACCCACGTTATTATTTATAGAAAATGGCGAAGAGGTTTATGGTCGCCAAGGCTATGTTAGCAAAGGTGAGTTTTACAAAGCCTTAGGCGCATTTAAACTAGGTGACAGTGAAGCCTTTAGAGTGGCGTTTCATGCCAGAACAGACAGCCCATTTTGTAAGCAATACGATATCTTTAAAAATACACCCGACGGTATTTTTATTGATAAGCTAAGTGGAGCGCCGCTTTTTGATACCCGAGATAGATTTAACTCAGGCACTGGCTGGCTTTCATTTACACATCCAGTTAAAGACAGTGTAACTATGCATGAAGACAACAGTTATGGCATGCAGCGTATTGAGCTTAAATCAAAAAGCTCTGGTATTCATTTAGGTCATTTGTTCCCTGGTGAAGGGCCAAGAGGTAAAGACAGGTACTGCATTAATGCAACAGTGCTTGATTTTGTGCCAAGAGATGAAACTTAAGAAGTTAGAACTTATTTATAGCCAGCTTTCAGAGCTGGCTTTTATATTAAAAGCTACCTCATACAATTCTTTATTAACATAAAGTTTATATTTCAATTAATAACAATAAAATATTATTTTAAATATAGATTTCAATCATACCTTCTTATTTTTATAAGCTATTGACTAGTTAATTTAAACCATAAATTACCAGTTATATGAAAAGTCTGATCGTACCTTATATAAAAACAGTTTAGAATGCGGTATGAATACAATAGTTCATTTCATGGAGGGTAAATGAATAAACAGCAATTAAATGATATTTCGTTACAAAAAATTTGGATTGGTGAGCTTAAGGATATTGATTTTTTAGTTTACGGACACGAATTCACAGTATTTAACGACGTAGAGCACTTTTTTTCCGCTTTTGAAGCTCAATCTCATTTTCCACTTATTGTTTTTGCTGACAACATTGTAAACCAAGGCGAAGCGCTCAAGAAAATCCGTAAGCACGAACTGTTATGGCAAAGCTGTATTTTGGTAAATACGCCTTGTTATTTATCAGAAGCTCTTGCAAATGGTCTTTTTAATAAACAAAGTGATGATTTTTATAACTCCGTAATAACGCGCGCAACTAGTTTAAATCTAAGTCTTAATTTAGTCGACTCAGCTTTAACTAAGCTTTTGTCTTTTATGTGGATTTATAAAGGTAATAGCTTGTTACCTGTTCATGATTTAAGCATTAATAGTGTTTATTATTATCCGCTTTTAGAGTGTTTTGGGGTTAACACTAAAGATGCGATGTCATGGTTGTCGAGTATCCATAGAAGAAAACTCTTACAGACAGATAAATTAATCGACCGTGTTCGCTACTGTAGACACTGCCAATCAGGGCACTTAAATTATGTTGATTCATGCCCAAGTTGTCAAAGTATTGATATTGCTAACGTATCTAGTTTGCACTGTTTTAACTGTGGTCATGTAAATGGCGAATCTAAATTTAAAGAGGGTATCGGGCTAAGCTGCCCTAATTGCCATACAAAATTGAGACACATTGGCGTTGACTATGATCGCCCAATAGAAAATCAGAAATGTAACCAATGCCATACTAGCTTTGTAGATGCTGACGTTATTGCTAAATGCTTCCACTGTCAGACCAGTAATCAAGTTGATGAGTTAATAGTACAGAACATTCATAGTTACAACATATCAATGGAAGGTAAAAGTTTAATTAGACTTGGTGAGCGTTTTGACAATTTTAATTTAACCAGCACTGACTCTATTAACTATTCACATTTCGAATGGGTGGTTAAGTGGCAAAACCAACTTGCCGTAAGGCACCAGCAAACACACTCAATAGTTAAGATAGAGTTAAAAAACCTCGCGCAATTTATTGCAGAAAATGGTGAAGCACGTGCTATTCAATTAATAGACGAATTTGAGAGCAGAATTAACGAGAGTATCAGGACCACGGATATTTGCTGTTTAGCAGGAGAGCATACATTACTTTTAATGTTACCTAATACAACAATTGAACATTTATCCTTTGTTTATCAAAAATTAAAAGGGATTTCTTTACTCAATAAAAATAGCGATTTCTCACTTTCGATTAAAGGCATTCCACTTCCATCAAAAGAAATGCCAGATGAAATAGGTGTTTGGCTTGAGCAACAATTTGCAGCTCAGCAGGAGAGTGTTTTATGAGTACGCTAAGCACTTTAATACATATTACTGAACAAATTATGTTTTATGTACAAAGTAATGTATTAGTTCTAGTAAAATTTATTCCTTTATACCTTATCTATGAGTTGCCGCTATTTTTAATAATCACGTTTGGCATAATTAAATGGACTAAAGAAAAGACACGTATAAACAATACTAAATTATTTTATTTACCAAAAGTTAGCTGTGTTATTACTTGTTATGCAGAAGGGGATGCAGTTAAAGAAACCATTCAGTCACTCGTTGAACAAACTTACCCAGGTAAAATTGAAATTATTGCTGTAATAGATGGTGCTGTTCAAAATAACCACACTTACCATGTAGCTAAAGAATGTAAGCAGTTATTTAAACGCAAAAATCGTGAGATTGTTTTATTGCCAAAATGGCAGCGGGGAGGGCGAGTTTCAACTTTAAACGCAGGCTTATCCTATGCTAAAGGTGAAATTATCGTCAATGTTGATGCGGATACTTCATTTGACAATGATATGATGGCAAATTTAGTCAGGTTATTTGAAGACCCTAATGTACCTGCTGTGGGAGGTGCTTTAAGAGTTCGTAATGTGAATAAAACTTTATGGACTAGAATGCAAGCAATCGAATACTTAATATCGATGCAGGGTGGTAAAACTGGCTTAGCTCAATGTAATTTAATTAACAACATTTCAGGTGCATTTGGTGCATTTAGACGTGATTTCTTAAAACAAATAGGAGGTTGGGATACTCATACTGCAGAAGATTTAGATCTAACAGTTCGTATCAAACAGTATTTTAAACGCTACCCTAATTTAAAAATACCTTACGCGACTGCGTCGATTGCACATACAGACGCACCTCAATCATTTAAAGAGCTTGTCTTGCAAAGATTACGTTGGGACGGGGACTTGCTGTTTTTATATTTGCGTAAACATTGGCCAGCTTTTTCACCTAAGCTTTTAGGCTGGAAGAATTTTTTGTTTACACTTTTTTATGGTTACTTGCAAAACGTTATGTTGCCATTTGTCATTTTTGTGTATTTTGTTGGGGTTGCTATTATTTATCCTTGGCAATTCTCACTAGCATTAATATTCGTCATTTATGCCTTATACCTTCTAACTATCGGCTATTTTTATTTGTTAGTTTTAGTTAGTGTTTCAGAAAGGCCTAAGCAAGATTTTACACTATTCCTCTGGTTACCTCTCTATCCCATCTATGCATTTATAATGCGCCTAGTATGTTGCTTTGCGCTGGTTAATGAAGTATTCCGGCGGTCGCATGAAGAGTCTAGTATGGCACCTTGGTGGGTGCTTAAACGTGGTCAAAAATTTTAGATTAAGGGAATAATATGAAATTGCATTTTAATAGCACTGCAAAGGTCAACAATCCGAACGAAGAAAAAGGAATTAAAGTTCCATATGCTGGAGCAAAAAGAACATCACATAAATTACGCTGGTATTTTTTAATTCTGATTGCATTGAGCCCTATTTGTATTGTCGCATGGATTTATTTAGTGCCACAACTTAAGGTTGAAGCTGTTGGTATCATTACGACTGAACCGCTTCTGATTAAAGCTCCAAGTAAAGGAACTATTGAATTTGTTGACGTTAACCTTGGTGATTCTGTGATGAAAGATGAAATATTGCTCACATTATATAACCCTGAATTGACAGGGCAGTATCAAGAAGTTGACCGACAAATATTAAATCTAACTCAACAACAGATACCATTTAGCAAAACAATTATGACGCAGCTAGAACAAAGAAAGCGAGTCGCAAAAGAAGGCGTTGAAAGGCAGCAAGAATTACTTAATACGTATAAAGATTATAAAAGCCGCGGAATAGTCCCCGTTTCTGATTTAGCAAGCGCAATAGCTGCTTTTAACAGTGCTCAATTAAGTTACGAACAGACAAAAGTTGATATCTTGCGTGAGAAAGAGCGGCAAGAAATGGAACGCTTGTATGGATTAAAGGGGCAACGCTATCAAGATCTTTCAATTGAATTTGCAAAGTTGTCTGCACTGCAACAAAACCTTGTTGTTAAAACTCCGTTTTCGGGAAATATTAACGATATCTTTGTGCAAGATGGTCAGTTTGTAGATCAAAACTCACCATTATTTTCAGTAGATACCGGCAGAGAACTAAGAGTTCATGCTTATCTTGCACCAAAATTTTTGGAGTATTCAAAAATAGGTCAAAAAGCGACTGTAAAACTTCCAAATGGTAAAAAATTTGATGCTGTAATTAATGAATATACAGAGCTTACAAGTAAGATACCCCCGCAGCTTTCAGGTCCATTCGAAGGCGAAAAAGCCGCTTTAAAACTTATTTTGCAAGTAGATATTCCAGCAGAATACCATATAGAAGGATTACCTGTAGAAATTCAATTTGATCGCATCACAATGAAGGGGATGTCAGATTTATTTGCCAAACATTAAATAAAAAAAGCCCGGTCAGAACACACAAGAACCGGGCTTTCGACAACAATTTGGTTGGGGGAACTGTTACAGCGCTAGGTTTTGTTTTGCGCGACTTAAGTTGTGATTAACAAGTTCATTTTTTGAAATTTGCACCGCTTCATAAAAGTCAGAAAGTGCAGCAGTATCTTTTTCAGACATGATGCGGGCAACACCACGGTTACTAAGTGCAAACGAAGTTAATTCGCGGCGTTTGTAACCTGGTACCTTACTTGTACTTAGAAGAGAAATTGCTTGTGTACACAGGCTTTCCGCTTCTGAAAAATTCTTTTCTTTAACGCTTAATGCACAGCGGTTGAAGGCAGTTTCGTATTGGCTAGTTGCATTATCGTTCGTTTGAGCTTGCTCAATAACCATCAGTTTATAATCAGCTTGTTTGGCTACTGCCATCGCTGAGCAAGTTAATAAAGAGCTAAGTGCAATAGTGGTTACAAGTGTTTTTAACATGATAGTTTTCCTCTGAATAAGTTGGTGTTTCTTACCAACGAGTGAACTTTAAAATATTCCCATAAGCTAAACAAACGATTAAATTAAAACTGATAGATGAAGAAATTTAATCTATAGAGTAATTACTCAGGATTCGAAATTTTACTGTGATGTAGAGGAGGTGAAGTTGTTTTATTCCTGTATTGAAAGTAACAAATTAGCTGAGTTGAGTGCTGATAAATTTGATATCGTTATTTTTTGTAGGAAAGTTATTTTGGCCTGCTGATTGTGGGCTTCAGATTTATTTAGGTTTAAGGGACGCGGCTGTCCAGTTAGAACAGTAGCAATCGGTAAGTAACTTTGTTAAAAATAATCTTTTAAGCATTGCTCTGACTAATGGTTATAAATGCTCAAAACGTGTGTTAAAAACTTTTGGTGGTTCATGAAGCTAATCATATCCCTTGTTAGGAAAGCTATAGATTCCAAATTTAAAGTATTAGGCTTAAAAATCATACAGGATATAAAAACTGATGATTTTATTAATATTTTATTGTTTTGTCAGAAAAATGGCTGGGTCAAAACTTATGAATACGGTGATTTTGATGCATGGATTGATTACGGTAAGGTTAAGCTAGTAAAAGAAAATCGTGTACTTAATTTTGAGTGGGATTGTTGGTTTGAAGGTGAAATATCAGGCAAAGCCGATGATATTGTTTTCATAGCTAAAAAATTTGGTTTAATACCCAGAGATAAACCGACTTGGATTGAAGTTAAATAAAAAGCTCTTTTCTAAAGAGCGACAAGATTACAAAATTTGAACTCTGTTCACTTTGCACTAATTTTAACCTAACGTTAAAGCTAATTAAGTTGGCGAAACAACTCAAGGATAGACATGGATAAGTTTTGTTGGGAAATTACTGTTCAAGATCTTAATGAACATGCTGTTTGGCTTTTTAAGTATTGTAAGGATGATTCTGTTGATGAAACGATTGTAACACCAGCATCTGAAGCTGATACATTAAACCCTAATAATCAGCTACTTGTAAAGTCCCTGTTTACTGATGCTATTGGCAATAAATTCTTGGGTTACATTAATATTGGCTTAGCTGGAATTGAGTATACGCAACCATGTATGTTTGTTGATGATGAACCCGTTAGCTTTTGGTTTGGCATCTCAACCCCCAATACAATTGAATTACCAAAACTAAACTTTCCAATTCAGGCTGTTTCAGAGCCTATGTATGGCCTGCCTTCTCAAGTCGAGATTATTAACGGTTATATTTCCTCGAGTTATGGGTACGTACACAATAGATTTTAACCTAACAAATAATTCTGACTATAATTATGCAAATATTCTCTAAATTTCTTCTACTCTCTATCTTCATATTTGGTGTGCTTTCATTTAATGCGCTTGCTAACAAGCAGTCAGCTGATTTTGAAGTCATTAATCTCGCTGATGATTTTTATACTTTATATCAGTCAAGCAAGACGTTGACTGCAGAAAATAGAGCCGAGCAGTTTTCTCAACATTTCACATCTCAATTTGCGCCTTTTTATAGTGATAAAAGCTTTGTTAAAGCTATTGAGGGTTTCAGTGGAATAGAAGAAGTATATTTTTCAAAAAATAGACGTTTATCTAAAGAGTTAAACAGCAGTATGGAATCATTTATTGCTACTTTCCCTGATTTCAAATCTGAAACCCCCATTTACATACTTCACTCATTAGGAAGGTTCAATGGGGCAACGCGAGAGTTAAATGGTAAGACTTACTTAATGTTTGGTGTAGACCTTATGGCCAAATATCATACCTGGAAAAACGATACGCCATTCTTTCATCACGAGTTATTTCACGTTTATCATGAAAAGTTATTTCAATGTAAGGATGAGCTATGGTGCTCTATTTGGACTGAGGGATTAGCTACTTACGTTTCACATAAATTAACTCCGTCAGCCAGTGATGATGAATTGATGCTAAACATACCTAGCAATTTGGTGAAAAAGATTCGCGCAAGGCAGCTCGATTCTTTCGTTGACCTTAAGAAAAAGTTTTACTCAAAAAAAACTGAAATATATTCTTCATTTTTCAACTTCGTAAAGGACGAGACAAAGCTGCCATACCGAAGAGGTTATTACCTAGGTTATATTTTAGCGAAAGAAATTGGCAAAAATTACAGCTTAGAGCAATTGGCTAATATGGATAAAAAGACAGTAGAGAGCCTATTGCTAAAAGAACTTGATTTATTGATAAAAGCGGAAGACTAAAAAACGAAACACCTAAACGACAAAACCCAGCCTAAGCTGGGTTTTGAGACAACACAATTTTGTGAGAACTTATAATGCTAAGTTCTTTTTCGCACGCGTTAAGTTGTGCTCTACTAACTCGTTACCTGAAATTTGTACTGCTTCGTAAAAGTCAGACAATGCAGCAGTGTCGTTTTCAGACATGATTCGAGCTACACCGCGGTTGCTTAATGCAAATGAGGTTAATTCACGACGTTTATAAGCAGGTACCTTGCTCTTGCTTAGTAAGCTTATTGCTTTAGAGCAAAGTGTTTCAGCTTCTGTAAAATTCTTTGCTTGAACACTTAATGCGCATTGGTTAAATGCTAGTTCGTATTGGCGGTTTGTTTCTACTGTTGCTTGTGTAGATTGATCAATAACCATTAATTTGTAGTCACTTTGATCAGCCACTGCCATAGCTGAACAAGTTAATAATGAGCTAACTGCAACGCGTTTCATAAGTGTACTAAACATAATCATTTCCTCTATTTGAGTCGGTATCAATCGCCGACAAATGAACTTTAATTGAACACTACAAATTCAACAAACGATAAAAAATGACCTAATAGATGAAGAAATTTAACCTATAGACTTTAGTCTAATGTAATGAGTTAGTCTTATAGCTATCAGCTATCAGCTATCAGCTATCAGCTGTCAGCTGTCAGCCGTATGATCTGACCCCGATAAAGCAGATACGGGGTTTAAATAGGTAATGTTTACGATAAAAAACAATAAAGGAGTAGAGTACGCAAAACAAACAAATTGTTGTTAATTAAAAATAAAATCGGTACTTTATGATGGTATGTATAGTTGATGACTTAATTTATTCAGAATAAGCGTATAACCATGAAACTGATATTTGCGTTGTTACTTTTAGGGCCTGTTATTGCCAATGCAGCTGAAGATAAAGTGGCTGTTTATCTTAATTTTGAGCAAGCTTATTTGAGCAACGATGTATCTTTGTTTGCGCCATTATTAAGTAAAAACTATACGATTAAACAAACATTGCATATTCCTGGGCTAGGGTCAGATACTGTGCCTGTTACTAAAGCACAGTTACTTGAAGGCATGAAGCAAAATCCTAAGCCTAGTTCATTACCGCGTTCAAAAGCTGAATCAGTCAAAGTAGAAACAATTTCAAAACAGCAATTCTGTGCACGTTCACAAACTCTCGATCAAGTCGTAGTAGCAGGTAAAAACTACGAAGAGAAGGAACTAAGAAAAGCGTGTTTTAAACACGAAAATAACAGCTATGAAGCTATATCACATACCATTGATGTGTATTATCGAGAGCTTTGATAGAGATAATTAACATTCAGAAATTTCCGTGTATCAAATAAACGTACTAACTGATATTAATTACGGACAAACCCTATAAATGAGATAAGGAAATAAATATGAAAAAACAGTTAGGTTTAGTAGCTGGAGTATTTTTAGCATCAACAAGTTGTTTCGCAGCTGATAGCTTTCAAGTTGAAACATCTGTTTATAAAGCGAATGAGCTACTAGCATCGCCAGTAATGCTGGTGGAAGAGAAACAACCTGCGACCATCTCTATAGGTGAGGGGTTTAGCTATGAAGTTACAGTGATACCACAACAAAATAATACGGCAGCTGTAGAAACATCAATCACACTCGCTGGCAGCTATTTTACACCTTCTTTTGTTGTGGAATATGGTAAACAAGCGTCTTTTGAAATAGGTGAAAACAAAGTGAGTATCTTAGTCAGCAAGTCTAAAAGCTAATTTAAAGATAAATGACCCTCAACAAAATTGAGGGTCTTTAATCTTTTATTTTAGATGTTTGAAAGTATCAAGCATCCATTTTATAAATAGCTCTAATTGTGCATTAGTTTCACTAGGATCGTGTTGCACTAAGTAATATTTATCTTTCGTTTTTAATGGCATATCGGTGAAATTAAATAACCATTGTTCATCAAACCAAGTCTGACTGATAGGCAAGGGGATTAGGGCAATACCCATACCCTGTTGTGCCGCACGTGCCACACCAAACATACTATCAACCTGAATAATTTGTTTTGGTGCAAAGTCATCAATACCAGCATGCTCTGCCCATTGGTGCCAAGCCCAAGGACGTGCTTTATGAAGTATAAGAGGAACTTCATTTAAAGCCTGAAACGGGTTTTCTTGCCATGCTTGCCAGTTTTCTTTATTGCAAGCTGGTGTATACGATAGCGAAAATAGCTCATGTACAACGCCTTCGTGCGGTTTAGATGAAGACAATACAATCGACAAATCGCTTTGCTTAGTCAGCTCTTTACGCGTTTTTAAGGTATTAAGCTGTAAGTTTGTATTTGGGTGCTCACTGGTCCATTCGCTCAGTTTTGGCATTAAAAGCTCACTGGCGAAAAACTCAGGTAGTGTAATACTGATCGTTACGTTTTCTTGTAACTGACTAAACTCATTAATGGTTTTTTCTAGCGCTTTAATAAGCGGTGATACAGAGTCATAAAAATTCTTACCAGCCGCTGTTAGGCGAATTGAACGGGTTTGACGTTCAAATAGTTCAATACCCAATTGTTCTTCTAATTGTTTGATCTGATGGCTTACGGCAGACGGTGTAAGGTAAAGCTGGTTTGCTGCATCTTTAAAGCTAAGGGTGCGAGCAGCAAAACAAAATGAGCGTAGGCCACGAATAGGTGTTTGCATAGTTAATTTCAGTAAGTCTCAATAGCGCTTGTTAGTTAATTAACTGCTAAGCAATTATTATCCCAAAATGTAAAAAAATAGAGAGTAAAGAATGAATATAGCTAACTCTTGCCATATTGTATAAAAAGCAGCCTTTAATCGCTCGTTTAATCTATGTTTAGGCAAATGTTTAGTAAAAAAGTGATCTTAGCAGTTTTAGCTATTTCGTCATAGTCTCAGTATTAGATACTGCCAATTCACTAAAGCAGGGCATTTTATACTATTTATGTGACAAAATGGTGCGGCGAAAGGCTGACTTTAGATAAAAAAAATCCCTCTTGAGAGGGATTTTGGGTAACTCAGCGCCATTGGCACTGGGAATGAGGTCGGTACATGGGATGTGAGTGGTTTAAAAAACCATCTCTGGAACATCACCTTCAACAAGCAATTTGCCTGCCGTTTTGCTAATAATTTCATCTACCGACACGCCTGGAGCGCGTTCGATTAGATGAAATGCGCCGTCTTTAACTTCTAGTACGGCTAAATCAGTTACGATTTTCTTTACACAGTTAACCCCAGTTAGCGGTAAAGTGCAACTTTCTAATAACTTAGAGTCGCCATGCTTGCTTGCATGAGTCATCGTAACAATAATATTCTTCGCGCCAGCAACGAGGTCCATCGCGCCACCCATGCCTTTAATTAGCTTTTTTGGGATCATCCACGATGCGATGTTACCGTTCTGGTCAACTTCAAATGCACCTAATACTGTTAAGTCTACATGACCACCCCGTATCATGGCAAAACTATCTGCACTATTAAATATTGCTGCACCTGTGGCTGCTGTCACGGTTTCTTTACCCGCGTTGATCATATCTGCATCAACTTGGTCTTTGGTTGGGTACGCACCCATGCCTAATAAGCCATTTTCAGACTGCAACATAACTTCGATACCGTCAGGTACATAGTTAGCAACCAGAGTAGGGATACCAATACCTAGGTTTACGTAATAGCCATCTTGTAGTTCTTGTGCAACACGCATTGCAACTTGTTCACGTGATAATGCCATTTTATTGCTCCTTAATCGCGAGTTGTTACACGTTCAATGCGTTTTTCAAAGTCGCCTTTGATCACGCGATTAACATAAATACCTGGGGTATGAATTTGGCTTGGCTCAAGTTCACCTGGTTCAACAATCTCTTCAACTTCAGCAACGGTAATTTTACCTGCTGTCGCGGCCATCGGGTTGAAGTTCATAGCTGTGTGGCGAAATACAAGATTACCGTAGCGGTCGGCTTTCCATGCTTTAACAATGGCAAACTCACCTGTAATTGACTCTTCTAAGATATATGGGCGACCATCAAATTCTTTAACTTCTTTGCCTTCGGCAACCGGAGTGCCGTAACCTGTAGCAGTATAAAACGCAGGAATACCAGCACCACCGGCGCGCATCTTCTCAGCGAGTGTACCTTGTGGTGTTAAAACAACATCAATTTCGCCATCGAGTAGTTGTTTTTCGAAAAGCGCATTTTCACCCACATAAGAAGCGATGATTTTTTTAATTTGCTTATCGTGAAGTAAAACACCTAAACCAAAATCGTCGACACCGCAGTTATTCGAAACAACAGTTAGATTTTTAGTCTGTTTACGCTTAATTTCACTGATAAGTCCCTCAGGAATACCACACAAGCCAAAGCCACCAGCGATAATTGTATCGCCATCTTTTAAACCTTCCATTGCAGCTTCATAACTTGAAACCACTTTATCGAAACCGGCCATGAGCCTACTCCTTAATTATTCTGAGTGTTCTTTAGAGCAAGTGATACCTTGCTGACAGGTTGTTTATTTAGTGCACTGCAAATAGCCCAACCAGCTTTCGCCAGTCTTTCTAAATCAATTCCATGCTCTATGCCAAGTCCTTGCAGTAAGTAAACTACATCTTCAGTGGCAACATTTCCTGACGCGCCTTTGGCATAAGGGCAGCCACCAAGGCCTGCAACAGCACTGTCAACCGTTGCTATACCGCGGCTTAGGGCGGTGTAAATATTTGTGAGCGCTTGTCCGTAGGTGTCGTGAAAATGTACAGCGAGTTTTGATTTATCAATATGTTGCAAGAGTAAATCTAATAACTCATCGACTTTTTTCGCCGTACCTACACCTATGGTGTCGCCAAGGCTAATTTCGTAACAACCAAGCTCGAGTAATCGCTCTGATACTTTTAATACATCATTGTAGTCGACATCACCTTGATATGGACAACCCATGACACAGCTAACATAACCTCTAACACGAATGTTATTCGCTTTGGCAAAATCCATAACATCCTTAAAGCGGTCAATACTTTCATCAATAGAGCAGTTAATGTTCTTTTGACAAAACGCTTCACTTGCCGCTGTAAAGATAGCAAATTCTTGTATGCCGACTTGTTTTGCCGCCTCTGCACCCCGTAAATTCGGGGTGAGGGCACTTAAGTTAACGTCTGGCAAATTTAACGCGCTTATTACATCGCTAGAGTCAGCCATTTGTGGCACCCACTTAGGTGACACAAATGCGCCTGCTTCAATATCTTTAAGGCCTGCATCTGCTAGTGCGTTGATAAGAGAGACTTTATCTTGAGTGCTAACGGCGGCTTCATTTTGCAAACCGTCTCTGGCGCCAACTTCTACAATGCGAACAAAATCAGGAAACTGTGCCATTACGCCTCCGGCTCTTCAACAATCGCGAGCATATCACCATGACTAACCAGTTCACCTTCAGCAAAGCAGTAGCTGGTTAATACACCATCATGTGGGGCATTAAGCGTGTATTCCATTTTCATCGCTTCGATGATGACAACCGCATCACCTTTAGTAACCGTACTACCCACTTCAACTAAATGTTTAACAACAGTACCATTGAGTGGTGCAGCAAGTGGTAGTGCATCACTTTCGTGTTCACTAATATAGTGTTTATCAATCAGCTCTAGCACCGTTTGCTGTGCTTTGTACATCACTGTGATGTGAGAGTCTGTTTGATTGATATGAGCCACGACTTTTTCGCCATTAACAACTAAGTTTGCAAGGCCATTTTCAACATTTCCAGAGGTTGTATAGTCAACCCCATCTAAGTTGATTTTAAAGCCTTCAGATGTTTTAACCGCATGAACGTTTAAATCAACAAACGGAATCGTTGTCTTAGCGTCACTGTTTAGCATAAAGCCTGTTAATTGTTGCCATGGGCTGCTGCTTTCACCTTTTAGTTGATGTGCATACGTATAGGCTGCCACCACGGTTGCAATAACAGACTGTTGCTCGTTTTTAGCAACAAGGCGCTCACCTTGGTCTTCAATAAAGTGCGTATCGGGTGCACCTGCTTGAAAAGTAGGGTGTTTAGCAAGGTTATGTAAGAAATTAACGTTACAGCTAAAACCTGCTAGGTGGAATTGCTCTAGTGCTTTTGCTAAACGCCCAAGCGCTGCCTCACGGTTATCGTCATGCACAATTAACTTAGCAATCATAGGATCGTAGAACGGGCTAATTTCATCACCCGCTGCAATCCCTGTATCTATACGTACAAATTCAGATTCGTTCGGTGTGAATAGGGCATCAATGTGGCCAGAACACGGAATAAATTCATTACTTGGATCTTCTGCATAAATACGCGCTTCAAAGCTGTGACCTTGTAGCTGAATATCTGCTTGGCTAAGTGGTAATGCTTCACCTGCTGCAATATTGATTTGCCAATTCACCAAATCAACACCGGTTACCATTTCTGTTACTGGGTGCTCTACTTGTAAACGGGTGTTCATTTCCATGAAGAAGAATTCATCACCGCATAATAAAAACTCAACCGTACCAGCACCGCGATAGTTAATCGCTTGGGCACAACGTACCGCAGCTTCACCCATTTCTTTACGAAGTGCATCAGATAAACCCGGAGCAGGGGCTTCTTCAATTACTTTTTGGTGACGACGCTGTAAAGAGCAGTCACGGTCACCTAAGTACACACAGTTACCATGGCTATCGGCAAAAACTTGTACTTCAACATGGCGCGGTTTGGTGACATAGCGCTCTAACAGTACTAAATCGTTACCAAAGCCGGCTTTTGCTTCACGTTTTGCGCCTTCAAGTGCACCGATAAAGTCTTTTGCGTGTTCAACAACTCGCATGCCTTTACCACCGCCACCAAAGGCCGCTTTAATCAGTACCGGATAACCAATTTTTTCAGCTTCAGCTTGTAGGAAATCTGTATCTTGATTGTCACCATAGTAGCCTGGCACTAATGGTACATTTGCTTGGTGCATAATTTCTTTAGCGCGGGTTTTTGAACCCATGGCTTCAATACTTGATGCTGGCGGGCCAATAAAGGCGATATCATTTTTCTCACACGCGAGTGCAAAGTCACAGTTCTCAGATAAAAAACCATAACCCGGGTGAATACAATCAACACCTGCTTGTTTAGCTACATCGATGATTTTGTCTGCTACTAAGTACGAATCTTTACTTGGCGCAGGGCCAATGTGATACGCCTCATCAGCAAGCTTTACGTGCTGAGCATGTTTATCGGCATCTGAGTACACTGCAACCGTAGTTAAGCCCATTTGCTTTGCTGTACGCATAACTCGGCAGGCAATTTCACCACGGTTGGCAACGAGAATTTTTTTCAATGATTTTGTTGTCATAATGGTTCCTATTTCTGCCAGTTAGGGGCACGTTTTTCAAAAAATGCAGTCAGGCCTTCTTGGCCTTCTTCAGATACACGAATGCGTGCAATGCGTTCTGCGGTTAACTCAATCAGTGCATCATCTATTACGTTGCCAGCGACATCATTGATTAGCTGTTTTGCTGCTTTAACAGCAACAGGACCATTGTTGATAAGGTTTTGTAAGTGTTTGTCGAGTGCTGTTTGTAAATCGCCAGTGATCTGGTGAATTAAACCCAGTTGCTTGGCTGTATGTGCGTCAAAAATCTCAGCCGTTAAAAAGTAACGACGTGCAGCGCGTTCACCAATAGCTTTAATGACATAAGGGCTGATAACTGCAGGAATAAGACCAAGCTTTACTTCACTTAAGCAAAATTGCGCATCGTCTTGGCAAATCGCGATATCACAACACGCAATCAAGCCTAACGCACCGCCAAATGCAGCACCTTGTACGGCACAAATTGTTGGATGTGGGCTTGTAGCAAGGACTTTCATAAGCTTTGCTAGCTGCATAGAGTCCGCTAAGTTTTCTGCAAAGTCATTGCCAGCCATCGACTTCATCCAGTTTAAATCAGCGCCAGCAGAGAAGTGCTTACCGTCGGTTTTTAAAACCAGTGCGCGCACATCACAGCTATTTGCGTGTTCAATTAAACGGATCAGCTCACTGATGACTTCTTCGTTAAATGCATTGTGTTTTTCTGGGCGACTTAGTACCAGTACAGCCACATTTGATTTTGTTATTTCGAGTGTTACTGACATAAGGCCTCCATTACATTCTAAATACGCCGAACTGCGAATCGCGCTCTGGTGCATTTTTAGCTGCACTTAAGGCAAGCCCTAATACATTGCGAGTATCAGCAGGATCGATAATGCCATCATCCCAAAGGCGGGCACTGGCGTAATATGGATGACCTTGTTTTTCGTATTGCTCGATAATTGGCTTTTTAAACTCACTGACTTGCTCATCAGTCATGCTTTCGCCTTTACGGGCTAAACCGTCTTGTTTAACTTGTGCAAGAACGCCTGCTGCTTGTTCACCACCCATTACAGAGATACGGGCGTTTGGCCACATCCACATCATGGTAGGTTCAAACGCACGGCCACACATACCGTAGTTACCTGCACCATACGAGCCACCAATTAACACGGTGAATTTAGGTACATCAGCACATGACACTGCGGTTACCATTTTCGCACCATGTTTGGCGATGCCTTCGGCTTCGTATTTTTTACCAACCATAAAGCCAGTAATGTTTTGTAAAAACACCAAAGGAATTTTGCGCTGTGCACATAGCTGTATAAAGTGCGCGCCTTTTTGCGCTGATTCACTAAATAAAATGCCGTTGTTGGCAACAATACCGACAGGGTGACCAAAGATTTTTGCAAAGCCGGTTACTAGTGTTTCGCCAAAGTAGCGTTTAAATTCATCAAATGATGAATCATCAACAACACGGGCAATTACTTCGCGTACATCAAATGGCTTTTTAAGGTCGGTACCCACAATGCCGTAAATTTCGTTAATGTCGTAACGCGGAGGTTTAACATCATCAAGTAACGGTGCAGTAGGGCGCTGATAGTTTATTCGTTCAATACATTGGCGAGCAATCGAAAGTGCATGGGCATCGTTTTCAGCATAGTGATCGGCAACACCTGATGTTTTACAGTGAACATCGGCACCACCGAGCTCTTCAGCACTTACTTCTTCACCGGTAGCCGCTTTAACCAGTGGCGGGCCTGCTAAGAAAATTGTGCCTTGCTCTTTTACGATAATACTTTCATCAGCCATCGCTGGTACATAAGCACCACCTGCAGTACATAAACCCATAACAACCGCAATTTGTGGAATGCCTTTACCAGACATACGCGCCTGATTATAGAAAATACGGCCAAAGTGTAATTTATCTGGGAATACATCATCTTGTTCAGGCAGGTTTGCACCGCCTGAATCAACTAAATAAATACAGGGTAAATGACAACGCTCTGCGATATCTTGAGCACGTAGGTGTTTTTTCACTGTTAGTGGAAAGTATGTACCGCCTTTTACGGTTGCATCATTGGCGATGATCATACATTCAACGCCTTTCACACGACCAATACCAGCAACAACACCGGCACAAGGAATCGCTTGTTCATACACGCCAAAGGCAGCAAATTGAGAAATCTCTAAAAATGGCGAGCCTTCATCAAGTAGCGTTTCAATACGGTCACGAACAAACAACTTACCGCGGCCTTGGTGGCGCTCAATTAGTGCAGGGCCACCACCTAAACGGATATCAGCTACTTTTTCACGTAAGTCAGTTACGAGTGCTGCCATGTTGTCGTGATTTTGCAAAAATTGCGGATCGTGTGGATTTACACTCGATTTTAAAATCGTCATAACAAGGTCCTATCGGCTTTCAGTGAATAATTCGCGACCAATTAGCATGCGGCGGATTTCAGAGGTACCTGCGCCAATTTCATATAGTTTTGCATCACGTAATAAACGACCTGTCGCGTATTCGTTGATATAACCATTACCACCTAAGATTTGGATAGCATCAAGGGCCATTTTAGTAGCAAGCTCTGCGGCATATAAAATAGCGCCAGCGGCATCTTTACGCGTTGTTTCGCCGCGATCACATGCACGAGCTACCGTGTAAACGTATGAACGAGCAGCATTCATTTGCGTGTACATATCAGCGATTTTGCCTTGAATAAGTTGGAACTGACCAATAGGGCTATCAAATTGTTTACGCTCATGAATATAAGGAACCACAATGTCCATACATGCTTGCATAATGCCAAGCGGGCCTGCAGCTAAAACAACACGCTCATAATCAAGGCCACTCATAAGTACTTTTACGCCTTCGTTTAAGTTACCTAGAATGTTTTCTGCTGGTACTTCGCAGTTCTCGAACACTAATTCACAGGTGTTAGAGCCACGCATACCAAGTTTGTCTAGCTTCTGCGCAGTAGAGAATCCTGGTGTGTTACGTTCAACGATGAACGCTGTGATTCCTTTAGGGCCGGCATTTAAATCTGTTTTTGCATAGATAACAAAGGTATCGGCATCTGGACCATTAGTGATCCACATCTTGTTACCGTTAAGTACAAACACATCGCCTTTTTTCTCAGCTTTTAATTTCATTGATACAACATCAGAACCCGCATTTGGCTCACTCATCGCAAGGGCACCAATGTGCTCACCGCTGATAAGCTTAGGCAGGTATTTTTCTTTTTGAGCCTGTGACCCATTACGGTTAATTTGGTTAACACATAGGTTTGAATGAGCACCATAACTTAAACCAATCGATGCGCTTGCACGGCTAATTTCTTCCATTGCAATAACATGCTCAAGGTAACCAAGGCCCGCACCGCCAAATTCTTCAGGTACTGTCATACCTAATAATCCCATTTCGCCAAGCTGTGGCCAAAGTTGATTAGGGAAGGCATTGTCTACGTCTGTTTGTTCTGCAAGTGGGGCAATTTCTTGGCTCGCAAAGCTATTAACGTGATCGCGGATCATGTCTGCTGTTTCGCCAAGTCCGAAGTTCATTTCTTTGTATAGTGAAATAGTGCTCATAATGTGTGTTCCTGTGAGAGTCTGTTGACGAGATTGTTGTCAGGTTATTCGTCTAAATTATTAAGGGTTTCACGACAGCGGCGTTCTGCTGTAACCAATTCCATTAGTACAACTTTAATGTCATCCATTTGTTGGCTCAGGTCCGCTTTTTTCTCTGCGATAAGGTCAAGCATAGTCACTAGCTGTTTAGCGCTCGATTTATCTGCATCGTACAGTTCAAACAAACGGCCCGTTTCAGCCAAGGTAAAACCTAAGCGTTTACCGCGTAGAATAAGTTTTAGTCTTACTTTGTCGCGTTTTGAATAAATACGGGTTTGACCATTGCGATCAGGTGAGATCAGGCCTTGGTCTTCATAAAAGCGGATAGAGCGGGTGGTAATATCAAATTCTTTTGCTAGTTCGCTGATACTAAACGTTTGCTCATTGCTAGCAGGTTCAACTGCTGCGCTTTCAAAGTTTGTTTGATTGTCTTGTTTCATGATTTATTTACCTCATTCGAATAACACCAATATAAGTGAAGTTTACGTAAAGGTAAAGGGTGATTTGGGAGTTATACTTTAGACTTATAAAGATAACTGGTTGGATTTGTTGAAAAGCTTTATTTATCTAGCCTTGTAAGCAGATGTTCGATTTTTCATACAACAAAATACAGATAAGTTTACAGTTTTACCAGCCGCAAAAATGTTGATTTTAGATTTACGTTGGCGTAAACGTAAATATTATGTATGCTGAATTAAATCGAAATTAAACTATAACAAATTAACTGTTTGGTTACACATGATTTGAACACATGATGATAACCACTTACATGGAGCCAATTATGACTACTGAAGCCGTTGTTATTGTTGCCGCAAAACGCACCCCTATGGGTGGTTTTATGGGCGCACTAAGTGGTGCACACGCAACTGATTTAGGTGCTACAGCTATTAAAAGTAGCTTAGAGCAAGCCGATTTATCTGCCGATAAGATTGACGAAGTGATCATGGGCTGTGTATTACCAGCTGGTCTTGGTCAAGCACCTGCTCGCCAAGCAATGTTAAAAGCAGGCCTTAATCAAGGTACTGGCGCAACAACAATCAACAAAGTTTGTGGCTCTGGCTTAAAGGCTGCCATGTTTGCCCATGACTTAATAAAATCAGGCTCTATCAACTCAGCGGTTGCTGGTGGCATGGAAAGCATGAGTAATGCGCCTTATATGTTACCAAATGCACGTTCAGGTATGCGTATGGGTCATGGTGAAGTAAAAGATCACATGATGTGTGATGGCCTTGAAGATGCTTACGACAATAAAGCAATGGGTTGTTTTGCACAAGACACTGCCGATCAGTATTCAATTGGTCGTGAACAAATGGATAACTTTGCACTTAGCTCACTAACTAAAGCAAATAGTGCGATTGAGACAGGTGCATTTGCGAACGAGATTGCCGCGCACACTATTTCTACACGCAAAGGTGATGTGACCGTTGCGATTGATGAGCAACCAGGCAATGCACGCCCTGATAAAATCCCAGGTTTACGTCCTGCATTCAAAAAAGATGGCACGATAACAGCTGCAAACTCGTCATCAATTTCTGATGGTGCAGCAGCGCTTGTGTTAATGCGTGAATCAGATGCTAAAGCACAAGGTTTAACACCACTGTGTCGTATTGTTGCTCACAGCACACATTCTCAAGCACCAAGTGAATTTACTTTAGCACCTGTTGGCGCAATGCAATCGCTTTTAGAAAAAGCCGGTTGGTCTGTGAATGATGTTGATTTATGGGAAATCAACGAAGCGTTTGCCATGGTGACTATGCTTGCAATTAACGAGTTAAAACTTGATGAAAGCAAAGTAAACGTAAACGGCGGTGCCTGTGCACTTGGTCACCCTATTGGTGCAAGCGGCGCGCGTATCTTAGTTACCTTAATTCATGCATTAAAAAATCGTGGTCTTAGCAAAGGTGTTGCCTCACTGTGTATCGGTGGTGGTGAAGCTGTTGCTATGGCTGTTGAAGCTATTTAATCGCTTTAGAATTTTAATCTCTCACAGCCGCAACGTATTTTAAAAACTATCATGTTGCGGCCTCTTTATACCCACTGGGGAGGAGTGCCTCATGCACCAAGTACCTTTATTTATCAACGGCGAATTTACCCAATCAAGTTCATCGCAGTTGATTGATGTTATCAATCCTGCGAACCAAGAAGTGTTAGCTCAAGTCCCGTGTGCAACGGATACTGAAATGGATGCAGCCATTGCCTCTGCAAAAGAAACATTTAAAACATGGAAAGAAGTGCCAATTTCTGAGCGTGCGCGCATTATGATGAAATACGCAGCACTACTAAAAGAAAACCATGACGAACTTGCTACGATTATTTGTCATGAGCTGGGTAAAACATTTGAAGATGCCAAAGGCGATGTTTGGCGTGGTATTGAAGTGGTTGAGCAAGCAGCCAATGCACCATCTCTGATGATGGGCGAAACAATGGAAAACGTAGCGCGTAAAATCGATACTTACTCTTACATGCAACCACTAGGTGTATGTGCGGGTATTACGCCATTTAATTTCCCTGCGATGATCCCTTTATGGATGTTCCCACTAGCTATTGTGTGTGGTAACACCTTTATTCTGAAACCATCAGAGCAAGATCCACTAACACCGATGCGTTTAGCTGAACTATTTGTTGAAGCGGGCGCGCCAAAAGGGGTGTTACAAGTTGTTCACGGTACAAAACCACAAGTTGACCGTTTATTAGAAGACCCAGCAGTACGTGCGATTTCATTTGTTGGTTCGTGTGGTGTAGGTGAATACATCTATTCAAAAGGCACAGCAAACCTTAAACGCGTACAAGCTTGTGTAGGTGCAAAAAACCACATGGTTATTATGCCTGATGCAAGTAAATCGCATGTTGTAAACAACCTAGTCGGTGCGTCTGTAGGTGCTGCGGGTCAGCGCTGTATGGGTATTTCGGTTGCTGTGTTTGTTGGTCAAGCAAAAGACTGGGTTGACGAAATTAAAGCAGGCTTTGAAAACGTACGCCCAGGTGTATGGGATGATGCCAACGCGGCTTACGGCCCACAAACATCAAAAGCTGCTAAAGACCGTATTTTATCACTTATCGCAAGTGGTAAAGAACAAGGTGCAACGTGCTTAATTGATGGCTCTGACTATACTGTTGAAGGTTACGAGCAAGGTAACTGGGTTGGTCCAACGCTATTTACTGATGTAACCACCGAGATGGATTTATACAAAGAAGAGATCTTTGGTCCTGTATTGGCTTGTATGTTCGTAGATACTCTTGAAGAGGCGATTGAGCTTATCAATAACTCGCCTTACGGTAACGGTACTTCGTTATTCACATCAAGCGGCGCTGCTGCACGTAAATTCCAACATGAAATTGAAGTAGGTCAAGTTGGTATCAACGTGCCAATTCCTGTGCCACTCCCGTTTTTCTCATTCACAGGTTGGAAAGGCTCATTCTACGGTGATCAACACACCTATGGTAAGCAAGGTATTCGTTTTTACACAGAAACGAAAACAATTACTTCACGTTGGTTCGAGGATGATATCGCCTCTGGTCCGAACATGAGTATCAACCTTAAATAAGCCGTAATTAATTTACTGCTGAGCGAGCACACGCTCGCTCAAAGAACACACATTTAAACGACAACAATCGTTATTCACACAAGAATAAGACAACAAAATAGAGGTCTACTATGGACTTTAATTTAACCGAAGATCAGCAAGCATTTGCTGAAACAGCCCGTCAGTTTGCAGAGTCTGAACTTGCTCCACATGCTGCTAAGTGGGACCAAGAACACATTTTTCCTAAAGACACCATTAAAGCAGCCGGTGAGCTAGGCTTTTGTGGTTTATATACCCCTGAAGAAGCGGGCGGCTTAGGTTTATCTCGCCTAGATTCAAGCATTATCTTTGAGCAGCTTGCCATGGGTTGTACCGCAACAACCGCTATGTTGACCATTCATAATATGGCAACCTGGATGATTGCAAGCTTTGGTACTGAGGAAGTAAAAGCTCAATACTGTGAACAATTAGTAATGGGTGAGTTACTTGCGTCTTACTGTTTAACAGAGCCAGGCTCTGGCTCTGATGCTGCATCGCTAAAAACCAAAGCGGTTAAAGAGGGCGATGAGTATGTGATCTCAGGCTCTAAGATGTTTATCTCAGGTGCTGGTGAAACTGATTTACTTGTAGTTATGGCACGCACTGGTGGTGAAGGCGCTGCCGGTATTTCGGCATTTGTTGTACCTGCAGACGCAGCAGGTATCGAATACGGTAAAGCTGAAGAAAAAATGGGCTGGAATGCACAGCCTACACGTTTAATTAGCTTCGAAGGTGTGAGAATTCCTGCGGCTAACTTATTAGGTCAAGAAGGCGAAGGCTTTAAGTTTGCAATGCAAGGCTTAGATGGTGGCCGAATTAATATTGCTACCTGTTCATTAGGTACAGCACAAGCAGCTCTTAATACTGCTCGCGAATACTTAAAAGAACGTGAGCAATTTGGTAAACCATTAGCTGCTTTCCAAGCACTGCAATTTAAGATTGCCGATATGAACACTGAGCTTGTTGCTGCTCGTCAAATGGTGCGCTTAGCCGCATTTAAACTAGATACCGGTGACAGTGAAAAAACCACTTACTGTGCGATGGCTAAACGTTTTGCTACAGATGTTGGTTTTAAAGTCTGTGACGACGCACTACAAATTCACGGTGGTTATGGTTACATCAAAGAATACCCATTAGAGCGTCATTTCAGAGACGTCCGTGTGCATCAAATTCTTGAAGGCACAAACGAAATCATGCGCGTGATTATCGCACGTCGTATCTTAGCTGAGTCAGCTGGCGACATTCTATAAGGAGCAACCTATGTCTAATCCATCGATTGATTTAAATATTGAAGGTAACGTAGCGGTTTTAACTATGAATAACCCGCCAGCGAATACCTGGACACAAGATACATTAACCGCGCTTAAAGACACTGTAACTGAGCTAAATGCTAACAAAAATGTCTATGCATTAGTGATTACAGGCCAAGGTGAAAAGTTCTTTAGCGCAGGTGCTGATTTAAACGTGTTTGCCAGCGGTGATAAAGGCGTTGCTGCCACTATGTCAAAAGTGTTTGGTGATGCATTTGAAGCACTAACCAATTTCCGTGGTGTATCAATTGCGGCAATTAATGGTTATGCCATGGGTGGTGGTCTTGAAGTGGCCCTTGCTTGTGATATTCGTATAGCTGAAGAGCAAGCTCAAATGGCACTGCCTGAAGCGAAAGTTGGCTTACTGCCTTGTGCTGGCGGTACGCAAAACCTTGCATGGCTTGTTGGTGAGGGCTGGGCAAAACGCATGATCTTATGTGGCGAGCGCCTAAAAGCAGACAAAGCTCGCGAAATTGGCCTTGTTGAAGAAGTGGTTGGCACTGGTGAGAGTTTAGCTGCAGCAATGAAACTTGCTAACCAAGTTGGCGAGCAAAGCCCAGTTGCTGTGACGGCATGTAAAGAGCTTATTCAAAAAGGTCGCACACAACCTATGGCTCATGCGTTGCCATTAGAGCGTGAGTTATTTGTACAATTGTTTGATACGAAAGACCAAAAAGAAGGCGTGAATGCGTTCTTAGAAAAGCGTAAAGCAAATTGGGTAAATGGCTAATGACTAACGTAACACTACTAAATCATCAAGATGCGCCTGTGGTGTTTGAAACTGCAGAGGCCGAGAGTGGCCTTATTGCAATTGCGACACTCAATGCACCTAAGTCGTTAAACGCTTTAAATTACGACATGATCCAACTGCTTGAGCCTCAGCTTAGAAAATGGGCTGACGATGACGCCGTTGCCATGGTCATTCTAAAAGGGGCTGGCGAAAAAGCATTTTGTGCCGGTGGCGATGTAGTAAGCCTGCATAAAGCAATGAGCACAGGTGAGCCAGCTAACTACATTGAAGACTTTTTTACCCTTGAGTACAAATTAGACTACCTAATTCACTGCTATGAAAAGCCAATATTACTTTGGGGTAATGGCATTGTTATGGGGGGCGGCCTTGGCTTAATGGCTGGGGCAAGTCACCGAGTGGTAACAGAAACATCGCGTATTGCAATGCCTGAGCTAACCATTGGTTTATACCCAGATGTTGGCGGCAGTTATTTCTTACATAAAATGCCTGAGCAAGTGGGTCTATTCTTAGGGTTAACTGCGGCGTCTATCAATGCTGAAGATGCCTTGTTTGTTAATCTTGCTGATCACTATGCAACAGCAGATAAATATGACGCTATTTTAACGGCTATCACCGCTGAAAAGTGGGGCAAAACAGCCTCATTAAACCACGAAAAGCTGACAAATATTCTAATCTCTATTGATAATATTTCAGGCCGTGTTCCTAAAGGCAATGTAAAAGATAACTTAGCGGTTATTCAAAAGCTGGCTGAGTTTGATTCATTGCAGGGGAAAATTGACTACATTCAAGCTTTACAAACTGAAGACAAATGGCTTACTCGTGCGCAAAAGTCATTAGCGCATGGTTGTCCGCTTAGTTGTGCGCTTGTTGAACGTCAATTAGCTAATTCAAAAGAGATGACGTTAGCAGATTGCTTCAAAATGGAGTTAGGCATGTCGGTTCGCTGTGGCGAAGTAGGCGAGTTCCAAGAAGGCGTTCGTGCGCTACTAATCGACAAAGACGTTGCACCAAACTGGCAGTTTAAATCGATTAGCGATATCGACGAAACAGTTGTGGATAGCTTCTTTACAGCACGCTGGGATGAGCAATCTCACCCACTTAACTCATTAACGTCATCTTAAGTCCAAGGGGTAAGCAAATGGCTAAATTAACAATAGGATTTATTGGTTTAGGCAACATGGGTGGCCCAATGGCGGCAAACCTTGTCAATGCAGGTCATACAGTTCGTGTCTTTGACTTAAATAAAGCGGCGGTCAGTGAGCTTGCCGATAAAGGTGCAATTGCTGCTACCGATGCAGCTGAGTGTGCTATTGGCGCTGATATTTTTATCAGTATGCTACCAGCAAGCAAACACGTTAAGTCGCTTTACTTAGGCGAAACCGGTCTTATCAACTTACTTGATAGCAAAACTTTAGTGATTGACTGCTCAACCATTGATGCAGAATCAGCGCGTCAAGTGGGTAGTGAACTTGCTCAAAAAGGCATTGATTTTGTTGATGCACCGGTATCAGGTGGTGTAGCAGGTGCAACAGCGGGTACTTTAACCTTTATCGTCGGTGGTGAGCAAAGCCACTTTGAAAAAGCCAAGCTGGCTTTAGTAGATATGGGTAAAAATATCTTCCATGCTGGTGATATTGGTGCAGGCCAAGTCGCAAAAATCTGTAACAACATGCTGCTCAGCATTTTAATGGCAGGTACTAGCGAAGCACTACAAATGGGAATTAACAACGGGCTTGATCCAAAAGTGTTAAGTGACATTATGAGCGCAAGCTCTGGTCGTAACTGGACACTTGAGCTTTACAACCCATGCCCTGGTGTAATGGAAACAGCACCAGCAAGTAATGATTATAAACCGGGCTTTATGGTTGATTTAATGGCGAAAGACTTAGGTCTTGCTATGGAAGCGGCTCAGCAAAGTAATTCATCTACCCCAATGGGGTCAATGGCGAAGAATCTATACACTATGCTTCAGCATCAAGGTGCGGGTAGTGATGATTTTAGTGCTATTTTTAAATTATTCTCGAAGTAGGAGATTGTTGTGGAAATTAAAAACAACAACATCGTAATTACCGGTGGTGCGCAAGGTTTAGGCTTTGCTATGGCCGAGAAATTTGCATCCCTTGGCGCGAACATCGCCCTTATCGATATGCAACAAGATGTACTAGATACTGCAGTATCAGCGCTTGCCAAGCATGGCACAAAAGTCATGGCGTATGCTGCTAATGTTACAGATGAAGACGCTGTAGTAGCAACGTTTAACACGATTAACAAAGACTTTGGCCATATCGGCGTGTTAATTAATAACGCAGGTATCTTACGCGATGGTATGTTTATCAAAGCAAAAGAAGGCAAAGTGGTAGATAAAATGTCGCTGGCTCAATTTCAATCTGTGATTGATGTGAACCTAACTGGTGTATTCTTAGCAGGACGTGAAGCTGCGAGTCACATGATTGAGTCTGGCAAAGGCGGCGTTATCGTTAATATGTCGAGTGTTGCTCGTGCAGGTAATATTGGCCAAACAAACTATGCTGCGTCTAAAGCCGGTGTTGTTGCGATGACAACGGGTTGGGCGAAAGAACTAGGTCGCTTTGGTATCCGTGTTGGTGCAATCGCACCAGGTGTTATTCGCACAGCAATGACAGATGCAATGAAACCAGAAGCAAAACAACGCATGATGGCGGTAACGCCAGTGGGTCGTTTTGGTGAAGCAGATGAAATTGCTCAAACAGCACAATACATTGTAGAGAACGACTTTTTTACAGGTCGTGTTGTTGAAATTGATGGCGGTATCCGCCTTTAGTTTTAAATGGTAACCCTTTACCCATTGAAAGTACCAAAACGGTAAGCCTAGCTTGCCGTTTTTTTATTTTTAAAGTATTTTAAATTCATAATAATAAGGAGATTTGTTATGAACACTGATGGCATTACAGTATCAATGAGCAAGGGAATTAAAGCCAACTTCAAACTGGGTGAACATTTAATTGAATACTGGGGTTCTGCTTACTCAGGTAAAGAAGTTCTGAAAGTTGACGGTGAATTAATAGCAGAATCACGTAACTTTAAAACAAAATCTGTTCATAAATTTAATATTGATGGTAAAACCTGCCAATTAACAGTTTCAGTGACTTTATTCAGGAAGTTTTCTTCTACCATCACATTAGAGTGTGAGGGGGAGCTAGTTCACAGTTATCAACTCACATATGGTAAAACCCGACAAATTGCTTGGTATTTAAAAGCAATCCCATTTTTATTTGCAGGGGTTTTAGGCTGGTGTTTTGCCGCTGATATTCTTACCTTATTAGAGTTGGTTATCTTTTGTTGCTTAACCTTCGCAGTATCAGAACTGGTTATGAAAGATCAAGGCTGGATCATAGAAGAGCAAAAGCCTTGTAATTAACTGCCTAGCATTCAATAATTAAGCGGTTAAAAGCCGCTTAACTTTGAGAGATGCAGTGAATCCCAAACAAATCCGCAATTTTTATATCAATGAAGAGCAGTCTGTTTATTTGCTGTCTCACCATGATGCTAAAAAGCACCGTCAATGGCTTAACATTTGTATTAAACAGCTTACTTTGCTTGGTTACAGTGACGTTGAATTAATTGGTTCTGGTGCGTTTGGATTTGTTTTTGCCGGTGTTGATGATGAAGACCTACCTTGGGTATTTAAGTTTTCTCGGATAACCCTAGCGCAAAGTGTACGTGACCGTCTAGAAGACGAAGCGTACATGCTCTCGCAAGTTAATAATCCATTGGTGCCAAAATTTTATGCCTTTGAGCGTATTAAAAAGCAAGGCATTTTAATGATGGAGCGCGCTCTAGGTGAAGATTTAGAAAAAATCTCCATCAAACAAGGGCGTTTTAGCGCAGCAAAAGTCATGGCGCTGGCTCTTAGGTTACGTAATGTGCTGGTAGATTTACGCGAACACAAAAATGGCTTAAGCCCACAGCCTATTGTACATGGCGATATTAAACCCTCTAACATTGTTTATGATGAACAAACTAATAAGTTGTCGTTGGTAGACTGGGGCAGCTCTGTTTATGCACAAATAGATGCTGAAGGTAATCCGGTTGCTAGCAATTTTATGGATCTTATGTCTGCTGATATCAGCACCACTAATGCACGTATGGGTGATGTGTATTTTATTGGTGATGAGCAAATGTCGGGCGGGCAGTCATCGCCACGTTTTGATGAGCAAGGTGTTGCTTCAACTCTTTATGCACTGGCATCTGCACAATCTTGCCGATTTGGTGCGGCGGTTATTCCGGCTACAAGCCTGAATTTACCTATGGAGCTTGCCCGGGTTATTGACGGTATGCTTTCAAAAGATAAGGCAACCAGAGATGGCGCTGGTGATTATTTTATGCGAAACATGCCTACAATGGCTAAAGCTTACCTCCCTGAGCTGCCCCGTAAAGTCATTCGCCCTTATATCCCTTATTGGTTTAGTGAGTTTGATGAACACCCAGACACGGTTGTTTATAGCTCACGTAAGCAATTTTTAAGACAAGCCGACCATAATCAACAATTACTTGATGTAAACGATGCCCAGCTCGACAGATACTACAAAGAGTTTTTATTTGATACCGGCGACACCGAAAAAGCATTTTTGGCCTCAATAAGCAGATTAGCAAAATACCCAGTAGTAGGGGGCCTTAGTTTTCACTGGAAAGAAAACTCACTGTTTGTTGAATCTTCCCTTATTTTGCATGATGAAACGCTTGGCACTGCGTTTACCGATGCGATTAACAACACGGTAATGTTAGCACAGGGGATTGAACAAAAAGGTCTCTTTAAATGTTGCTTGTTTGATGCGCGTAAAACCATTCAGCTCGAGCGCGATGGAACAGGTGCTTTTAAATTTGAACAATTGCCTGAGCTTGATTATGAAGTAATGGATGTACAAGCCTCAGACGTAACCAGACCGCATTCGTACTTTGAAGATGGTAAAGACCCTGATGAGCAATTACAGCTCCCGAAAAAGGTCATAAAGTGCGTATTTGAACTTAACCAAATTCACCACACAGGTTGTATCATTTTCGAAGCCTTACCTGATAGGATGAAAATACACCATTACTATCGTCTGCTAGATGCCAGTAAAGAACCAGAATTTAAACGTTTATTAAGTAAGCTCATGCAATACGCGGTTAATATCACAGATGTGGGTGTAGCAGGATTTATGAAGCTACCTTACAAGAATACTCGTGAATTTGATTTGTGTACTAAACAGCCCGATGAGTTTTATCCGCGAGACCCAAAAAGAGCTAAATGCTAAAAGCTGACTAAATTAAAGCAGTAAGGAGAATAACAAACATGGACTACACCCCAAATTATAAAAATTATTCATTGAATGAGCTTCTAGATGCTCAAAAATATATTGATAAAGATAGCTTCCCACAAAGAGCACAAGAGTTAGAATTAGAGATAGCAAATAAAATAAAAGACCCAGAAATAAAAGCAGAGTTTGAAGAGCTAGAAACGAGTAAAAGGTATGCTACTTTTTGGCCTCGTTTTTGGGCCGCGATTATTGATGGTTTAATATTTACAGCATTACTTTATATTGAATGCTTACTCTTTGGCGTTGAATACTCTAACCAAAACATGGTTTTACAAGCCGTTAATGGCGTTCAGTATATTGGCTACGTTGTTTTTATGCATGGGTTTTATGGCCAAACTCTTGGTAAGATGGTGATGGATGTTAAAGTCCTCGATCATGACACTGAAACAGATATTAATCTTAAACAATCGGTTCGCCGAGAATCTGTAAATATTGCTATTAACTCATCTTGGATACTACTACTTTTATCTATTTCAATATCGTTACAACAACTAGGTAGCATACATGAGTTTTTAACTTATTTAATTATGGGTTTGAGTTCTTTAGCTACAGTATGGGCATTGTCAGAATTTATAACTATGCTGTTTAATGAAAAGCGTCGTGCAATACATGACTTCATAGGTAAAACGGTTGTTGTTAGGTTGTAATAAGGAGCGCGACTATGTCAATCCCAATAAAAATACCTGAATTACCAAATGATATTGGCGATGTTAAGGTAGCAAATGTTCATGTAGATGTTGGCGATATTGTTTTAGTTAATTCCCCCCTCTTTGATATAGAAACAGATAAAACAATATTAGAAATTCAAGCGTCTGAAGCAGGTGAAATTAGTGAATTTAAGGTTAAAGCTGGGGATTATGTTACTGCTAACCAAGTAGTTGGGATGATGTTACCTGATGAAAACGCTGAAATTAGATTTGTTCACTCTACACCGAAGGAAAATGCTACTTCTAAAGTAAACACCTCAGATAAAAAGAGTAAGAACCATCAAGTTCAACATTATTGGCTGCTAGTTCTTTTTTTTGTGGCTATTGTAGGTATTATTTATACAAGTTTGTAACTGAGAAGATGATGTTATTTGGCTTTTAACAGGTGTATTTAAAGCTAAACAATGACCAAATGATAATTAATGGAATCTTTATTTTAAAGAGAACTCTGAGTTAATAAGTAAAACCTTAAAATGAAAAATTCAATAACCTGCTAAATAGCAGGTTATTAAAGGGGCAGCCTTACTTATGCTCTTCAATGATCTCAGTGATCCCTTCAGCAGAAAGTATTTCTATCCAATAACCATCTGGGTCTTTAATAAAGGCTAAGCCTTTCATTGAGCCATCGTCTGGTTTTTTGACAAACTCAACATCATATTTTGCAAAACGCTCGCATGCTGCGTACACATCTGGCACGCTAATACCGATATGACCAAAGCCTTTTGGTTCATCATTACCACTATGGTAACCTGTAAAACTGTCGTCATTTTCTGTGCCCCAATTATGTGTAAGCTCGATAAGAGCAGGGCGGCGAAATACCCACTGTGCTTTTTCTTTATCGCTGCCTGTTGGCATGTCTTGCTCATAACCTAAAAAGTACAGCGTAAACTCCATTTTAGGGAAGTCATATTTACCAAGTAACTTCATACCTAAAACATTTTGATAGAAATCTAAAGAAGGCTTTGGATCTTTAATGCGCAACATTGTCTGTTGCATTACATAACCTTGCGTAGCGGTTGCGATTTGTTCAGGTGATTCGTTGTAGTTAGACATACACATCCTTTTTAGCTGATATTTCTGGTAATGTAATTAGTCTAACATATTCACGTTACCCTTAAATTAATAACAAATATTTTTGATGTGCTAAGACAAATCTTCAGTTCTTAATTTGCTAACCCAAATAAAAACCGCCCAAACAGGCGGCTTATTTCATCTTACAGCTCAAAGCTTAAAAATCAATTACCCCAAGGATTACTCGCACTTGAACGTTGTTTTCTAGCTCGAGCAAGTTGTTTAGCTTCTTTTTTAGCGTGAATGCGTTTGGCGTCGGTAAAACTTAACTCACACGGTTCACCTGGTTTTTGATCAGCAGGGATCACGCGATCGCGTGGCGGTAATTCGTAGTTGACATTGTCTGGGCGTGGTAAGTTTTTAAGACGATACAAATAAAAGTTCTCGACTTTTTCTTGAGCCCATTGGGTTTTACGTAAAAACTTAACCGCAGATTTAACATCTGGATTATTCTTAAAGCAGTTCAAACGCATATAGGCGTGGAGTAATTCCCAGCCATATTGTTCGACAAGTTCTGTGACGACTTGCTCGATACCAACACCTTGTAGCGGGTTATTGCTGAAAATTTCTTTATTACTCATATCATGCTCTTGTTTATTGTTTACGTAATTAGTTAATTATAATTTGAAAGATCTAATTTAGATACCGCTTATCAATTTGATATACGAACCATTTTAAAAGTTTACATGTTTACCTTATATGGGTAATCTATGCGCTTGAATTGGCATGAGGCTAATTTATTAAATTGATTAAGGAATCTATAAATGGGACTTTTTGATAAGATCAAAACACAAGCTAATACAATTGGAACAAATATTAGTGAATCAACCTCTAAACTAACCAGTGATATCTCTACTGCGTCGAAAGAAAAATCAAAGCTTTCAGCGATTAATTCTGAAATTACTTCAATTAACGGGCAACTAAATATTGCTTACCAAGACATTGGTAAAAAGTATGTATCTAATTTAGTCGATAATAAGGGTGAAAATGTTGAAGCTGTTCTAAAAGATACACTTGACAGAATAGAGCCTCTTTTAGAGAAAAAAATAGAGCTTGAGAAAGAAGCAGTAGAAATTGAGAAAAAATTAAAAGATCAGATAATTCTACAAGAAAAAGCAATTTTTCAACGTGAGTTTGATGAAGAAAAAGAAAAGCTAGAGAAAGCTGTGAAACTGGATGTATTAACAGAAAAAGAGATGCAGGATAAATTAGCTAGAGCTCAGCTTAAATTGGATAATTTTGATAATATTCGTAAAGTTAAAAAACAGTACGATATGCAATTAATTTCAAAGGAAGAACTAAACGAAAAGCTTGCGGCGTTTGGTGTTTAAATTCTTTTTTTTAAAAAAGGCTCTAAGGTGTTTAGAGCCTTTAAATCTATTACTTACAATTAACTACTACACGGCCGCGTATTTCACCTTTTAATAGGGCTTCTGCATTTGCAACGGCGTCAGAAAGCGGGACTTCTTGTGAAATAGTATCTAGGTACTGCGCCTCAACTAACTCACTTAAACGTTGCCATGCTTCAATTCGGTCAGCTTTAGGGCGCATTACACTATCAATACCCATTAGGCTAATGCCACGAAGGATAAACGGCGCTACCGTTGCCGGAAAGTCCATACCTTGTGCTAAACCACAGGCTGTTACAACACCACCGTATTTAATCGATGCACACACATTTGCAAGGGTGTGGCTACCCACAGAATCAATTGCACCAGCGAATTGCTCTTTAGCCAGTGGTTTACCAGGTGCTGAGAATTCATCGCGAGATAAAACACGTTTTGCGCCTAATTTTTCAAGATGATCTGCTTCGTTCATGCGGCCTGTTGTGGCAACAACATCAAAGCCAAGCTTATTAAGTAAATAGATAGCAAAACTGCCCACGCCGCCATTGGCTCCAGTGACCAGAATTTCACCGCTTTGAGGCGTGATCCCTTGTTTTTCTAAAGCGATAATACTAAGCATTGCGGTATACCCCGCAGTACCAATTTGCATTGCTTGTTTTGGTGTTAAATTAGCGGGAAGGGGGATAAGCCAATCTGCACTCATAGATGCTTTTGCACTTAAACCACCGAGGTATTTCTCACCAACACCAAAGCCATTTAACAAGACTTTATCACCTACTTTAAATTCATCACTTTTAGACTCAGTCACTGTGCCTGCAAGGTCAATACCTGGGATCATTGGAAATGTTCTTACCACAGGGCCTTTACCCGTAATCGCTAAAGCATCTTTGTAATTCAAAGTGCTGTAGTCAACATCAATATTTACATCGTGCTGGTGGATGCTCTCTACAGGAAAGTCTGTGTATTCGGCACGATAGCCTTGATCATCTTTGTTGATAACTACCGATTTTACTGATGTTGTCATGTTGACTCCTTTTAGACCGATCGTCTTTTAATGGTTAAAATAAAACCGTATTAAAACGGCTTTATAAAATTAAGCGTAAAAATTGTGCTGTATAAAGGGTAAGCGGTTCACTTGATTTATCAAGTTTAGAGCGCATCACTGCGCCTTCCCAGCCAATCCAGAAGAACTCAGCAAGCATTTTACAATCTGATGATTGAGGTATTTGTTTTTGCTGCTTTGCGTCTATCAAGCAGTGTTCAATTAGAGCTTGCCAGCTGGTGTAAGCCTGCTTAATACGTACAATCATTGCTTCATTAAGGTAGCTGAGCTCTTGGTTTAAATTACCAATTAAGCAGCCGCGATTAAACTCAAACTTTGCCATGCCTTGTTTAGCGTCATTAGCAAACAGCACAATCCTTTCAAGAGGGGTTGTTGCATCGTTTGCTAGGTGGCGTTTTAACTTTGCCTGAAAATAGCTGTCGTAAGCATCAATGAGTGCCAAGCCGAAATCATTCTTACTTTTAAAGTAATGATAAAAAGAGCCCTTAGGTACTTGCGCTGATTTTAAGATTAAATCAATGCCGGTTGCGCTAAAGCCTTTTTCAGTTAATACGGCTAACCCTGTATTAATTAGTAGGGCACGCGTATCTGCATTTGAACGCGCTATTTTTGGTGGCCTGCCACGACGGCTCGGCACAGAGTTATTTGTTTCCATGATCACCATATTAGACCGATCGGTTTTTAATATGCAAGTAATAAATAGACTAAATTGTAATCATCACAAATTTGTCATGATTACAATTTAATTGGGAACTTTGTAGAAATAGGCTAGGTCACAAATATTGAAGCTAAAAGAGCTGTATCGTTTTTAGCTGAATTTAAGTGTATTAATAGATGGTTTTAGTTAAAGAGGTACGACCACCTAGTCATTTAAAATGTTAATTCATTTGAGCATCAGCACGTTAGTTATTGTCAATTTATTTAATTGCTTTTTGCTATTTGAATTTAACAGTTTTATTAACTATTCATTAAATGTAGATGTCAATTTCGCTACATATCTATAAATATAAAAGGTGAGGATATTACCTATGAAGAGACAGAAAAGAGATCGTTTAGAAAGAGCTCATTCTCAAGGTTATAAAGCAGGCTTGGCAGGCCGTTCCAAAGAACAATGCCCTTATCAACAAATAGACCCTAAATCAGAATGGTTAGGCGGCTGGCGAGAAGCCATTGAAAACCGAAATATGTTTAAAACTTAAAATAGGCACCTTATTTACGCAAAAAAGCCCCACTTCGGGGCTTTTTTGTATCTACACATTCATATTAGAATGCAGATGTATCTTGGAAAAGACCTACTTTAAGATCTTTTGCTTCATAGATTACGCGGCCATCTACTTCTACAGTACCATCAGCCATACCCATGAATAATTTACGTTTAATTACACGCTTCATGTCTAAACGATAAGTTACTTTTTTAGCTGTCGGTAAGATTTGACCTGTGAATTTAACTTCACCTACACCAAGTGCACGACCAAGACCTGGACCACCAGACCAACCAAGGAAGAAACCTACTAATTGCCACATAGCATCAAGACCAAGACAACCAGGCATTACTGGGTCACCTTTAAAGTGACAGTCGAAGAACCAAAGATCAGGGTTGATATCTAGTTCTGCAACGATTTGGCCTTTATCGTGCTCACCACCATCAGCAGTGATAGAGATAATGCGGTCCATCATTAACATGTTGTCACTTGGTAAACGACAGTTGCCTTCACCGAACATTTCACCTTGACCGCAAAGGACCAATTCTTCTTTTGTATAGCTGTTTTTAGGTTCCATAACTCTCATTCATCGCTTAGAAATTGCCCCGTACTTTAGCGTACACTTGTACGCTAAACAACTCGGAGCAGTTAATTATTTGCTATTTTTCGCTTGTTTTATGACCATTTAATTAAACTGTCGCTGATAAAGGGAGATAAAACCGCGCATTGTGAAGTAAAAATCATTATAATTGCTGTGATTCTTTAACCAGTCTAAAGGAAATTTATGATCCTTTTTGTAAACTCACTGACAGTGATTGATTTTTCTTACTTGTGTAATAAACGCGGCGCAGTTGGCGAGAGCTGGATTGTGGATTTAACTCTGCACGGTCAATTAAATGATGAGTCGATGGTGCTTGATTTTGGCTTAGTTAAAAAGCAAATCAAGGGCATTATTGATAACTGTATCGACCATAAACTTGCTGTGCCTGCCACACTAAACGGTTCACTAACACAGCATGCTGAGCACAGCGTGCTAGATTGTCATTTTGGTGATAATTATCACTTAGCTATGAGTGCTCCTAACCAAGCATATTGTTTAATCGATGCTGATGTTATTGATGAAAAGTCGGTAACCGAGTTTTTAATTAAAACAATTATGCCTGAGCTACCTAGCAACATTGAAAAGATTGAAATTACTTTATACCCAGAGCATAGCCAAAGTTTTTACTATCATTACAGCCATGGTCTTAAAAAGCACGATGGTAATTGTCAGCGTATTATTCATGGCCATCGCTCACAGATTGGTATTAGCCTTGATGGTATGGCTATGCCTCGCTTACAAAAAGAGTGGGCAGATAAATGGGAAGACATTTATCTAGCAACAGCTGAAGATGAAATCAATAAATCAGACCTCAAGCATGTAACTGCACAAGAAAACGATGTGTGCTTTGCATATACATCACAGCAAGGTTATTTTGAAATGGCGATAGACAAATCACGCTGCGACATTTTACCTTGCGATACTACGGTTGAGTGCATTGCAGACTATTTAAGTTCACAAGTTAAAAACCAATACCCTGATTCAGAAGTTAAAATTACAGCTTACGAAGGGGTTGGTAAGGGGTCAATCAGTTATGCGTAAAGGATTACTAATAGCTGCATTTGCAGGATTGTTTTCTTTTACTGCAAGTGCTGTTGAATTAAAAGGACATTTAACTCAAGGCGGTTTAGTAACAGGCCAAATTGAAGGCGCTAAAAGTGTTAGCTTCAATGGTGAGTCTCTTAAGCTTTCAACAAATGGTGAGTTTGTGTTCGGCTTTGGTCGTGATGCCAAGACAAATCATAGCCTTACTTGGGTTGATAGTGCGGGTGTAAGCCACGAACAAGCAATTGTGATCACTAAGCGTGATTACAAAATTGACAAAATCACCGGTGTTGCAAAAAAATATGTCTCGCCACCTAAAGAAGTGTCTGAGCGTATTAGCCGTGAAGCTGTTGCCGTACGCAAAGCGAGGCAAGTCAATTCTGACCTACGGTACTTTTTAGATCCTGTTTATAAGCCTGCAACGGGCCGTATTTCAGGTGTTTATGGTAGCCAGCGTTACTTTAATGGTGAGCCTCGCCGCCCGCACTTTGGTTTAGACATTGCCAATAAAACGGGTAGTCCAGTGTATGCACCAGTAAGCGGCACAGTTGTTTTTGCTGATGCTGACTTATATTACTCTGGTGGAACCTTGATTCTTGACCACGGCCATGGTGTTACCTCTACTTATATTCATTTAAGCAAATTAGATGTAAAAGTAGGGGATGAAATTAAGCGTGGCGATAAAATTGCCGAGATCGGTGCAACCGGTCGCGTAACTGGCCCTCATTTAGACTGGCGTTTTAATTGGAAAAATGAACGCCTTGACCCTGCGCTAATGATGCAAGACACATTAGCTAATAAAAAGTAGAGACTATGACACAACCAATCGATCGTGACGCTATTATTGCAAAGCGTATTGCTGACTCAACAACGTCGGTAACAAAAACTGTTTTTCCTGGCCGCACTAATCACCACAATACTTTATTTGGCGGTGATGCGTTGGCTTGGATGGATGAAGTCGCGTTTATCGCTGCTACACGTTTTTGTCGTAAGCCACTTGTAACTATTTCGTCTGACCGTGTAGATTTTAAAGAAGCCATTCCAGCTGGTACATTTGCAGAGCTAATTTCTAAAGTGGTGCATGTAGGAAACACCAGCCTTAAAGTAGACGTTGAAATCTTTTTAGAAACAATGCACAAAGACGATAAGCATTTAGCTATTTCTGGTAGTTTCACGTTTGTAGCTGTTGATGATAATCACAGGCCAACACCGGTTGTTTGCGATAAAATGATCAACGGTTTCGAATAAAGCACGGCTATACCAATTCGCAATAAAACTTAATTAAGCGAATTGGTGTTAAACTTAAAAAATAAGTACCTGCGGGTATTTATTTTTACACATTAAAGAACACATCATACTAAATTTATGTAAATATTATCTCAGCAAAGATTAAGAAATAGGACTATAAGTAATCAGAGGGAGGGTGGCTATGCGTTTACTAATTCTGGTTCTTTATGGCGTTCTTTTATTTTTAGCTTTTAATCAATTAGATTCTTATATGCTGGATTTAATCGCAGCGCTAAGAGGTCAGTTAATTTTAGTTAGCTTTTTACTTGTAGGGTTATGCTATTTTTACAGTAAAAAGATGGCATCAAGCTTATTAGTTTTAAGTACAATTTTGACTTTAGTGCACTTTAAACCATACTCATCTAATCAGAGGGAGGTCGGTGATATTAAGGTTACACAAATAAACCTACAATATAGTAACCCTAACTTACAACAGATTATCTATAACCAAATGATAGAAGAGAAAAATGATATCCTGGTGTTATTAGAGTTTAATGATACACAGCGTCATGTTCTTGATAATCTCAACACAGAATATCATTTGTTTGGTTATGCTGAAGTTGAAGGCGCGCCTTTTGGTATAATCGTTATCTCAAAACTTCCGATTATCCAAAAACAAATTAAACGTTTTGATAATCCAAAACTAGGCTATGTAAAACTTAGTTTTTTGCATAATAACATTATGTTAAATAGCCTTGTTTTTCATCCTCCATCACCAAGAGATAGAACTCTATGGACGCAACGCAACTCTGTTTTAAGTAAAGTGCAAAACGAAATTAAAACTTTAGGAGGGAATTGGTTAATTGCAGGGGATTTTAACACGGTTCCATGGTCGCGCTATTTTATTGAAGCTGATAATAATTGCTTTGATCGTAGTGGATTTTATGTAACTTGGCCTTCTAAAATTCAATTTAATGGCTTACCAGTTTTAGGTCTTCCTATTGACCATTGCATTGCAAGTGAGAAAATTAGGCTAACTAATATTAATACTAGTTTCGTTAAAGGTAGCGACCACAGGTCGCTTACCTATGAAGTTAAACTATCTAAACAGTGAAGTTGTCTTAATTTACTATTTTCTATCAATATCTCTACTAACATACTTAATTCAAAATTATCCCAAGGCTTTGCCGTAATCATTGTTGCGACTTTATCTTTGACTGCATGCTTAGATGCTTCCATCTCTGCATAGCCAGTTAATAACATACGCGAACTGTAAGGTTTTACTGCCTTAATTTTCTCAAGTACAGCTAAACCACTCAAAGAAGGCATTAATAGATCACAAATTACCAGGTCAAGCGCATTTTGTTTCGCATATTCAATAGCTGCATAGGGATCACTGTAACAAACTACAGAATAGTTACTAATTAGCAGCCGTTTTAATGAGCGCAAAATTGCCTCATCATCATCAATTATTAATAC
The DNA here is from genome assembly GCF_016464105.1 of Pseudoalteromonas sp. bablab_jr010. Taxonomy (NCBI): domain Bacteria; kingdom Pseudomonadati; phylum Pseudomonadota; class Gammaproteobacteria; order Alteromonadales; family Pseudoalteromonadaceae; genus Pseudoalteromonas; species Pseudoalteromonas sp. bablab_jr010. The sequence continues at coordinate 119,737 of NZ_JACDWV010000148.1, read as the reverse complement.
AGTTTCTTTCATTAGCTTGCACCCAATAAGTGTTTTAGATCATAAAGAACATGTTTAAAATTTCGCTTATGAGGAAATAGCCAAAATGCCTTATTTGAATAGGATAGTGCTTTCGAGTAATTACCTAATTCTCTATAAAACTCACCATAACACTCACTTAAACGTGCTTTTATTTTCTTTAATTCTCCTTTTGTAACCCCGTATTGATTCCTGCGTATAATTTCAACCATTGCGGCTAATCGATTTTCTCTATTAGCAGTTATTGAGTTTGCTCGCATCAAGTAGTGCATTGCGCACAAAGAGCTGTAAGCTACATCACCTTGCTTAGCTATTTTTAACCAACAATCCAGATCTGTTGCGCTTGTTAATTTGTGATCAAATCCGCCTACGTCAATCAAAGCGGCACGTTTAACCATTACAGATGAAGTGCCAACAATGTTAGTTGTTATCATTTGACTTATTGGGTTTTTCAGCAAATGAAATTCTGTGTTCGTTCTATTGCTGTCGAATTCAGGCCAGTAGTCAAAACAGCTGATTATGTCTTCATTTTTTTCATTAAAGTGCATGTAGTCTGTAAAACTTAGTACGCACTCTGGATGCTCGTTATGAAAGGCTAACTGTTTAGCTAGTTTATCTTTTGACCAGTAATCGTCTGCATCTAAAAATGCAACATACTCTGAATTTGCTTGTGTGATGGCCAAGTTTCTTGCTGCCACGACACCTTTCCTATTTTGCGTAAATAAACGTACTTCTTTATTTGTTTTAGCGAGTTGTTGTAAGTAGTCTATGCTTCCGTCAGTAGACCCATCATCAACAATAATAATTTCAAAATTAACATCATTTTGTTGGTAAATACTGTTTATGCATGTCTCTAAATACTTGAGACAATTGTAATTAGGGATGATTACACTAACTTGAGTAGACATAAGATTACTCCAAAAACTTAAACATATTATTCTTGTAGTACGCAATTTAGAAGCCACTTTTATTAGCTCGATATTGGCTATAATTCTCTGATTTTTCTTTTTGTGCGTTGCATTTTGCAATTATTTATAGATTTGACGTCTCAAATTGAGAAAAGTACCCCATAAAAAGCAGGTATGGTTATTGCCCTTGTTTCTACATATATTTTAGTAGGAGCATTTTATGAAACACATCGCTATCTTAGTTCCGAGTTTCCCAGTTGCATCAGAAACATTTGTTGTCACAGAAATTAATGCACTTCTGAATGCTGGACATAAAGTGACGGTATTCACTTTTGAAAAAACCTCTGTGTTGATTAATTTATCAAGTGCAATAGAGGTCAAAGAGATTGAAAAGCCTGATTTTAAAAAAATACTTCCCGCAATGTTTAATGTTGTGAAACTCAGTAAAGCAATAAATACTGCAATCCAGTTTCGCTCGATATCTACACAATCTCTTATTGGCTATGGCTACAAAATTGCTCAGTACCTTAAAGTTGCCAAAATAGATCATTTGCACTGCCATTTTATGCATGGCCCTTTAGCGTATGGCATTGTTGCTGCGAAAATGGCAAATATCACTGTCTCTTCGATAGGGCATGGCCATGATGTTTATGTAAATAGTGCCGATTTAAACTCGAAATTAGCTTTATGTGATTTCTCTGTCGCTGTGTGTGAAGAAATGGCTATGCAGTTTAAAAAATGCGAAAAAAGTAACGTGAAATTACTTCACTGCGGTATCGATACTACAAAATTTAACCAAACACCTTCATCATTAAGTGAATCTGTAAGGTTAATTTTTATAGGTAGGCTAGTCGAAAAGAAAGGGCTTCAATTCTTATTACCAGCTCTTAAACATATGCCTAAAGAATTTGGTATTACTTTAGATATCGTTGGCGACGGTCCAATGATCAACGACCTAATGTATATGGCTGAAGAGCTTGGCGTAAGAAAGTCAGTCAGGTTTCTAGGTGAAAAACCTCATGCTTGGGTAAGTGAAAACCTAGTGAATTATTCAGCTTTGATTGCCCCATTTTGTGTCGCTAAAAATGGTGACCGAGATACAGGGCCACTGGTTTTAAAAGAGGCAATGGCATGTGGTTTACCTGTTCTAACAACCACTTTAATGGGTGCGAATGAAATTGTTACGCCTAATGTTGGCATGAAATGTATGCCTAGCAGTATCTCTGGTATTAGCAAGATGCTTTATAAATTTCATCAGTTGTCACCTCATAAACGCTATTTACTCGGCCAAAATGCAAAACAACATGTTAATCAGCACTACAATGCATTTAACCAGGCTAAACAACTATCAAAGTGGGTTGAAGCTTTGTAAGGAACAGTTATGAGTAATCTAAAACAAATAGGTTATTTTGCCGTCGCAGTATTATCAGTAAAAGGACTAGGCTTTTTATTGCTACCAATTAGCACACGATTCTTAAGTCAAGTAGAGTTTGGTCAGTTAAATTTTCTAGTAACTGTTTCTGCGCTGTGTTCGCTTATTTTATCAATAGGCTTACCAGAGCTTTTACTTAAACAACAGTACAATACTCATACTGAAAAACTTGCTCTGTTTCGTGACGCGGTAATAACAACCTTTATATTTAGTTTACTCTTTGCAGGTTGTTCTTTGATTTTTTCTGAGCAAATAGCACATCAGTTACCGGCCAAAGTTGATCCTCTAGATTTAAGGCTATTAATTGTTAACCTTGTACTATCGGCGCTAATTGGTATTCCGTACATTTATTACCGCTTGACTAATAATGCGAGAACATATTGTTATTTATGCATTTCTCATGCTTTAGTCCAAACAACATTAACGATTACCTTACTATTTTTAGGTTTCAGTATTACTGGAGTTATGGTGTCGGGGGTAGTGAGTAGTTTACTTATTGTATGTATTAGCTATTTTGATATTTTAAAGGTTATTAATGTAAGTTATTCAGAGTTTTCTTGGCGAATACAAGGGAAACAGACTGTTTTTATCATTTCTATTGTTATCTCTAGTTTATTTATTTATGCCGGAAACGGCGCTGAAAATTGGTTTATAGTTGCAAACTTTGATGAGACATTGTTAGCGAATTACTACGTGGCGGCGCAGTTTGCAGTATTAACTTCGTTTACGTTTGAGCCTATACGCCTTTGGTGGTTTGCTAAACGTTTTAGCCTAGTTAAAAACAATAAATCTGAATACGAAAGTAAAGCCATTCTCTGTTTGAATGTTGGTTTAGCGCTTTGCGTAGTGATGTCTGTTCTTGCTCCAATCACTTTAAATTTAGTGTTACCTGATAATTACCACGGCAACGAGCACTGGTTAGTATTGTTAATTGTTGTGGTTGCTATTAGGCACCATAGCGATATTTTGAATATTGGTTGTTATACGCATAAGAATGGGATCTCGGTACCCATTGTTAATTTTTTAACTGCATTAGTCGGTCTGAGCCTTTTATATCTTCTGGTGCCAATGTTTGCTGTAGAAGGAGCGATTTTATCTTTAATTATTATGCAGAGCTTTAAACTGTTATGTTTTTACTTAACTAGCCAAAAATTTGTTCCGCTAACTTTTAAACTATCTTCACTTGCTCCTAGTTGGCTTGCTTTATTGATCATAGCGGGTATTTCGTTTATGCCTGGCAATTTAATTCTACAATTAGGTGTCCTGTTAACGTACATTTTTGTATTTATTAATCAGTACAAGAGCATCATTTTACGAGTTATCAAAAAAACGGTAGAGGAGCGTAAATATGCTCAATTACTATAAGCAAAATCAACTTGTAATAAATGGTATTGTTGTCACCGTACTGGTTATTTCGACTTACTCGCTACTAGGTCCTATCGCCGTTTTTGCTTTATTACTACTTCCTTTTGCAGCGTTTACAGCAGTGAAAGTCAGTGTTGCATTTATTATCTTATTTATTCTTTTTAGTTATTTTAGGCTACACGAAGCATTTCCTGTTTTGATGCCATTAAAAATTCCTAAGCTCTTGGCATTAGCATCTCTTTTAGGGATTGCATGGCATCTATTTATTTCGCAGAAATTAAAGCCTCATTGGCATACAAATCACCTTATATTTTTTGCTTGGTTTATTTGGTTAACTATTTGCGTATTCAGTGCGGCTAACCGTGGTTTAGCGCTTGAGTATTGGTCAGGTGTGTTGATTAAAGTGCTCATAATGGTGTTTGCAATTTCATGGTGGATGACTTCTCTACAACATTTTAATGTTATCCGCATTGGCATTATGATTTCAGGCTCAGCCATCGCGCTTGTAGCCTTAAGTAATAAAATGAATGGGATCGGTCTTGTTGAAGGAACTCGTGTGACTATTTCGCGAGAACTTCGCTCACAACTCGGTGACCCGAATGATTTATCACTTGTCATGATGTTCCCAGTGTCTTTTCTTGCAGCTGAAGTTTTTGATAGTAGCGCCCATAAAATAAGACGTTTTATAGCACTCATCTGTCTAATAGTTGCGATTAGTGGCGTTATTGCTACTCAAAGTCGTGGGGGATTACTGGGAATTGCGGCAGTATTAAGCTTTTTTATCTATCAAAAAATTAAAAATCCAATCATTGTTGGTTGTATAGGTGCTGTCGGAATGCTCGCGATGATTGTTTTTGCAGGGATATCAGATAGACAAAGTGGTGGTGCTCATGAAGATGGTGTCGATGAGTCTGCAATGGGCCGTATCTATGCTTGGCATGCGGCAATTAACATGGCGCTGTCTAATCCATTGACTGGGGTAGGTGTAAATAATTTTGTCGCGAATTATTTTTTCTATAGTCCACATTGGGATGGCAAGAATCATGCAGTACACAGTACATGGTTTCAAGTACTTGGCGAAACAGGCATTGTTGGGATGTTCATATTCATTGCCCTGATCACATGTATTTACCGAAGTTTAAACCGTGTTTTCTTGATAAATAAACAGCTTAACGATGAAAAAATAGCAGTGAATGCGAAAGCACTTAAAGGCGGGCTGATAGGCTTTATGGTGTCAGGAACCTTTTTAACTCAAGCTTTTACTTGGCCTATATACATCATCTTGGCGTTAACTATTGCTCTTGAAAAGCTTGTTATAGATAAACAAAAGGAAAGGCATTATGACTGAGAATTTAAAACAGTGGTTAAAATCAAGTGACAGTCCTTTTGCAAAGTCACTTTTTCAAATTGCAAAACTCATTCGCAATCCGCAAATGTTTGTAATACCAGGTTTCCATGCATGCCTATACAAACTGCATTTACTTGTTAAAACAATTTTCAGTGAACTATTACGTATCTTCTATTTTACGCCAATTTTTAAAAGCCAAATTAAAGGTTCAAAACGTAATTTATATCTTTATTCTGGTATGCCACAAATTTTAGGGCAGCTAGATATAACGTGCCAAGATAATTCTCGTATTAGTGGTATTAGCACTTTTTGTGGTCGTAGTCATGGGTTAAACAAATCGCAACTTATCATTGGTAACAATGTCGATATTGGTTGGCAAAACTCATTCTCTGTGGCTGGTAAAATTGTTCTGCAAGATGATGTTAGGCTTGCTGGACGGGTTTTTCTAGCTGGTTTTCCAGGCCATCCTTTAAACTCGCAAAGGCGCGCTTTAGGTGAGCCTGATGATGATTCGCAAGTCGGAGACATCATTATAGAGCAAGGGGCTTGGGTTGGAACGGGGGTGACAATCCTTGCTGGCGTAACAGTAGGAAAGGGCGCAATAGTTGCTGCAAGTAGTGTTGTTACAAAAGATGTACCTGCAAATACGATCGTGGCTGGAAACCCTGCAAAAGTTGTTAAGAAGCTGGAGTCAGAGTCATGAAATTTATCGTTTTTGGTGAAGATTGGCAAAGCCATCCAAGCAGTACTCAACATATCTTTAAAGAATTAGCGAAAAGCCATGATATTGTATGGATAAATTCAATCGGTATGCGAAAGCCAACAATAAAGTTGCTTGATGTAAAAAGAGTTTTTTACAAACTAAAATCGTTAGTGTTGAAAAAGAGGCATACTGAAGAATCTGCAGACAAGCACAGCAAACTTAAAGATCATACTTTGCCGATTTTACCTTGGCATGACAATAAGCTTGTAAAAGCATTTAATAAATGGATTTTTAATAAAAAGCCTTTTGTTGATAATGAACCAATTATCTATTGGGTTAGTGTTCCTACTGCCATATACCTTATTAATTTACGTCCCATAGACAAGATTGTTTATTATTGTGGCGATGACTTTTCGGCTTTAGCGGGTGTTGATCATTTAATGGTTGAACCACTAGAGAGAGAGCTTATTCTTAAAGCCGACCTCATTTATGTAGTAAGTGAATTTCTTTCTAGCAAAATGCCAAAGCATAAAGTTAAGCTGTTATCTCATGGTGTTGACTTTGATTTATTTAATAATAAAAAGCAGAAGGCAGTTGAACTTAGTAATATAAATAAACCGGTTATTGGCTTTTATGGTTCTTTAAATGCGTGGCTCGACAAAGAGCTTTTGCAAAAACTGGCACTTGAACGGCCTCAATACCAAATAATGTTAATTGGTAACATTATTGAAAACTTTGATTCATTATTATCCCTTAACAATGTGTCCCATGTACCCGCAGTAGAGCACCATAAACTTGCTACTTTTTCTCAACATTGGCATGTCTCGATTCTCCCATTTGTTGATAACGCGCAAATTAGAGCATGCGATCCGCTTAAACTTAAGGAGTATCTAGCGACAGGAACCCCCATTGTTTCAACTAATTTTGCTGCAGTGAGACCCTATCAAGAGGCTGTGCTGATCGCAGACTCTATGAATGCCTTCATTGAGCGTGTGGACTATGCCATTAGCATAAGCGATGAGCAAAAGCTTAATTGGCGACAAACTCAAGCTGATTACGCAAAAAATCACAGTTGGCAAGTTAAGGCGCTACAAATAAGTGATGAACTAGGGCTTGGTTAACTTCATCTATTAAAAGCTGCATTAACGCAGCTTTTTTTATTTTTGGAACAAGATCTGCAACAGAATAACTAATTGAAATTATCGCAATTTATTTTTTTCAAAATGCAAATATAACTGTATTTTTTTGCAAATTGCAAAGCAATAGGTAACTCCATGTTAGTTAAAGAGCAGATCAAACGATTAATATATTTAGGGCTTTATGCGCTTTACACGCGTATTAAGCTTTTTATTATTCCGTTTTGCATTGTGCCTCTTGTTGTTATTTTCATGGGGCTGACTGCTCAAAAACAATATACCAACCACGCAACCATTTTGATTGAAGAATCTGCACTTTTAAATCCGTACTTAGATGATCTGTCTTTTTCATTTCAGTTATCAGATCGTATGGCAGCACTTAGAACTTTAGTTATAAGCAGAAAAGTACTTATTGCTGTCGCTAAGGAAACTAATTTAATCGCAGAAGATGCAACGCCAAAACAAGTTGAAGAAATTCATCAAAAGCTCTCTAAAGCTCTCTCTTTGTCATTAATCGGCGATGAATTAGTGCGTATAAACTTTATATGGCACGACCAAAGTCAAATGAAACCTGTACTTGAAAAAGTGGTAGAGAAATTTATTGAACGCTTACTTGCGCCAACTAAAGCCTCTTTAGATACGTCAGAACAATTTTTCTTTCAACAACTTGAAGGGTTACGCCAAGAGTTAGAAGTATCTGAAGAATCTCTTGCTAAATTTAAAAGCCAAAATAGCAATACATTACCAACGGTTTTACATAGCAACCGCGAAACATTCGATAAATTATTATCGGAAAAACAGCAGAAATTAATTGCTCTTTCTGGTGCTAAAGCAAAGCTAAATGCACTAAAAAATAAAGTAGGGCAAGCTAATCCAATCCTAGGGAAGTTAGAAGAAAAAATTATTCGTACAGAATCTGAATTAAGCCTTCTGCGCACTCGTTATACAGATAAGCACAGTAAAGTTATTGAAAAAACACGTACTTTAAAAAACTTAAAAGCGCGTCAGCAGTCATTACTTGAATCAAGCGAAGATTTAGATACCTCGAATTTAGATCAACTTTGGCAAATGGTTAATACCTTGCCTTCGGGTGAAAATAAAGAATCCAGTGTATTGGTTTCTCAGCTGCTTGCCTTAGAAGAGGCTAAAAATAACCTGCTTCAACAGGAACAAGAATTTGCAATGCTAGAAGAACAGGTAAAAGAGGTAAGCGAGAGATTATTAATTACCAGCGATGTAGAAAAACGGCTAAGAAAATTAGAACGAGATTACGAAGTTAAACAATCGTTGTACAAAGATATGTTAAGCCGATACGAAATGGCAAAAGTAACAGGAAAACTTGTTAAATATGAAGGCCCAGACAAAGTAAAAACAATTGAACGCGCCTATAGCCCAACGCAACCAATAAATACCTCTTTAGTCATGACAATCGTGATTGGAGTTGTGCTTGGAATGTTTACAGGTGGAGCAAGTGTATTTGTTGCCTCACTTTGCGACAGCCATCTAAAAGATATTCAAACTATTGAAAAGCTTAGTAATGCACACGTAGTAACTGTCCTGCCAATTATAAACAGCAGTGCATCTAACAAGCATATTGAAGGAGAACCTTTATGAAGGTAATGCACTTAGTACAGCATTTAGAAGTTGGCGGCCTAGAAAAAATGGCAATTACGCTATTAAAGAATAGTCAGTATAGCCAAACAACCATCATCGTCTCGTTAGAAGGTGATAAGGAGTCAGCAATCAAACAATGGCCGGAACTTAGCAATTATAAAAGCAGTGTTTTTTGTTTAAATAAAGCACCTGGCTTTAAAGGTTCGGTTATAAAAAAATTAAAGGCGCTTATAAAAGAGCAGCAAATAGATATTATTCATAGTCATCATATAGGTCCATTACTGTACGCTGGTATTGTGTGTTCATTAACAACTAAGCGTATTCGCCATGTTTCGACTATTCATGATGCTTGGTATTTAAACAATATTAAGCAACGTTTTTTCACCAGAGCTCTTAACTTATTAACACATATTCATTGGGTAGCAGATGCAAACATCGTAGCCAATGAGTTTCAATCAAAAACGTCAATCATACCTCAACAGACAATTTTAAATGGTATTGATTGCGAGCAATTTAAAGCAATAGATAAATCATGTGCACGCCAGCAGTTAAACTTACCAGAAAATGTTCAGTTGATCGGGTGTGCAGCCCGACTAATTGAAGGTAAAGGGCATAAAGACTTAATACATGCTCTCATTTATTTGCCTGAGAATTATCACCTTGTATTTGCAGGCGATGGTGACCAGAGAGATTTACTCCACAAAGCTGTTGAAAGCTATGATTTAAAATCGCGAGTACATTTCTTAGGAAACATACACGACATGAGAGTTTTTTACTCTAGCATCGATGTTATGTGTCTATATTCGAAACGAGAAGGTCTGCCCCTGTCTATCATTGAAGCGATGTCATGTGGAGTACCTATTGTCGCATCTGATGTAGGTGGTATTCACGAAGTTGTAACTGATAAAGAGGGGGAATTGATTGCAGCAAATAACTACAAGCTAATTGCCCCTGCAATATTACGTACTTTGCAATTACCAAACGGAAATCCTATTCGTCATCATGCTATTGCTGTTGCTGATGCACGGACCATGAGTAGTCAATATGACAATTTATACACAGCGTTAGCGTGATGGGAGGCTATGATGACAATTTTCAGTATCGTATTTTTAGTATTAGTATTCGTTGCAATTTACCACCATGTTGGATATCCAATCATGGTTAATTGGGCTGCAAAAAGTCACAAATCTAAACACAAAAATAGTAAGGCTGCCCCTAAAACCTATCAGCCAAATATTGGTATTTTAATGTGCGCGTATAACGAACAAGACCACATAGCAGAAAAGTTACATAACTTAGCCTCATTGTTATATAACAATGATCATTACAGCATACATGTCTATTTTGATGGTTGCACAGATGCGACGGTAAACAGAGCTTATGAGGCTCAACGTGTTTTACTGAGCCATGGTGTGCAATGTTTTTTCCATGTCAGGGAAGAGAACAAAGGTAAAGTGCATGGATTAAATACATTAATGGGGTTAGCAAAATTTCAAAATGATATTTTATTGTTCACTGACGTGAGCGCGCTATTGAGCATTGATGCTTTAAATAAGGTCGCCGATAAATTTAGTAATCCAAAAGTTGCAATTTCTACGGGAGTGTACACACTTGATGATAGGGCTCCAGATGCACAAAAAGCATATTGGAAGTATCAAAATCAAGTAAAACTATCTGAGTCCGAGCTAGGTGCAGTAATTGGTGTGCCTGGTGCCATGTTTGCGATGCGTTCAACATCGGCAATAGAGCTTGATGATAACACTATTAATGATGACTTTATTTTATCTATGAATGCGCTTGCACAAGGTGGTAAGGCAGTATTAGATGAAGACGTTGTTATTTATGAGCGTGAATGCGATTTACAACAAGAAGACTACAAACGTCGTATCCGCCTTGGAGCAGGGAATTGGCAACAAATTAAGTCCCTAAAACAGCTTCTAAAGCCTCAACTTGGTTGGACGAGTTTAAACTTTTTTTCGCATAAAGTACTGCGCGGCGTGATGCCGATTATCTTAGCGTGTATCTACTTGTGTATTTTATTCGAAGCTGCATTCATGAAAACCACATGGGCAGTGTTTTTAGCCATAGGCATTTTAAGCTTACACGGTGTTGAGCTGTTAAAGAGTGTTTTTAATATTAAAATGCGCGTACCCATTTTGGATAAAGTAAACTATATTTTAAACAGTTATTTTCTGTCTTTATATGGAATTATACGCTACGAGCTAGGGTACTTTAATGCCCCTTGGCGACGTGTGAGGGTTAACAATGTGAATCGTTCTTCTTGTGAGATATCTGGTAAGTCGCTTGTGAAGGTTATAAAGCGTGGCTGTGATGTTATCGGTGCATTAGTTGCAATCGCTCTCGTTTGGCCCATTTGTTTATTTGCCGCTATCGCAATTAAATTAACTTCTAAAGGCCCGATTATTTTTAGCCAACTTCGTGTCGGTGAAAGCTCAGATGACTTTGTCAAATTATTTAATGTATATAAGTTTCGCTCTATGGTTGTTGATGCTGAATTAAAATCAGGTGCCGTATGGGCGAGTAAGGATGATCCACGAATTACTCCTATTGGCAGATTTATGAGAAAAACGCGTATTGATGAGTTACCGCAATTAATAAACGTTCTTAAAGGGGATATGTCATTAATTGGTCCAAGACCAGAGCGTCCAGTTTTCTATGCAAAGTTAGAAAAAAATATCCCCTATTTTTGTCAACGAACTTATGGCGTAAAACCTGGTATTTCGGGTCTAGCCCAAGTAATGAATGGCTACGACGAATCAATAGAAGATGCTCGTAGTAAAATTGGTTGGGATTATGCCTATTCACTTAGTATGTCTACGCCATTAGCATGGCTAAAATTAGAATGCTCAATAATTGTCAAAACGCTAATGGTTGTTTTTACAGGAAAAGGCCAATAGTTTTATGGTCAAAATCAGTTGCATAATGCAAATTAATTCCTATAAATTAATTGCATTATGCACAAAGTAAATAAAAACATAAAATTATCAATATCTTATATTCTGGCATTTAAGTTGTAACAGTAAGATTAACCAAACCATCTTAAAGGTAGAAAATCATGACTAATACAACTAAATCTGATGCAAATACCACATTCATCACTTTACCAAATGATTTCTCTGGCTTAGCAGTCGATAGCTTCAAAGATCAGTTCGAAACGGTAGCCACGAGTGAACAATTAAATGTGGTTCTGGATTTTAGTGACACCACCTTCATCGACTCCTCAGGTATTGGTGCCATGGTATTTTTATATAAACGAATTGAGAGAAAAGGCCAAAAGCTTTCTTTACTGAACGTTTCAGGTCAACCACATAAATTAATGAGTTTACTAAGAGTAGATAAAACCATCCCATTCATTGAGCAAGCTGACATCGCGTGAGGTGAGTTATGAAGCACATACTAATAACAGTTTTACTGATTATAATTGGCGGATGTGCTTCTTGGCCTGATGAAGGACAAGGAGGCTGGGCCGAAAAATACCAAAATTACCCATTAACCGATGAACAAAATGAGCTTATTTACGATACACAAGAAACAGTGGTTTTGAGTGAGTTTGAACATCACGTTTTGAAATTAGATTTGTTGAAAGCTCAAGGCATCAAACAATGTATGCCCGCTCAATTGCTTAAAGCTCAAATTTATGAAAATCGTATACGTCGTTTAATCGCAGCCCAAATGTGGGAAGACGCAGAGCATGATCTTTTGATCCATTACCACGGCCTAAACCAGTTATCAAAACACTTTGAAACAGTTAATGCGATGACGCAATGTGCTGGCCCAACGGAAAATGAGCAGGTGATGACTGCATCATTGAAAGAGCAGATCACTGAGCTGCTAAATAGTGACAATCAATTCTCTTTTAATGACTTTCAAGTAACACCTAAATACATCTCTCGATTATCACAAGCGGCTGACTTAATAAAACAAGTAGATAAAATCAATTTATTACTAGTAGGGCATACAGATATTAGCGGGCAACAAACCAATAACTATGAATTAGCATTGAAACGTGCAGAGACGGTTAAACATTGGTTAGGAATTTACGGGGTTAATCCAGCTACGATTACAACGCTCACACAAGGTAGTTTATCACCTTATAGCAATGAGCCCGACTCAAATGCTAAACGCCACTCAGATAGACGTGTAGAAGCGATAGTTATTGATATTACTGACAAAGATACGAACAAAAAAGTACATGCATTATCCAGTTGGACCAAAGTTTTAAATGGTCCTAAGGGGCAATAATATGAAACAATTAATTTTAATATGCTTACTTATGTTCTCAACACTCGCTGTTGCAGAGCAAGTTCAAGTCGGAAACAAAATATATTTATACTTACCGGGTGAAGTAGAGTTTGATGAACCATTTGAAGTTGCCAAAGATGGCACCATCACTTTACCTGAGCTTGGTAAGATTAAAATAACTGGCGCTGAACTTGCTGAAATTGAACAGCAACTACGTGCTGCATTAAGCGAAGTCTATGTTGCGATGGACGATTTTTATGTCGAAATTCGTTCTAGAGATATTTTTATTAATGTTATGGGTTATGTGAACGACCCATCTCAAGTCAGTATTCCCCGTGATGGTAATATCCAAATGGTCATTGCACGTGCAGGTGGCTTGAAACCAGGGGCACAGCTAGACAGACTACAAATTCGTCGCGGTAACGATGTAATAGAATTCAATTACAAAGCCTATTTAGATTCAGGCAACATTGACTTATTACCCCAATTACAAAGTGCCGACACAGTATTCGTACCTGTATCACCACTATTAGGCAATGTACAAATCGATTTTGATGCGCAAACATTAAGTGCATCCGGTGATGCCAGCGATAATAGTGCAATCACCTTACTTGGTGAAGTCCACAATCCAGGTAGTTTTTCATTCAAAGAAAATATGAGTGTATTAGATGCATTGATGCGAGCTGAAGGCGTAACTCGCTACGCAGATGTAACCAAAATTCGCGTTATCGTAGACAAAACACCTGTTGTTTTTGACCTAAAAGCGTATTTGGATAAACCTAACAACGATACAATGCCTGCACTAAAAGCTGGTTCTACGATTTACGTGCCTATCATGGTTGATGATGTAAACACTACATCACGTACCGTCTACATCATGGGTGAAGTACAAAAGCCGGGTGCTTATGAGGCCGGCGATAGTACCAGCTTTTTAGATATTCTTGCGAATGCCGGCGGGCCGACTCGCTTTGCAGAAACTCGCCAGATTAAGATTTTAACGCCATCGGGCGAAAGTATATTATTCGATCTGCAAGGCTACAGTGAAGGAATTGTGACTGTAAAAGTGCCTAACTTAAACCCGGGAGATGTGATTTTTGTTCCAGAAAAGACTGACCAAAATGAAAAAAGTTGGTTGAAAGTGCCACCAAAACGCGCAATTAAAATTATAGGCGCAATCCAATCACCGGGCCGTTATGAATGGAGTCCCGAAATGGATTTCACAGATTTACTTGCGCATGCAGGCGGGCCAACTAAAGGCGCAAATATCAATGATATAAAGATCGTTCGTAACGGTGAAGTCACTAAACGTTTCGATTTAGAGCAGTATACAATTAATGATGCAGGAAACTATGAACTACCCAACTTGATTGCTGGCGACACTATCATTGTTGAGGAACTGCCAGTTGATCCTGCTGATAATAAATCGCAATGGATCCGCCAAGAATCAAGTAAATCTATTTATATAATGGGTCAAGTTGGTTCACCGGGCCGCTATGCATTTAATACCAATATGCATTTTATTGATATTTTAGCCGCGGCTGATGGTCCTACAGATAATGCAGATTTACGTAATATTCGTATTACCCATCGTAATGGAAACACTGCAAAGGTTAGTAAGTTAAACCTCGCACTTTATTTTGAAACAGGCGATGAAACACTCTTTCCACACGTTTTACCAGGCGATACCATCTACATTCCTGAAAAAGATAAAGATTGGTTACGTACCCCTAAAGAGCAAGTAGTGCGTATTATGGGGGCTGTTGAAAAGCCTGGTCGTTACAGCTTTGATGACACTATGACGGTACTTGACGTACTAGCAGAAGCAGGCGGTCCATCAAGCTCTGCACTCATAGACAAAATTGTGGTGGTTAATCATTCATGCTGTAAAGAGCAGTCTCGTGTATTTGATTTAGAAGAGTTTGTTAAGAATCCGAATTCAGCGTATATCCCTGTGTTACGTGCCGGCGATACGCTTTATGTGCCAGATAAAGGTCAGGATTTAATTAGTCAATTTAAATCTAACTTTCTCGACTTCATAACAGTAATCGCTTTAGTGGTGGGCCTATGAAATTAATACCTTCTCAGTACCAAGAGCTTGAAGCAGTTTGTAATGAAATTGATAACCTTAAAGCTCGCTGTATTTGTTTTATATCTTTAACAGGAAGTGAGGGTTCAACTTCCTTATGTACTAGCGTTGCAACAAGACTATGCAATCAATCAAAAAAAGTTTTGATCATTGATTTGAACCCAATTTCGCCTTTTAAACTTGATCAGAACCAAAGTACTGACGTTGGGCCATGGTGCTTTAGTGATATAAGTTGTCAATTGAATATTATTAGCACAGATCACGTTGATATTTTAACTATGCAGCATCTAAATGAGCTGGAATCAGTTAAAAACAAATCAATCCTAAACGATGCAATTGAAAGAATAAAACAAGAATATGACTATGTGTTTATTGATATGAGCCCAGCACTTAAGTGTAATCGAGGCAATGTACCATTACATGCGCTAAGCTTATGTACTGACATGACATTTTTGACTGTTTCATTAGGTTTAAATGATGAAGAAGCACTGTGCCATGGCATTACAAATCTAGAGCAAGCAGGATTGACTGAGATTAAAATTGTAGTCGCACAGCATAACTTTGCTCCACTGGGTACACGTTTGATTGAGTCACTTAAAACGCGCCAACATAAATGGCCTAAACTTTCTAATTACCTAATAAATAAAATAATTAAACAACGTTGGTTGTTTACTGCATATTGAGAGACAAATGGACTGCCTTTATCAAAAGAGTTATACGCTAGATTGGCCGATAGTGAGTGAGATACGGCTTGTTTTAAAACATATCCTTACTGCAATTAGTGTCAAGCACCAAGACATTGATGCTGCAGGCCTTGTAGCAACCGAGTATTTAACTAATTTACTACGCCACACAAAGAAAAATGATAAGCCTTTGTTATTTAGTATATTTAAAGTATCAAACCAGCAGTTACGAATTGAATTTAAAGATTCATTTAAAAGTTATGATATTTTTAATAATCACTCATCAAATTGGGAAATAGACAGCGGTGAGCTTGTTGAAGGGGGGATGGGGGTTGCGCTTATCAAGCATTATTTTCCTAATGCTAGCTATAATACTCATCATCAATTTAATACATTTTCTTTCTGTTTAAACAATATCGATAAGCGGCCAACATTGATATACATTGATGATGATAAGTCACAATTGGCTCTGCTTAAAGCCTATTTATCTGAACATTTTCAAGTAATTTGTTGCGAAGACATTGAATCAGGTTGGCAAGAGATCCTTACCTCAGGTGCGACGATTTTACTGTTAGACCACAAGCTTAAAAATGGTACGAGTGAGCCGCTATTAAAACGACTAAACCAGTCAAATCTAAAAATTAATTTATCAGTTGTTATGCTCACGGGGGATGACAGTGAAGAGTTGATAAAAAGAATTAATATGCTCGGCGTTGATGATTACCTAGTTAAACCTGTTACCAAAACTAGATTACTGCAAAGTATTGAAAGAATTGTTCATCGGTTCTCTGCTTTAAAGTACTTTGTTAATGAGGAAAGAGCGCCAACCAAACGTGAGCTAGAAACGTATAACGCTTATAATTTTGGCTCAATTATAAGCCAAATGGGGGGAGATTTTTGTTTGTATCCCCACCAGCATAGCAACGCCGTGGTAATTGGCGATATGATGGGACATGGTCTAGTCGCTTTAAAAGAGAGCTTTGCTATTAAAGGTTTTTTAAGTGGTTGTTTAGCAACAGAGATCCCTTTAGAGACCGTACTACCTATGTTGAATAGAGCCCTTTCTGAGCAGCGCTTATGTAAATCAAGCTTAGTAACCTTGTTGATAATTTATATCGAAGATAACCGTTTACATTGGTTCAATGCGGGTCATCCTGCGCCTTGTGTTATTAATAAACAAGGCCGTTTAGAGCAGCTAGTTGGGACAGATCCTTTGCTTGGCCTTTATGATCAACATCAATTTAAGCATTACCAATATGAACTAGCTGAGGTTGAGCACATATTAATCTTTACAGATGGTTGGT
Source organism: Pseudoalteromonas sp. bablab_jr010 (assembly GCF_016464105.1). NCBI lineage: Bacteria > Pseudomonadati > Pseudomonadota > Gammaproteobacteria > Alteromonadales > Pseudoalteromonadaceae > Pseudoalteromonas > Pseudoalteromonas sp. bablab_jr010. The sequence continues at coordinate 102,877 of NZ_JACDWV010000148.1, read as the reverse complement.
TAGATAACCAGCACTTAGATGAAGTGGATCAAATAGTATCGAAATTAAACGCAAACAAACTCTACAATGAAGATTTTGCATATGGTTTATGGCAAGCCAGTCAAGTGAAGTTATCTGAAGAAGTTGATGATGCATCACTCATTGTGATCAACAAACACTAAAGTTTGAGTTTACAAACTGAGCGATTTCACACTAAGCTATTAGTAAGGTTTTGTATCATAATCACTTTATCTCAACAGCTATTAAAATAAGGACATACCAATGCCACCTAAAATTCTCATTGTTGAAGATACTGAGTCACTGGCTTTAATGTACCAGTCATACTTAATACCCACGGGTGTAAATACGCGCATCGCTTACACCGGCGAGCAGGCGATAGCTGCTTTAGAAGAATTTCAACCAGACCTGATCATATTAGATGTCATGCTGCCGGATATGAATGGCCTTGATATTTTATCATCATTAAATGCTGATAACTCTCCGCAGGTAATTGTCTTAACAGGCCATGCAACAAAAGAAATGGCCATTAAAGCAATTAAATTAGGTGCAAGTGACTTTTTAGAAAAACCCATTGAAGCGGATCGTTTTCGGATCACTGTAAATAACGGATTAAAACTAAAAGACTTAAAGCAAACCGTAAAAACATACAAAAGTACCTATGAGAATGGACAGTACTTTGATTTGATTGGCAGCTCTGCTGAAATGCAATCTGTTTACCAAATTATTAAATCTGCCTCAGCAAGCAAAGCAACCGTTTTTATTACTGGTGAAAGTGGTACAGGAAAAGAATTATGTGCCCGTGCAGTGCACCTGGCATCTCCGCGTGCAAATAAACCCTTTGTTGCTTTGAATTGTGCCGCAATTCCTAAAGATTTAATTGAAAGTGAGATTTTTGGACATTTAAAAGGCGCATTTACAGGGGCCATTGCAAACCGTGAAGGGGCTGCCGGCCAAGCTGATGGAGGAACTTTATTTTTAGATGAGCTCTGCGAAATGGATATTAATCTTCAGAGTAAACTCTTGCGCTTTATTCAAACTGGTTGTTATCAGCAAGTAGGGAGTGAAAAAGAGGTTAAAGTTGATGTACGTTTTGTTTGTGCAACAAATCGTGATCCTTTGCTTGAGGTTAAAGAAGGGCGTTTCCGCGAGGATCTATATTATCGTTTACATGTTATTCCTGTCACTTTACCACCTCTTAATCAACGTGGCAGAGACGTTATTGAGATAGCAGATGCCTTATTCAAAAAAATTAGTAAAGAGGAAGGGCGTAGTTACAGGGGCATGTCTGATGCTGTTAAAAACATGTTTTTAAAATACAGTTGGCCGGGTAATGTTCGACAACTAGAAAATACAATTAGAAATATTCTCGTACTTCACAATGAGGATTATATAGAAACAAATATGATCCCTGCTTTACCTCATAGCCAAAACCAGTCAGTCGAAACGGCAGCTTCTGAACCAAGTCATAGGGTTAAAACACAATTTGAGGATAGTACGCCTATATCTTCAGAAATAATTTCAATTGATGAAAAACCAGCAGAGTTTTCTCAGTCAGATATAGAACCCCTTTGGTTAGTTGAAAAACGCTATATAGAACAGTCTATCGATGCTTGTGATAACAATATTCCAAAAGCAGCGGCCTTGTTAGATGTGAGTCCTTCAACACTTTACAGAAAAATCAAGAGTTGGGAGGAAATGCAGGTAAGCTAGCGGTATAAACCTTATTTAATTGTTCAAATTGCTGTTTACCTGAAAAACGTTGCTCAACTAATTGCTTAGCATTTTTGAGCATGTTGCGCTTTTGTTCAGCACTGAGTGATCGTAAGTAATTTAATTGGTTTACTAATGCATCAGTGCTTGAATCAGTCATTAGTAAGCCATTTTTTAAATGTTCAATGATTTTCGCAAGTTGGCCAACAGGTGCAGAAATCACTAGTACACCATTAGACATTGCTTCAAGGACAACCATAGGTAAACCTTCGGCCCTTGAACAAACAACCAATACATCTAAATGTGGCCATATTTGTTCTGGCTCACATTGTCCATGATAAGTTATTGCTGTTAAATCTAATTCACTTGCCATTGGTCCATCACCAAACATATGAAAATTAAGATATTCAGATGAAAACTGTTTAGCAGTCTCAATAAATATATCAGGGGCTTTCTCGTAAGATAAGCGGCCAACAAAGCCAACGTTAACTGGATCTATCTCAATGTTTATTGAGTGCTTAGATTTATTATTCAAACTGATAAAGTTTTCCAGTAGTTCTGCTTTGTAAATCTGTTTTGAAAGAATATCTGAAACGGCAAAATTAAATGAAAAGTAGCTTAAAAGCTTATCAAGCCTGTTATATAAATAAACGAGTCCCTGACCTTGCTCACCGGCATGATAAGTAGATATACAACGGCGACTTTGCATTAAGCAAGCGAGCTTGCCTAATATACTTGCTTTATAACCATGAGTATGAAGTAACGAGCTAGATGGTAACTCTTTGATAATTTTGTATAAATCTAAAAAACATCCGCCCGCAAATTGGTAGTCAATATTTGCATTATCTAAACGATTGTAAAATGCGATGTTATTATGATCTTGATAAAACAAAACTGAGCTTTTAATATTATATTGTTCAAGCAAATTGCATAGGGCGATGATATGGCTTTCGATGCCGCCAATGATGCTTGAATCTACAAATAAAATAACACTGTACTTCATATCTACTCCAAGGAAAAAACATGATAGATACTGCTACATTTGCACAATTGCAACAGGATGTTGGTGAAGACCTAGCAAAACAGCTACTACAAGTGTACCTCACTGAATCCACACAAATTGTTAACGATATTGCTGATACAACAAAACAAGCAACTATTTCTTTAAATGCTCATAGTCTGAAAAGTAGTAGCCGAAGCTATGGCGCGCTTTCTGTAGGTTCTATTGCTGAACAAATTGAGCACAAAGCCAAAGCTGAACAATTCGATCATGAATTGCATGATTTAATCGAGACACTGCAAGACCAATTTTCACTAACACTAAAGCATGGAAACAGCTTGATCAGTTCGGCTTGATTTATCAGCCTCCAAAATTAATGGCATTTTAAGTATCTCACCAAAAACTGTACTAAGTTGTTCAATATCATGTTGCTGATTTGGTGTTTTAATCACATCATCAAAATGTGAAACAATTTCGCTAAGTGCGTCGTGTGAAATACTTAAATCACAAAATGAATATCCCAGCATACTTTCAAGCCAATCAACGGGTTTTAAATCTAATGATTTAATTACACTTGTTTCTTTTGCAATATTTTCTATAAACACTCGACACGCTGAAGTCATGTTAATTGCTTGAGCGATATCTTCTACAAGCATAGCTGGCATAACACTGGTTATCAGGCTACCAGGACCAATTAAAATTAAGTCAGCATTATGTATTGCTTCAACAGCACCTGGAGCCGCATTTACATTTTGAGATAGAGTGACATATTCAGGTAACTGAGTTAGCGAGTCTATCTGGCATTCACCAATAATTTTTTCACCGTTTGGTAAAACAGCTAATAAATCGGTTGGCTCATCAGACATTGGTAAAATGGTTTCAGAATTGCCCAACATCGCATTGAACCAAGCAATTGCCTGAGTCGCAGAGTTAGTTTGTTGTGATAACCCTAGCAGTGTTAAATTACCTAAACTATGACCATCTAACTCACCGCCTTCAAAGCGATGGTGAAATACTTTATGTACTAATGAGTCATCATCGGCAAGTTGTAGGCAACAACGTCTTATATCACCTAAAGCAACGCCCCCCTGACTATTTCTTAGTTTTCCTGTACTACCACCATTATCAGTTGTTGCGACAATTGCAGTGAGTTCTGCGCAATGTGGTCTAATTGCACTAAGCATATGAGATAAGCCGTGGCCACCACCAATACATACAATTTTCATTTGATTCACCCTAATTAGTTCATACCAATTAAAAGCATAAGGCATACCATTTTTAAGATTTAGCTAATATGATGAAATATCGATAATTTTTTAAAAAATATATGGATGAATCTAATTCTTTTTTCTATATTTGCATTATGCGATGCAATTTTTGATAGGAAAAGCCATGGCGGGTATTAACTTAGAGCAATTACCAATTGTGCTAAGACAGTTTAATGGAATAACAGAAAATCAAACTGTTAAAAAAGAACTTCAAGTTTTACTTAATCCTTATTTTAGTTTTAATGAGCTTTGCTTAATTAATATTGAAAACAATAAAGCATCAGTCGAAATGCGTACTATGAAGTATTTCGATTTTGATGAAACATTGTTTATTGATGCTTTGATTGATGACTCAATGTTATGGGTTGAGATTAACAATAGCAGCATGTTTAGAACCCCAAGCAATGTAGAGAGTGCTTTAGTCTTTCAAGTAAAAACAGGATTTGGTAAAGCTCAATGCCTGGTATTTTTATCTATTGAACCAGGAGCTTGTTTTAACGAACTTGAATCAATGCCATTACAAATTTTACTTCAACAAGTTGCACATCAATTAGAACATCAAACGAGGCTTAACAGGCAAAAATTTCATTCGACTTCACTATTAAGCCGTTTAGCTGAGCTTTCAAATCTATTTAATGACTTTGCCAGTGAATGGTTTTGGAAAACCACAGAAAATAATCTGTTTACAAACGTATTAACCTCAAACGTAGCAAACAATCTATACAAAAGGCATTTCCTGAATAAAACATTTGACGATGTAATAACTGAACATGAACAAACGCAGTTAAAAAAGTGGTCTCAATTTAAACACTTATTGTCAGAACAAAATGAATTTATAGATTTTGAATTTGAGATAAATTCATCACCTCAAGCTTGGGTGTCTTTTAGTGGTAAACCGCAATATGATGCAAATGGCCATTTCAAAGGCTATATGGGTATTGCAAAAGATATAACAGTAAATAAAGATAGAGAGTATGCACTTAATCTAGCGAAGAACAAGGCTGAAGAAGCCAGTCTTGCAAAATCGCAATTTTTAACTGTTATGTCGCATGAAATAAGAACCCCAATGAACGCCATTGTTGGCATGTTAGAACTACTCGCTGACTCTGAGTTAAATGAAAAACAGAGTAGGTGGTTAAATTACGCTAATACTAGTGCAGACCTTCTTCTAGATCTGATAAGCGATGTTTTAGATTTTTCAAAAATCGAAAGTGGCTCACTGCAACTTGATGTCAAAGCGACAGACATTTATACATTGGTTAAAAATATCGCTTCTCAATTCTTAGAAACAAGCCAAAGCACGAGCGTTATTTTTTCATCTGAAATAAAAACGGGATTACCTAAAACTATCGATATAGATAGTGCTCGCGTTGGACAGATCCTATTTAATATTTTAGATAATGCGATTAAATTTACTAAAGTTGGTACTGTTAATTTTAAAGTTGATAGTACCGAAAAAGAACTTATTTTTGAGATCTCGGATACAGGGCAAGGTATGTCTCAGTCTCAACTTGAGACAATCTATGACGCTTTCAAACAACATGATGATGGCGTCAACAGGCAAGCTGAAGGGATAGGTCTTGGGCTGAGTATTACAAAAAGTCTGGTCGATCTTATGAAAGGAACTATCACTGTTGTTAGTGAGCCTAACGTAGGCACTAAATTTACGATAGTGATACCCTTTACCTTGGTAAAAGAGACCACTCACACACAGGAACAAGAACAGTCACTTGAGCCGATTTCTATTTTAGTAACAGAAGATAATAAAACGAATCAGGTGTTAATTAAGACATTCCTAGAAAAACTTAACCATCATGTAACACTTGCAGATAACGGCCAGCAGGCAATTGAAAAAGTGCAAGCAAGTACTTTTGATTTGGTTCTTATGGATATGATGATGCCGGTTATGGATGGAATAAGTGCAACTAAGTACATGCGCGAGAAACTAAACCTCACCATACCTATTGTGGCATTAACTGCAAATGCTTCTAAACAAGATAAGAGCGCTTGCTTAGAAGCCGGAATGGACAAAGTGCTTACTAAACCAATCAGATTTCATGATTTAAATCGTGCTTTACGTATTTTATTCAGCCAATAAGAAAGCCCCAAATTGGGGCTTTAAAATAAACAATACTAATTTTACAACACCATTGCCGCAACCCAGCCAGCAATCAGTAGTGGAATATTAAAATGGATAAAAGTAGGCACGACAGAGTCCCAAATATGGTCGTGTTGACCATCTGCATTTAAGCCAGATGTTGGGCCAAGTGTTGAATCAGAGGCAGGGGAGCCCGCATCACCTAGCGCACCAGCAGTACCAACCAGTGCCGCAGTAGCCATAACAGAAAAGTTTAGTTCCATACAAAGTGGTACAAACAGGGTGGCTATAATTGGCACCGTCGAAAACGAGCTACCAATGCCCATGGTGATTAATAAGCCAACCAGTAAAATTAACGCAGCGGCAAGGGGTTTGTTACCCTCAATCAACCCTGCGGCAGAGCTAACTAATGAAGCTACATCACCGGTTGCTTTCATCACTGAAGCAAAACCTTGCGCCGAAATCATAATAAAGCCAATCATCGCCATCATAGCAATGCCTTTACTAAATACATCGCCGTTTTGTTCAAGTTTTACAACACCGAATAAGGTAAATATAGCTACCCCAACAAGACCACCCAGGATCATAGAGCCACTAATATTTTGTGCCACTAATGAACAAAGTACGGCGGTAATTCCCACTGCTAAAACCTTTTTAGGCTGTTCAATGACAACCTCTTGCTGTTGCTCTGTTAGGCTGTGAGACTCGTAACTACGGCGTTTTCGATAAGATATAAACACCGCAACCAATAAACCAAATAACATCCCAATGGCTGGAATGATCATTGCCATCGGCACTTGAGTATTAACAATCTCTAAGCCATTTTCAGTGAGGTTTTTGTGTAGTATCGAGTATAAATAAATGCCACCAAAACCATAAGGTAGCACCATGTAAGAGGTGGCTAAGCCGAAGGTTAAGATACACGCAATAGCACGTCTATCAAGGCGTAACTTGTTGAATACAACAAGCAGAGGCGGAATTAGAATTGGGATAAAAGCAATATGTACGGGTATCAAATTTTGCGACGAGATCGCACACAGTAAAATAATACTTAATATAAGATAACTAAGCGTCGTTTCGCCTTTATGGCTATTGTCGTTTACTTGCTTTAGTAACTTAGACGCTAAAATACGGGTTAAACCCGACTTAGAAATAGCCACCGCAAATGCACCTAACATCGCATAGCTCAGTGCTATTTCAGCGCCGCCCGATAAGCCATCATTAAATGCATTAACGGTTTGTGATAAACCAAGGCCTGCGGTCAAACCCGCAACAATTGCGCTTACCGTCATCGCCACAATGACATTAATTCGACAAAGTGTCAGGATCAGCATCAACATAACGCCGACAATTACTGCATTCATATTGTTCTCTATTTGGCTGTTTTGAGAGAGTTTAACAGAACTCGTACGCGGTTTTTGCGATTTTGGTTATATGATTGCTGTTGATAACGTACTTCGATGATTATTTGCTCAAACTCACTTAAATATGCCTCTGTTCTAGGCTTTTGCTGTTTAATTAAAGCAATATTTTGCAGTGGCGTGTTGGTATCAACTGGCTCAATGCCTTGCTTTTTTGCCCACAGGTATAGCTTAGTGATGTCATCAACCAGCGGCTCTCTACTTCGAATAGGGCGTTTGCTATATAAGAAATAGCCAGTAAAGCTTAGTAATAATGTACCTAACACAATTAAAGGTGTTAGCCATGCTGACTTATTGCCAAACAGAGAATCAAATAAACTTTGTTGTGATTCTTGGTCAAACGTAAGCACCCAGTTAGTCCATTTATAGTCGAGCTCTTCAAGGTGAATTCGCAGCCAGTTTATTGCTTTAAAATGACTCCAGCGCTTTAGGCCAAAGTTAAGATTGTCGTTAAAGCTATCGTTTAAATCCCCCAGTTGTGATAACGAACCGTTTAAACGCTCCGGGGCAACAACAGAGGTAGCATCAAAAATATGCCACTTTTCATCAAAGAACACTTCGACCCAAGCATGGGCATCATATTGGTAAATGTTAAGCGTAGCGGCTTTAGTTTGTTCTCCGCCTAAATAACCCGACACAACACGGGCAGGGTAACCGGCAACACGAAACATAAATGCAGCGGTGCTGGCATAGTGGCCACAAAAGCCACGTTTGGTATCAAACACAAACTGGTCTAGCGTATTATCACCATACATGGGTGTAGGTGTTAATGTGTAAGCAAACTGCTGCTGATTAAAGTAATCAAGTAGTGCGTTAAAGTAAGCTTGCGCATTTTCATGCTCAGCAGCCAACTGGTTTGCCAGTGCCGTTGTTTGTGGATTAGTTGTTTTCGGTAAGCGGGTATATAAGCGTTTCTCAAAGTCATTTAGACTCAGCATAGCCTCACTACTGGTTGCCGCGTATTTAATGTTTTTGTTTAAGTTACCTTTTCGTTTTAACAAACCATTGTAGGTTGAGTGCACATCAGAATTATCACTTTGCGCAAAGCCAACTGCAAAAAGCCAATTAGAAGATGAAGGCTCTGCAATAACCTGATAATTAACACCATTACTTTGAGTAATTGTACGGCGAATTGGGTTAAATTGTTGCGATTTCAAAATGTCCGATATTAACCATTCACTGCCATTAAACTCATCATGAATAAGGCTGCGCCAGTAATAGGGGGTTTGTAAAGCTTGCTCTGGCTGTTGTTCTACCCGAAAAACTAAGTCATCTGACTCTGCTAATTTCGCAATCGAAAAGGGGTTAACCTGCTCTGATAACCCCGTTTTAGCAAGCTTTGGCCCCGGTAGCTGCCAAAACGCTGGAATTTTAGGTAAAAATAAAATCAAAAACGCCGCTATGGGTAAGGCTAGTAGTATGGTTTTAAAACTTTGTTTGTTAGCGGCCTTAAAGCTTTGAGGGCTAGTTAAATAGCCTAGTACCGCGAAGTTAACAATATAAAGTACACTGACTATCAAGGTTTCAAATAATCCTTGATGAAACAAATACACCGTTGAAAGGTTAAAAAACACCAGTAAACACACAGTTTGATACTGTTTAACGGTTTTCGCTTGTAGCAATTTAAAACTGCTAGCAAGTAGCATCATGGATACAAATAACTTGACTGTATCGCTCACGCCAACCAGAACAAATAAGGCTACTAAGCAAACCGCAGCCAAAATATTCGCCACCAATCCATTTAGTTTTTTATAAAACTTACCTAAAAACAGGTTTAAAAAACTCAGGCCTGCCAATATGGCTAAGAATGGAGTAGGTACTTCAGTAAACAAAAAGCCACTGGTAACAATAAACAGCAGTGATAAAACAGTATTTATAAGCGGCGTATTCATACTTAAAACTCCGCTAATGCTTGCAAGCAGGTTGTTTGATGATTGATCCCTTGGCCTTTCGCTATGTGTTTATTGGGTAAGGTTAACGAAAACGCCATGTGTTGGTCGGTTAATTGGTTCACCAAAAAACATAACTGGCTTAATCTATGCTCATTATTGCCACTTAACATATTGAAATTAAGCGCTAATTCCTGTGATGTATCACTGGTAAATTCTTTCGTTAATAGTTGCTGAGTTTTAGCGAAGTGTTTCCACGATACCTTATTAAGTGCTGTACCTTGTACGAAAGGGGTAAGCTGATAAAAGTCATCATTACCGGCATTAACTTGAGCGTTATCACCGTCGTGTTCTTCATTGTCATGGAGCTGAGTATCAAGCTTTTCAGTGGCGATAGGCTGTGGGTAAACATACACGGTTTCGGTTGGCTCTATATAACTCCACACAGACACCAAACCAAATGGAAAGTGGCTAATGATTTTTATTCTATCAAAGCCATATGCACCACGTTCACTACATTTAAGCGCTATTTCAACGGTCTTTTTCTCTTTGTTTTGCAGTGATACAGTTTCAGATTCAAGGTTGTCATTAACCAGTTTTATAAGCTCACAGTATGATCGTGCGTGAATTTGAAAACGCGCAAAAGGGGCTTTTGGCGCATAACTTTCATTAACTGATTGGTATTTAACCGACAAACCTCGCACATTTTTATAGCCGGTGAGTATCGCAAATACTAAAACAACCACCATTAAATACGCCATGGCTAAAATCAAGTTGTTTTGATAGTTAATGCCCATCACAAAGTTCAGTAAGGCAATTAGTAAAAACTGCCCACCAAGTTTTGAGGGTAATACATAAATTGTTTTATGCTGAAGCTCAATTTCGTTAGTTTTATGCTTGTTTTTTAATAACTTATTAAAAACTGACTGACGAAATTGATTAACAAAAGCAGGGCGCTTAAACATGTTTTATAAGCTTACGGGCACATGTTTAAGTGCATAGCCGCTGTCACCAGCGTTTAAGCCAAGCCTGTGATCAGTCACACTAGGGAAAACCGCTTGTACATCTTCAGGCATTACAAAATCACGACCTTCAATATACGCCCATGACTTTGCAGCTCGGGCAAGCGCAATGCTCGCTCTTGGTGATAATGGGTTTACAAAATGGTTATCTTGGCGAGTAAACGCAACGAGCTCAAGGATATAATCAACCACCGAGTTGCTGATCGTTACTGTGTTAATTTCTTTTTGAATTACAGTAAGTTGCTCAGGATTAATACGAACAGGCAAGTTGTCATAATTACGATTGTTTAAACCTAAAATGAGGTTTTTCTCAGCTTGTTTATCAGGAAAACCTAAACTAATACGCATGAAAAAACGGTCTAATTGTGACTCAGGTAATGGATAAGTACCAGATTGATGCACTGGATTTTGCGTAGCAATCACAAAAAATGGTGACGGTAGGGCGTGTTTAACCGAATCTACCGTAACTTGTTTTTCTTCCATTGCTTCTAACAGTGCACTTTGTGTTTTAGGACCTGCACGATTAATTTCATCACCTAAAACAACTTGGCTGAATACAGGACCTTGATGAAAAGAAAAACTATGTTCTTTTGCATCAAAGATGTTTGTACCAAGAATATCAGAAGGCAATAAATCGCTAGTAAATTGAATACGTTGATACGACAAGCCAAGAACTGCGGCAAGTGCATGAGATAACGTGGTTTTTCCCATGCCTGGTAAATCTTCAATTAACAGGTGGCCTTCACTAAATAAACACGTAAGGGCGAGTTTGATTTGTTGTTGCTTACCAAAAATAACCGTTGATAGGTCATCTATAATGAGTTGGATTGTCGAATTCATAAACTACTTAATTTGTTATGGTTTCCATCAATTCTAGACGTTTCATAACAGAGTCGACTTTTTTTGCGTTGAATGGTTTGGCGATAAAACCCTTAGCACCTAATTCCCAGGTGTTTTGCACATTCTCAAGACTATTATGACCAGAACACATAACAACATGAGTATGTGGATGGCGGTCATTTAAGTATTCAAGAATTTCCGTACCGTCAGTGTTAGGTAGTTCAATATCAAGAAAGATTACGTTAGGCGACTTTTCTTCAATTACGGTTTTAGCTGATTCAAAATCTCGACTTTCTAAAATATCGTCAAAACCAAGACCAGTTAAAATTTGATTTAGATAGTCGCGGATATCTTGCATATCATCGATTATCAGAATAGGTTCTAACGGCTTCACAAATTCCATATCGTTTACATCTTATCGTTACATCTCAAGTTGATAGTTTTAATATAAGTCATGAGATAACTAAGCTCAAGAAACAAGCACTAATAAAATGAATAATATGATAAAACACCACCTTAATGTCCGATACCGTCTAGTATTGGACTTAACATGCAATGAGAATAGGTATCGCTATATATAGGTACTTTACTTCCTATAATTTATATTATGTTAAATAACATATTTATCTTTATAAGCAGGTTCATTAGTCGTTAGATTTTAAGGTTTTTTAGCCCTTTTTTTGCTTAATATGGGTTTTCACTAATTTATAGCTTTTTATGAAATCCACATTTTTACTTTGTTGTAAGGGGTTGTTCATTTCTAGAATTATGGAGGTATGGAGATTTTCGCCCTCGTGTTTTGGAAAAGCCCGTAAATACTGACCTCTGCTAATCCCAAGCCGAAAATTCATGATTTTTGAATTACGCTTGTTTTTAGACTCTAACCGTTCAAACTGACTCATTATGCGATCATTCCTGCTCATTTTACGTTTAGAATTAGATCATTCCTGATCGTTTAACTTTTCTTTAAACGCACTTTAAACGCCATTTAAACGCTCTTTAAATATTCTCAGCGAGCAATCTTTAAATCTTTTCTGCTGCAACAACTGTATTAAAGTTTGGTCCCAGTTCGATTGTGATCATAAAGCCCTGGTACGTCATTCTAATTTTGTTATCTATATATGTGTACGCATTTGGCTTTTGAATTGCGTTCATTAGCTGGTGGATTTGTTCAACTGTTAGTTGGCCAGCTAATAGCTTTTCAATTTGTGAGCTGCTAATCGTAACAGCGCTACTATATATAGGTGCATTTTTACGTGATAGCTCATTTAAGAAAAATGCAGGCAAGTGCCCTAACGTAAATTCTTGGCCATCAACTACCGGCTTTTTAAGTGCAATCTGAGCTGCTTTTAAATTTACCTGCTTTTTATAATACTGCTGCGACTTCAAAACAGCTTCATTAAATTGCGGTACCGCTAGTTGTTGAAGTTCTTTCGATAACTTCACCACTGACTTACCAGCTGCTATGTCTGCACCTAACCATGCTTTACCAGGATTATAGTCCCAACCTAGATCTATGCCAGGTAACTTATCAAGTTCTTCACCTGTTGAAGCATCGACCACCTTGAATGACTGCATAAACTTATTAACAGACTCTGGTTTTGTGATTGATAAGCCCATACGTGCAATATCACGTTTATTCAGTGAAACCACCTTACATCTGCAGTTATAGCCATTTGGCGGATAATGTGTGTCCCAAAATGGATGATCTACAGGCAGTAATATATAGTTCCATCGATTGTGGTCAGGCCTAACTCGGCTATCACCAGCGGTCAGGTAAAGTAAATAAGGTCTACGTTCTTTTAATCGGTTCTGTTGTTCCCAGCGCCCTGCTGCTCGTGCTGTGTTTTTGTTGTTCTGGTAAATTACTTGGGTTCGCCAGCCACGCTTACCTTTATAAGACCAGCCGTGATCATCAACGATTTTATCAAAGCGCTTTCTAAAGTCCGATATGGTCTCGCCATCACTTATTGCTTTATCTACAGCAATATATAGCTCGTTCAGGATCTCGATTTCTGTTGCACCTGCAACGGTGAATGCTTTGGCGTGAATTAAACCCTGTAAGTCTTTATATGACTCACTTGTCAGCTTAATTTTGTCTTGAAAGTGTGAAATGGCTTCCTTGAATTTAACAAGGTCGCCATATTGTGGAGCTGATAGAGCCATTTTAGTGCTCTTTTAATGACTGTTGAATGTCTTGAATTTCATTTCGACGCGAGTTATCACGGCTATTACCAAAGAAGAAATTCAATATTGACGCTATAACAGTGCCTAAAACAAAGCCTAAAATAGTATCCGCAAAGCGTGTAGAGCTCTCAGGAATAGGCATAAACGTGATAAAGCCTATATATAGAGACGTCATAATTGACCAAAACCACGCATAATAATAGATGAAGCGTTTAGGAAACTTATCATCCTGATTAAGTGCTTGGATCTGCATATTGCGGGCACTCTGGGTGTTTTTAAATGCAAGTTCGTCAAGTTCTTTCTCTCGGTTGAGTAATGTTGTTCTTAACTCATGCGCGAATTTTTCAGAGTCTTTAATACGGTTTAATGCTTCTTCTGGTGAAGCTGAACCCGTTAAGGTTTGGGCCATATCAACGACTTTTGAAGCAACCGCTTCACCATTTGTGCCCCCTATCCAGTTACCTATTTTTTTATCTAGGCCAGTTAGTTTTGCAAGACCAAGTGCAATTGTGATCGGTTCCATTTAAGCCTCCATTGACTCGTAAGGTACGCCACCAATAAGTATTAATTCGATACCCTTGATCCTTTTGAATTGGCGAACTAATGATTTAGCTGTCGTAAAATAACAATCAAGAAATTCCTTTTTCTCATATAAGTTGGGGTAGCGTTTTTTAGCTTCGCGTTTCCCAAAGATTTTAATAATCTGTTTGATATCTGCCTGTTTAAAAATGGAGAGATAGCGCTTCCGCCATACCTGTCCTAAACAGTCAGGACGGGTTTCTTCTTTTGTGTGCCATTCACCTTTTATATAGCCATCGATATAAACAGCTAAGACAGTGGTAGACTCTGATTTTCTAACACGCTGGATTGAAATTTCATGTTCGCCCAATTTAAATAAAGCACTACCAAAAGTCCCTGCAAGTTCACTTTCAACCTTATCCCATTGCTCTTTAGAAATAGACATAAGCGCCCCGCTACAGCTTTGCTATATCAAGTGAAATAGCTTGTTCAATGCCTTTCTCGTCCTGCTTGTAAAAGCGGATAAAACGGCATGAATCGATAACACCTACAGACTCTGCAATGATATTCATCGCCTTTTGCCATTTACCGCTTTCATCAGTGATTTCAAGCTTGCGTAACGCCAAGATACGCTGCGGGTTTAATGATCCTTGCTTATCGGTATTAAAGGTTTTACTGACAATGGCTCGTATGTTTTGATTGCCGCCTTCGGTCCATTCATCTAGGCACTCATCAATCAGCTTTTTAGCAAGAGATAGCTCAGGGCCAAGCTCGATACGTTCTTGTGTTTGAATGTTCACGCGCAAAGTGTTATCGAATGAACGTAACTGCGTATTGCCTTTCTTACCACCTAAACTAACACCATGTTCTTGCGCTAAAAGCTCTATAAAGTCGTCAGCTTCAGCCATCAATGAACGTTTGAACTCAGCTAGTTTTTCCTGCATTTCGAGTGCTTTCGCACAGGCTTTTTGTACAAACTCATCTTTGATCAAATCCGTTTGTTTAACGTTAGCAATTGCCACTAAATTGCCTTTACCGTCTTTTAAGTAACCTTCAGGAATGTTATTCATCGTCTATCTCCACAGTTTTAGAATTAGCCTCGTTCATACCCGCCATAAACTCATATTGCATAGCTTGCTCAGCCACTTGTGCTAAAGCAGACTCAGAGATAGTTGGGAATTGTGAGGTTATTTTTTGCTTAAGTTCGTCCAGGTCTTTTGATGCCTGGGCAAAATGCCAAATCGTTTCAATGGTGTCGTTTGAAGCGTGATCGAATACATCAAACTCATCGCTAATTTCAGTACTAGCAGCATCGGATTTAGCAAATTCTGTGCTTTTAGCAGCTGAGGCAATGCCTTGACCATCGTCTGGTACTTCTAGAATGTCTTCACCTGGTTTAGGTTTAGGAATACCCAATTCCTTGTATGCCCACTCAGTGCTTACAGGCACGATGCGGGCAGATTCGCGAACACGGCTTACCGTATCGGTATTAATTTCGCGCTTATCTTTAAATATGAATTGAGGTGGCTCGCCACCCTCAAAGTTAACAGTGTGAAGGGTATTGATGAGCTGATTGCGGTAAGAGGCTACAAGCGCCCTATCTGCGCGTTGATTATCGCCAGCGCGTTTTGCATGTGTTTCACTTGCAGCACGTGCGCCACCGTTCTTTTGCTCTGTGGCTAGTGTTTGGCTAGTGAGCGCCTTGCTCATTTCAGCATTACAGAAATTAATTAAACGCTCAGGAATTGGTTCACCCGATAACTTACTTTCAAGTACTTCAATACTGGTATCGTCAGGTATTGCGGCTATACCGTCTTGTACTAACTTAGCAAGTCCATTTAAAAGGCTGTCTATATCAGCATCTTTTGCACCAATGGGGTATTTACCAACAGGGAACGGCACACCAAAACGCTCACAAAATTGAACAAAGAACTTAAAGCCACCGTGCTTAAACATCCATGGCCAAAAGCAGCTACTTAGTAGTGCAATGCCATATGGGTTTGTTGCACTGGGCATATGACGAACGCACGACCAACGACGCGGGTCTACTTCTTCGCCTTGCGGGTTTTCTTTTGTTTTTACAAGCAGCTCGTGATCGCTATTAAATGCAAAGCGGCTATTACGCCATGTTTCAACATATTCAGGCTGCCACGAACCATCACGTTTAATAAACTTGCCCAAATGCGTCACACTGAAACCATGTAAAATCGCACTGTAGTTGTGCCAATCCATATCGGCCCACTCTGTATGCTTGCATGGTTTACGCTTAAAAAACTGTTTTGCTAACTCGTAACTTTTCATACTGGCCGCATCTGTACCACCAGGCACTAACTCGGTATTAAAGCTATATAAACCGCTACGCAATGAACGAAGCTCACCAATAATGTGCGCGTCACGGGCTATTTCTTCATAAATAGCCGTGTTTTTACCTGCTTTACGTAAAATTGGATCAGGGTTTGGTAGCTCTGTGATCAATGACGATAAGCCAGGGTCCAATTGGTTTTGGTCAAACATACGAACTAGGGCACCATAAGCCCGTGAATTAATGCGTGGCTTAGACTTAAACATGATAGCCCCCTATTTGTTTGGTTACTTTGCGGCTTCGAACTCTAGGCATACCGCCTGCGCCAGTGCTGGCTATCATCCATAAAATAGCTAAGGCACAACTCAAGTCGTAGTGGTGTGTTGTTTGTTTTTCTGGCCAGTTTTCGAGTTCGTCGAGCAATAATCGGCAGCGTGAATGAAAGGCTATTTGTGCAGGTGTATTGGTCACATAGGTTTCGAGTGATCCTATACGTTCTTCAGCTGGTAATGTGGCCGTAACGCCCCGTAAAGGCAGTGCAATGCCCTGCTCTAATCCTTTGGTGATAAACTCGCTGCGCATAAAGTCAAAGGCGTTGTTATTCTCAAAGCCCCACACTAAGCAGTTATATTCTTTTTGAGCGCGAATTATGTCGTTAAGTAAGCGGCTGGTACCGCGTACTTTACGGCTTTCGTATTCCACGTGAAGCTTTTGTAAGTCTTTTGAATAAAAGCCAACAAGTATCGCACTTGGGTCAGATTTTTCTGTTTTACCCATACTTGGGTCGCATGCACCGTATGGTACCCAGTCGTGTAAACGGTCAACCCAAAAATCAAACTGGTAAAAAATCGCTTCTTCATCGCTTTTAGCAATACCTTGCATTTCGCGGTTAAACTCGCGCTTGTTCGCAGCCCACATACACATTAAATCGTAAAGTGTACGTACACTTGGCCAACTGGTTTTAGCTCCCTTAAGCATTTGGCGTTTATTCTTGATCCAAAACTTAAACGAAGGCTTATCTTCAGTGGCAACAGCAATACCTTTAGCCGCTTCGCGTTTTTCAAAGCGTTTATCATCATGAACCATGAGGTCGCGACATTGCTCCCAAAGATCCATACGCTCAGGCATTTGTTTAATTGCTTTAAAGCGGTGAACTATGTGCCCTGGTGCTTCTTCAGCACGGCTAATGGGGTCATCATTATTAAGAACGGTGTTCACACCTAAGAATTTTACGGTACCATCGGGTGGGCCTAAGTACTGCACAGCAGCTTCAAGGAATCGCCAGCGGTTCTCACGCTCTGTGGGTGATTTAGCCTCGGCATCGGTAATGATATCGTCAGACAGTAACAGCTTAGGACGGCTTGCACCGTGGAACGTACCACGTACAGACTGCTCTGCACCACGGCTCTCAAAGCGTACACCTTGCGCTGTAACAAACTCGCCTAACTTCCATACTGGCGATTTTTCGCATATTTCAGGAAAGTCTAAGGCTAAGTTGTTATTGTTCAACAACTCCGTTTTAACGACTTCAAGGGTCTTGGTTGGCATTTTGGTTTCAGCACCAAACAAGATCACAAAATCAATAAAGAGTGGTGGCTTTTCTAAGCCAAGTTCTTGGCGTATCTCTGCATCTTGAAGCAATGCCAATACTGACACATACACAGGGGCTATTTTTACGCTAAGTGTACTTTTACCCTCGCCACGTGGAGCAACAAACCAGTTCTTCCAACCGTTTTTAAGTTTTAATGCTTCTGGTAGCCAACTATTAAAATAAGCCTGAAAATCAGATGGTTTCTGACCATCATCTAGCCACATATGGTGCGGGAAATAGGTATATACAAAGAACTCAAAATCACCGCTTAAAACACGTTTACGACGCTCTCTAATGGCTTCAGGACTTGGATCAATATGACGTTCTTTAGCTTCAATATCACGGCGTAACGCACTGGTTACTTGCTCTATCTCTGCTAAAAATTCACGTGTATTTAAATCGGCCATTAGTCACTTAACTCCTTATCGAGCTGAGGACCAAATGCAGTAAGGATCTCGACTAATTGCGGTGCATAGTCAGGGTGATGTTTTGAAACAAATTTAGCTAAAATCTTGATGACTTCAGCTGCAACAGTGCGTTTTTCTAGGCGCTTATTGCCGCCAGATACTTTCATTACTTTGCTCATCATATCAGTGAGTGAGCTAAGTACTTTAGTGCGCTGCTCTAATGGGAGTGCTAAACCTTCTTCAGATTTTAAAAGCTCAAAGGTTTCGTTTACTTGAATGGTAAACTCTTCGATAAAGTCGGTTGTAAACTCACCTGCAGCACCCTCACTACGACGGCTTGCCGCACGAGCAAGATCCCAATCATCGCCCTGGTCTTTCGCTTCCATCTTCCAGCGGCGGGCTGTGCCATCTGCAACACTATGCTTTACTGCTGCAACACTTAAAGCAAGCAGTTCGTTTACATAGCTGTGACGTAAAGCGTTTTTCTTTTCTGCAGGGTGTGCCATTAGTTAAACATCCCACTTTTAACAGCGTAAGCAATTAAAGAAACAGCTAAACCCGCAGAGCCGCCCATTGCAGCCACTTTTACACGTTGGTTTGTGAGCTTTTCTTCTACTTTTGTTAATCGCTCAGCATGGGTCTTAAGCGCCTCAGCTTGGCGCTGCTCACTTTTTTCGATATCTATTTTTAAGCTATCAGTGATCTGCTTTTGACGGGCTTCACTCTTTTCTATGCTGTGGTGAATATCCGCCTTGATACTTCTTAGGTCGTCTAGAATAGCCGTTTGGCTTCCTTGAATTTCACCGATTGCTTGAAATAGCTGGTTCTCTTGTTCTGGTGTCATGAGGTGTCCTTACGGGTAAAAAACTTTAATGCCCGTCCACGTAGGTGTGCGAACGTCGAAATGGAACCAATTCACATCGCCCTCGATGGCTGTGATGTAAGGAAATTCTTCAGGGTGAGCTAATACGTAATCACGTACTTGCTGAGCGCTGTAGTTTTCAAAGCTACAATCAAAGGCTTTACCTAGTTTGTGTTGGCTGCGCTTTGCGCCAATTGGGCAGTCTAAAGGTCTGTAACCACGTAAGTGGTTAGCACCACCCCAGTACCAGTTATTTACAGTGCAAGGACCGAACTTATCACGCAGCTTTTGCAGCATGCGTAAGGCTCTTTCATCAAAGAAGTTTAAAAGAAAAAGGGGATCGTCTTTAAAAAGGTCAAAGACATTTTCAGGCACTATTTCCTGAAATAAGAAACTAGGTGCAGTTGGGACTTTAACTCTTATTTTGGCCGCCATGTTGAGTCCTCAGATTAGTTAATCGTTGTTTAATTAGGACGTAACAGGCAGGCAAACGAGTTTTCCGCGTTGGCTTTTGGTTAGCTGGGTTTAATAGCTCTTTTACGCGTGTGCGTAGTGCTGGCAAATCTTTTAACGGGCAACGGCGTGATATAGCGATTTGCTCGTCTTTAGACTTGGCCGACACAATAAGCTGAGCTAATAACTCAATAAATGGCGCATGCACTGTTTTTGTCATGCGTTAAGTAAATCAATTTAGAGGGGGGCATTCCGCTGTAAAGTTGTTTTCAGCGTTGTATTTTGCGGGTGTCTTATTAGGTTAAAATGAAAAGGCTTGCTATTACAATAGGGGCAAGCCAATTAATTTAAATTAGGTTTAAAGTAGTGTTAAAAGTTCGTTTAAGAAATCTTCGGTTTCTCTGTCATTCATCAAATGGTGCTTGTCTAAAGCATCTTCAATCAGTTGCCTAGCATCATCGTTTAACGCCATTTGGTTGTTAAAACATACACGGCGTAGACTCCCGCCGTTGATATTCATACCAGCAGTTACAGGTGGTGCTTCACCTTCAAATTTTACTACGTAAGTTTGGTATTCAGTCGCCATACATTTCTCACTTAAATCTTATTTGTTAATTCAATGCCAGCATTAAAGCCAATCCACATTGCATTGATTGTTTGGCTTGAGTATCCATTTTTTACATCAAACGAAAGACCTCTTAAGTGATCAGGGCCAAACTGCGTAATTAGCCATTGTTCAAAAAGCTCCTTGTGTTCCATCATTTACCCTTAATTTCTCTATACGCTTCGTGATATTCGGCCATTAACCCTGTTGTTGTTAGGCCAAATAACTTGCGTTGATTTATGTAACGGTTTAATAGGCTTAAACCAAATTCAAGTTGCCACTGCTTTGGCTTTTTTCCTCCACTAAGTTGCAAAGCAGTGAGCAACACAAAGTTATTGTTTTGCATGTTTTTGCTTTTGATAGCTTTGAGTTCGCACATCATCACCATCAGTAATTCGAATAAACTCAAACCAGCAATGGATACATACAGTGTGATCGTTATAAACCTCACCTTTTGGGGGACGCATGGTTTTTAATGTGTTATTACATTCAGGGCATTTATAGTGAATAACAGGTTTACTACGTAAGATTGCACCATTAAAAAATGCCAGGCATTCCGCTTTAATGTCTTTTAAAAGCTCCATAAATGCACCTTACTCATTTCGTTGATACTTGCGACCGCAAAAGCAACAATGAGTAGCTATCATTGAAACCTCAGCCTTACTCATATTTTTAGCATGGCTACCGTCTCTTTTTAAGGATCGAAACTTAACTTCTATCTTTGGGTTTACTGGTGCAAACTCGCCTTCAGATAAAATAAAACCTTGGCCTTGCCATCTAAAGTCAACATCAATAGCGCCTTCAGGCACTTTGCCTTTTTCTAGATAGAGTTTTTTAACTCTATCTAGGGTTTCTTTAAAACAATTGCATGGTTTTTCTTGTGTATTTGTACTCATGATGATCCCCTATAAACTTAAATTTAACTGTGTTTCGCCTACACGTTCTTGTTGATACGTGCTGTAAATACTGCTTACTTGTTGGCGCGTGATCTTAAAACGCTTTACCAGCTGCTGAATGCTGCAGGTTTTATTATCAAGCGCGTAGCAAATCTCTTGGTTGCGAATTTGCTGAAGTACTTTATGCAGCATTGGCATTTGGTAATGCTTGTTTTCGTATTCATCAACCAGGGCTTGTACTAACTCAATACCAAAAATTTTTACGGCCTCATGGTTAGCTGTTGGCTTACGCGGTATATAAAACATTTGGCCCTGGTGTTCAGTGAGTAGTGCTATTGTTTTATCTACCCCTAATATCTCAACAAGCTTGCGCAAGCCATAAGGCAATGCGCGTAAATCTAACTCAGGTTTGTTCATGACTGTTCATCCCATAAGTAGTCAAGGCCGTGTTCTCGATCGATTGCGCGCTGTTGATGGTACGCTTCAACATCACGACGAATACGGCACTTACGTTGGTCTTCAGGTTTAACTGGGCGCTTTCTATCTACCTCGCTATAAGGCTGTTTACGCGGGTTGATAGTGAAGTTTTGATAGTCTTCGTAATTAGGCATTTAAGCCCCCTGCTTTGCTTTATGGCGTGCTAACCATTGTTTAAGTACTTCAATGATGTGCGGCCATTGCTGGGCGCTTTGATACAGCTTTTTACCTTGTAAGTGGTTTTCACAAAACGATTCACACGCGCTTTTAGAGTCAACATTTACAGCACCGGCTCTGTGTAATTGCCCCCATAGGCTATAAATCATTTTAAGCTGTGGTGGTAATTGCTTTTTGCCTGCGTTTGGGTTCATTGCGCGGTAACGAGCAAGCAGCTGCTGCTGTTCGAGCTTTGTTAAACCAGTACACGTGTTAGTGCGTTGGTTAGAAATATACGCAACATTAAGTTGGTGGGTATCTTGATCGATACCCGCCGCCTTTTGCGCAATTTTGATTTGTTGGATCAAATTACTCACGCGCTTTCCTCCAACATTTGAATTTCAAAGTGAGGTGATGCCTCTAACGAGATAATCTTAATTCCCCAGTCTTTCATGCCTTCAGTAAAAATAAGCGGGAACTCGCGACAAATAGTGTTAAAGCGGCGCGCGGTATGCGCTGGGCCATTCACCTCATGAACATGGTGAATGCTAAAAAGCTTATCTGCTGCAAGCGTGGCGAAGGCCGCTTTAATGTTGCCGTTGCATTTATCGATTAGCTCACCTTGTGGGTCTTTCTTAGCTAAAAGAGCAAGCATTACTGCATTAGTCACTAAAGAGCTAAACGCAAGCTCAGCTGAATAACGCGGTGTGTTTAATTTGATTGAAAATGCCATGATTTAATCCTTCTTTAAATGGTGTTTAACTAACGTTTAAACTGCTGGTTTGTTTAGTACTGAACTGAAAATGCCATTGATAAGTAACTTATCGATCGCAACATCTGGTTTTTTGGCGGCATGGTTTAAAACATGCGGTAATAGGTTTTCTACTAACTCCCGGGCATTGCCTTCAACACGCTTGTGAAGCCATTGCCACCAAGCTGCATCGTCACTTGCAAGCTTTATTGTTCCTTCGGTTAGCTCAATGAATAGGGTTTGAATATCTTCAACCGTTACTTGCCCGATTGGTTTTGGCCAAAAGCACACACGGCTTGCAATGAGTTCGTAGCGTTCTTGTGTTTGAAGTTTGTCGACTAATTGAATATTGCCTACCAGGGTTACACCCACAATGGCTTGGTCACTGATAGTGCGTAACGGGTCAAGTGCGTTAGGTTTGCACTTATCGGCTTCGTCTAAGATGATCAGGCGGTCTGTATCACGCAGCGCCATGATAATCTTTTGCATGTTTTTGTAGGCGCTTGGGCAACGTGACAAGCCTAATGCCAGGATTAATTGATCGAGTACTTGTGTACTGCTGGTTTGTTCACTGCCGGCAATTAAAATGGCTTCTTTGTTATTGCGGCAATACTCGCTAATACCTTTTGTTTTACCTAAACCCGCTTGGCCTGCAAACACACTAAAGCGGCGGCGCTGTCTTGCTTGGTCGCAAGCCATCGCAATAAGCTTAGAAGTGCTAGTAGGAATAAACGGCACCTTACCGTAAACAATACTGACCTGCTTACGTTCTTCAGGCTCTGCTACTTGTTTTGCAGCTTGCTTAGGTTGATCAAGTTCTGCAGGTTGTAAAATGGCCCAAATGTCATGCAAATGCTTACTTGGTTTTGCATTGTATTTACCATTAATAAGCTGGCTAATAGTTGCAGCGCTTTTACCCATGCTGGCAGCAATACTCGCGCTGGTAATGTTTTGGTCGCGGATTTCAGGCGATTGCAGGCGTAAACAAATGCGTGTGCATAAATCACGGTCTGCCTTTGAGTACGATTTGTTAAAGTCATTACGCTTTTTTATATCGTTAATGCTGGCTTCGTTAAAAAGCTCTTGCCACAGTGCATCAATAATCTTTTGCGGATCGATGGTGCATGTAAAAGCCAGCGTTTCTTTAATTGACTGCAGTGCATAACCACAGGTTAATTTTTCAGGTGTTAAACCTAACGTCGACATTTCTTGGTTGATCAGCTCAACACGAAGTTTTTGCTCGTCTGAATAGGTAAATGGGATTTTATAGCTCATAGCTTTGTTCCTTGCGTGTAGTTGGTTGATCGAGTAATTCGTCTAAGTCAATTTCGTGTTGTGGTTTAGTCGGTGTTACATCGAACTCAAACACGTTAACTTCTTGTTTATGTGCAATTGCTGGGGTCGCAGGGGCTGCAAGTTCTTCAACCGCTTTAATATCAATAATGCGATCATTTGCTTCTTGTGCTTCAACCTCACGGCGTTTGGTATCTAAGCGTTTTAAGCGGCCTTCACGGCGTTTGCTTTCGGCTTGTTCGATACGCGATGTAGGTACGGCATGCGACTTGGTTTTAAGGTTTGCAAACATTAAGAACTCACCGTTTAACTTATAAAGCTTGGTGTAGCTGTCATCGTGTAAGTCGTATGCAGCAATTAGCTCTTGCCCGTTAAACTGGTGTAAGTAATCAGCGCTGTAGTCACGTTGGTGCAAGCGGAAGCGACCACGGCGAACATTTACTTTTTCACGCGGTAGCATGACAAAATCGTCTTCTACTGGTGGTACACGTTCTAAGCCTTCGTCCCACACTTGCTGGCGTGTTTTACCCTTTATTTCTGGGTGTTCACTGTTGTGGTAATCATTTAAAAAGGCTTTAAACTCGGCTATCCATTCATCTACAGTCGGTAGTTTACGTTTACCCTGCTTTGCTTCTTTTAAGATAAGTTGCTTATGGCGGTCATCATGATCACGCCCACAGTAAGTACTAAAACGTTTACCAACGCGGTCTTCCATGTGTAAGAAAAAGCGTTCTATCCACTTAACTCGTGCATTACCTGGTATGGCAAAAATAACGTCGATTTCAAACTGAGCATAAAAGCCGGTTGTTTCATCGTTCATTAATTTGTTTTTATAGCCAGAGCCGTTATCTAGATAAAACATGGCAGGTACATTGTTGTGTACTTTGATAGCACGGCTTATTGCTGCAAGCGTATCTAACGTGCTTTCTGCATAGCCCAGTTCCCAGCCAACAATGCAGCGGCTACCCACATCTTGAAATGCAGTAAGCTCTGCGCGGTAAGGCTTACCAGTTTTAGGGTGCGCTAAATAAACATCAAGCGTATGGCCATCGCCGTTATATAAAACACCAGGCTTAATGTTTTCTGTTGAGCGCAATAAATGATCTTTATGCTTTTCACGGTACAACTTAGCACCCATACGGTAAGGGCTTTGTGGGCCTAGTTCGTGCGGTAAGCCATTAATAAAACGGCGTACTTGATGGTGCTCTGCTTTGTAGCCCTCTTTATTTAATTGATCAGACACTTGCGCAAAGCTAGGGCTATTTGGGCTGTGGTAAAGTTCTAAACAACGTGCAAGCCAGCTGTATTGTGTTTGGGCTTTGCCTTTATGGTTTGGCAATAAACCATTAATGCCGTTTTCTTTATAAGCATTACACCAGTTATAAATTGTTGCGCGCCCTGGCAATTTACCCAATGCGTTAATTGCTGTTGTTACAGAGCTAATTGCTGTGTTGCCACGGTACTCTGACACTAAATTTGCAAATGCTTTTGGTAAACCACCCTCTTGGGTTAATAAGTGACGAACCAGTACAGCTCTGCTTTGGGCTTTTTTACGTGCTGGTTCACTGGCGTTTTGCCAGGTTAGTTCTAAGCCCGTACTTGGTAAGTTATTAAATTTTTGAACTGCAGGATGCATTACTCTCTCCTACTCGCGGGTTTTAATACGGTCGTTAAACATGGCAAGCATGTATTCACGGTTAGCTTGTGCGTCTTGCCATTCGTCTTCTGCGAAGTGTGGAATTTGCTCAGCGCCTACTAGGTTCTCTGAACCAAACTCTTCAGTTAAGCGGTTAAGCATGTGGTTAATTCGCTGTTGAATACCTAGCCATAAGTGCCATGTAGTTTGAGCGCCGCCAATGCGGTGGTTTTGATCTAGGTCGCGGCTTGTACATAATTGCTCAACCATGGTTATGAACTCTTCAAGGGATTCATTCACAATGGCGCTATGTGCAAATGCGTTTTGGCGTACCTGTGCAACAAGTATTGGTAACTCGTAGCGTTGTTTAGGTGCTTTGGTTAATCGCTCGTTTTCAAGCGCGTTAATAAGCGTGGCATTATCATTTTGTAAGTCATCTTGTTTCTCTTTGAGTTTTTTAATCTCTTTACGAAACTCACGTACAGATAACTCGTTAAGTGTTTCTAGGTCGTCTTCGTCGAGTGCTTCAACCGTTTCAACGGGTAAGCGCGCCATTTCAATAAGCTTGCTTTTGTTCATGTTTAAAACGGCAGACGTCTGCCGTTTTGATTCGGGCAGAGCTAAAAACATCTTAGCGACAGCTATTGAATTTCGTGCGTTACGCTCCCCAATACCTAGTTTTTCAAGCTGATTTATAAATTCGCCATGAGGGGTGTTAACTTTAATTGAAAGTAATAAGAGCCCATGTTTAGCTGTATCAACAAGGATTCTCTCTCCAATTCGAACAACTTCTTGCCATGCTTCTTCAATAGTGTCAGGAATAACTAATTGAATTTGTCCCGCCATTTTTTCGATCTTTGCTGTAAGTTGCTGTTGCTCTTCAGCACTGAAAACCTGAATTTCAGACGGATCTTGGTCTTTGATAGTCATAATTAAGCCTTGGTTATTCTTCTATAAAGTCTGAAACTTCAAATTGAGGTGAGTCAGGTGCAGCCTGAGATAATTCAGAAAGGATGGATTGTTGGTCTTTTTTCATTGCTTCAATCCCCATTTGCAACTCAGCATGCTTTTGCAGCATTTGAGCTCTCTTATCTACAGGTAGAAACAGTAAGGGCGACAATAAAATTGTAGCGGGTTCTATTGACTGAAGTGCCCAGCATAATGACGAAAGCAAGTGCACAGGCATTTGCACTGCCTGGCTTGGTGCAAACCATTTATTTAGCTTAGTTTCATCAACCTGATAATTATTTGTTGACGCATAATTCATACGATCAGCTAGTTGAGCTCGTGAGTATCCACTACGACGAATACATACGTTAACTGATTGGCAAAACTTGTGATAAACATCACATTCAGGTGGCACATCTTCGTGTAATAAACTTTTAAAAGCGTTTGTTTGATTAGTCATGGTAAAAATTCCCTGAAATTAACCTATAAAGTTGCTTATTGCTGCGCCATGCTATGTGGTGCTGGTACTGGCTGTTGGTTTCTAAGGGCTTCGTAGATAACCTGCTTACGTTCTGTACGGTCTTTAGGGCCTCGCTTAGTTGAACCGTCGTATTGATTGCCGAATACTTCAGTAAGCGACTTCCCTAGAGAAAGTGAAATAGCGTTTGCAACATTCTTAGAATGTGCTGAACCACGGGCTACATTGGTAACGTGACCGAGGCTTACCTCTAAAGCGTTAGCAATATCAGTGAAATTTATATCGCGTGATTTTAGGCTTTTCTTAATTTCATCAAATGTCATTTGTTTTAAAGTCATGCTAAATTAATCCTATGTAAAATTGTTTCGTCTAATTTATTAGTCATACTTTCACTTTTTACTCTAGTGACTAATTAATAGGACGTCAATATAAATTATAAAAATATATTGTAATATAAAAAAGGCATTGACTGACCGATATGTTTGACACTACTATTGATGATATTGATTTCAGCGTATTTGATCGTTTAACTGAAATTTTTGATGTGAGAAGTGATAGAGCGCTTTCTCTTGAGCTAGGGTTGTCACACTCTGGTGTTTCAACAGCGAGAAAGAAAAACACTCTACCCTATAACGCTATCGTTAATACTTGTGTTAAGCGTGGGATCTCACTTGATAAAGTTTTTAATGTAAACGTGAAACATCAGACTGATTTCAATAAAAACGCCTCTGAAGAGTCTACAAAAGTGTTGGGAGTTGATGATTTGTTAGCTGCTAATGCATTGGTAGATAAGATTTTAGAGGAACTATTATTTACAAAAAATCTGCCTGCGGAACGTGAACTTGCTATATGTAAAAAGTTGAGACCAATGCTAATTCAAAAGGCGTTTGAGCATAATTTGAATGAAGTGTTTGTTAAAACGATTGCTGAGGGAGCGTTGTATATGGCCTAAAATGGAAAATTATATGTTTAAGAATACATTTGGTATGTTAATTGGTTTAGCACTAGTAACTTGTAGTGTTTTCGCCCAAGAACCTTTAAGAGATCGCGCTATTATTCAGTATATGAGCGCTGATATTTTACTTCCTGATAATTCCCTTCTTAATGTAGATATGAGTTTTGATTGTGGTAGTGACTTTTCAGAGACTGCCATGATTATCACCAGTGATGCAGGTGCACATCTACTGGCTACTGCCTTTACGTCCTTATATGGTCCATCTGCTGGTAAACAGATTCTTGCCAGTTGGAATAATAAAGTTGATGAAAGCGATCCACGAAAGCCAACGTTTTTGGTTGTGACTCCACCTGAAAACGCTACCGAAAATTGGTATGAAAGTGGTATAGCAAAAAGTACTAATAAAACGTTAAATTATTCAACAAATTCATTAACATCAGTAACTAGTGATGAAGTTGAAGCAAGCTCTACAGTACCTGTTGTAAGAGCTTATTGTGGTTCTCGTGACCACATCGCTACATCAGCACAATAAAGTTCACCAGGATAAGTGTAAGCCAACAAGGTTGGCTAAATAATACGATGGACACCATTATGATAAAATTTATAACTTTTCTTTTTGCTACATTTGTTTGTTTTCATTTGAATGCATTTAACATGCAACATTTAAATGCAGCGGCGCAAGATGACAACAAGAATATTTATTTTTCTTCACATGATGGTGTCTATCGTTTTGATGGTAACCACTACTTAAATTTATCTACGATTTCTAATTTGCCTAGAAGGTGGACTAGTGATGTGATTTACCAAAAGCCTGGTTTACTTTACATTGCTTATAATGACAAAGAAGTTTGGCGCTTTAATCTCAATAACCTCAAGGCAACAAAATTAACTGACATTGTGGCCAATAAACTTGCTGCGAATGAAACTCAATTATTTATGCTAGGTAGAGAACAGTTAACTTTACTTGATCTAGTTAGCATGCAAACAAGTCAACCAATAAGTAAAAAGCACAAGCTGTTCGATGTTGCTGCATCATCTAGTCATGGATATGTAATGGCTAATGATGGTGTTTATATCGTTAATGGAAACACTTCAAGGTTAATCGATAACTCAACAATTACTAAAGGTGAATTAGTTGCGACCCCATATGGCGCAATTTATTTCTTAAACGATCATTTAGTTTCTTATTCGTATTTAAACGATGTGAAAATAAAGAACACGGAAATTAAAAATGCTCGGCATTTACGATACGCGCCACCTTATTTTCTCTACTATGTAGATAGAGGTTCAATTAATCAGGTAGAAATAACTCAACTGTCTTTATTAAGAAAAGGTATAAACCCACGCCCCCATGCATACAAAGATCTATTTGTCGACGATGAACAGAACCTATGGACACTTGATGTAAATAGTTTTGAAGTTGTTTCTTCAAAAGTAAAACTTGATAGGTTAGAAGCTGCATCAATTTATAATATCCTTGCTCATGTAAATAATGATATTTGGGTAGGAACAGATGAAGGGTTATTTGTATACGCTGATGGTAAATACAATGAACTTGAGACAATAAACAAGCAGATAGCAACAACAGGTTTTTCTGTTACTGCAGTCATTGAAAAGAATAACACAGCTTATATCGCAACTGATCTCGGTGCATATGCTGTTGATTTAAACACATCTAAAGTAACCAAATTCTTTGACGGCTATGTCATAAACTTGAACCTTATTGAGCAATCATTATATTTATCTACAAATGATGTTGGCGTTAAGATTTTTGATTTATCGCTAAATGAGCTTAGCTCTGGCTATATTAATAAGTTTTTACCGCATGAAATTGTATGGTCAGTAAGGCGTCTTGATGACAAGCTCTACATCGCAAACCAGAAAGGCCTTGTATCACTGAACGATAAAGGTGAAGTTGCAATAGAATTAGAAATGTATGCACCTGTTGCAGATGTACAATTACTAGGAAACACACTTTACGCAGCAACTTATGGTAACGGCCTGTTTAAAAAAGTTGATGGTCAATGGACTGCTATTGTAAGCCCTCAATACATTAATGAACTGCATTCATTAAGTCAGGAACTATACCTATCAACTAATCAAGGAATTCACAGATTTAAAGTTGATGACGAGTTTACTTCTCTTATCGAAGGGACAGAAGATCATTCATTTACCCCAAATGGTATTTTGTCTATTAGTGATAAGATTATTGCAGCAAGCAATCAAGGCGTTATTAAAGTCGAGAGGAAAAAGCAGAGCAAGATTGCAGACAGCACTATAAGTTACGTAAAAACAAATGATAAAACATATTTAAACCCAGTGAGTTTACGACTTAATAACTCAAGCTGGCTTGATATTGCACTTACTAATTACAGTTACACTTTAAACGATCACATAAGCTATCAATATCGATTGAATGATAGTGAATGGCACGATATCCCTACCCCATTAATTCAGCTTAACAAGTTAAACCCTGATGATTATAAATTAGAGTATCGTAGTAAATTAGATGGCGCTGTTTGGAGTTCCCCTAAGTCATTTAGGTTCTTTGTTAAGGGCCCTTGGTATAGCTCAAATACAGCAATGTTGATGTATGTTTTTGTGTTAGTTGTAATTGTAGTTATGTCTACATTATTTATCTTATTTTGGCTTCAGAGCTTCCACCGTGTATTTAAGTCACATCAAAAGCAGCTACAGCGAGAAGGATTAAGTGTTGCAGCTCTTAACTTAGCGAATGGTATTACTCTTTGTGGTGGTGATGAAACAATGGTTTGTGAAGGCTTAGTTAAGCTTAGAAAAGCACACGATATTTTAAACCCAATTGCAAATAGTCACGCAAGTTTAGGCCATAACGATCTATCGGGTGCAATTGATATGCTGCACGTTAAATGTATCCAACGCCCAGATATAGAAGCTGAATTTAATATTACTCTTGGCAAAGATGTTTTAACCAAGCAGCTGCAGTGCGACATATACACTGTACTGTATCATGCTGTTGAGAATGTATTTCAACATGCTCGTGCATCAAAGATTACCGTACATCTAAATAAAGTAAGTAATAGGCTTAGACTAGAAGTTAGAGATAACGGTATTGGCCTTTCAATGTTTGCCTGGTCAGTTAATTTTGGTCTTGGTAAGTATGTTATGGATAAAATAGCAAAAGACTATAAAACGCAGATTAAAAGGTATTCTAGTAGAAATGGCACAAGTGTTGTGATTGAGTTCCCTGTGATACTTCAGCCAAAGGCTCAGGAATCTAAAAGTGAAAAAGCCCCTAGTTAGGGGCTTTTTCTTTTAACCTCTCTCTTATGGCTTCATCAACACGGTTTTCCCAATCGCCACACCAACCTTGAGTAATTGCTTGTTCGCATAACAAGATCACATCATCCCAACGTTTTTCCTTTTTATAAACAATCGCAAGTTGCTTGTACCCTGAGTGGCTTGGGGCTCTGAAAGGAAAATCCAATACAGATAAACCTTCCCTTTGTGCAGTTTTAGAGATAATTCTTATATGTTCTTGTTCCATTTGCTTTAAAACATTGGTTGCTAAGTCAATCTGCTTTACAGCATATTCCTTTGCTAACTCATAATAATTGCCTTTATTTCTGTTCAAATAGAACAACTCAAGCATTCGACCGTATAAGAAATGCATATCCACTACTGAAGTTGAAACATTTATATTACGTTCAGCCTCTTTGTAAATTTTCTCAGCTAATGGCCTATCACCTTCCTTTGAAGAAAACCAACTACCCAATTCTTTGAGGAACTTTACTGTGCTATTACTTGAGTTTGTATATAGACCATCGTCAATTTTACTACCACTTATTGGGGTATATTGATCTCGGATACGTGAGCGTTCAGAAGCAGTTAATTCATTTAACCACCACTTTTGGAGGCGGTGATACTTAATCATTCCTTGTGGATTCCGTTCATTTAACTTTGGTTTATTTGACTCAGGAAAAATGCTTTCCATAATATGATCCCATTAATTTGTTCAACCAATTGATTACATTATCGACAGCATTTTTGTATGTAAAGGTTTTTCCCGCAGCAGTTGTTACCACCTATCGATATCTTAGACGCTCAAAAACTCTATTTGTTTTAAACCCTATTAATTGAGCGGAGAACGATGATGACTAACTTAACCTGGAAAAAAACAAAGCCCACACTACCAGGGCACTACTGGTTTAGAATTTTTTTACCTGAGCAGAACGTCTATTTGCAGAAGCCGCATGTAAGAGAAGTTGTTATATTGGACGATGCGCTTTTTATCACAGATCCTAAAACTATTTCTGTTGCTGATCTTGACGCTAATTTTGAATTTGCAGGACCAATAGCCTCGCCAGAAGAAACTGTAACTCAATCGGTTGAACTAAAGAGTACTTTACATGGAATGACGGTTGATGAGTCGCTGGTGATTAGCAAACGTATTGTTGAATTGGTTAAGAAGGAATGCAAGCAAATGGGCATACAATACAGTAACCGCCCATTGCTTATTGCTGCTTATGCTGCGGGTGGTGGCTCTCTAAGCCAGCATGACTTAATTGCCTGTGATCTTGCTTTCGAGATGAGCAAAAATAGCATCAAATAAATCAAGCGGTTTATTTATCTTCCCTTTTTTATGTTGGGTTAAGCCCTCTTAGTTTTTTTACTAAGGGGGCTTATTTTTTTAGCACAGTTTTAAATAAAGGGTAAAACGCCTGTAAGCGATTTTAAGGGGTGTGTTTTAGTGATTGGCTGTAATGGCTCGTGTTTAAATCGTTTAAACGCTCTCAGTTGAATTTAAACATGGTTTAAACTTGGTTTAACTCTAATTTAAACTTAGGATTTATGTTGCAGCCATGTTTTATGAAATTCTTGCTTGGTTTCGTCAAAAATTAAAAACATATCAACTGAGATATCTAAGTTATGTTTTAACGCCAGGTGTGTGAATTCATCTTCTGTTATTACCCTGTCTGCGTAAGCCAGCTTTAATTCATTTATAAACTCAGTGCTTGGATTTGATAATAACTTTTTGGTAAGTCCGGCATATAGCTGTGGGTAAGCTTCATCTGGGTTTGCTGATTGGTATTTGGCTGGGTTATTTAAAGCCATATATACAAATACACCAATTATGTATAAAACGAGAGCCGCAATTATGATGTACAGCATTTTGTTAAATGACTTTAGGTTGAATCGTTGAAGCATAACCTTTCCTTGGTAGTGAGTTTATTTAAATATAGCAAGCTTGTTCCTAAAATCTAGGTTACTTTTTGCCTCGCCTTTGCTCCTTGCTATGTGAGCATTTATCAGAGCAATATAAATCGCCATTACGTTTTACGGGTGTGTATAGCGGTGAACTACAAAATGTACATAACGAACATGCTTGAGCATGGCTTTCATACTCACAGTCAGAGCATTGATCATCTAGATATGTTTGCTCGTCTTTCGTTAGATCTGTTTGACAACTTGAACAGTGGGCCATAAAAATTCCTTGCGACTTTTTTGATACCCGCTTAGCCTATATTAGTTACCCCATACCCTTAGCTGTAAAGTCTTTTCCAGCAGTCTCCCCTTTCTTTGATTCATAAACTAGGTGCCAGTTAATTCATTTTTGGCACTTACATCATGGCAAAGAAAGCAAGCACAAATACACAGTTCGATTGGTTTGAAGTTTTTAAAGCTGGTACCCAAACAGACAGCAAAGGCAATACCCAAACTTTTAGTAACGCTGATTTAAATAGCGTTGTTACTAACTTCACACCTAAAACTGCCCCGCTTGTAATCGGCCACCCTAAAATGGATTCACCTGCATGGGGTTGGGCCAGTGAACTAAAAGCCGAAGGCGGCGTACTTTACGCTAAAGCAGATGAAGTAAGCAGCGAGTTTGCACAAGCTGTTGAAGATAAGCGCTACCCTAACCGCTCAGTTAAATTAGAAAAAGTCGAAAACGGCTACAAACTTGCCCACATTGGTTACTTAGGTGGCAAGCCCCCTGCTGTTGACGGTTTAGCCTGGCAATTTAACCAGGATGAAAATGCCGACACCCTTACCTTTGAATTTGCTGCTGGTGATATGGACAGTATATCGCTACGCACATCAAACACCCTCACTCGCCTTATGGGCAATTTACGCAACTTTATTACTGACCGTTTTGGTAGTGAAGCGGCAGATAAAGTTGTGCCTGAATACGAATCAGAGTGGTTAAAAGAAGAAACCATTATTGCTGAGCATGAGCGAGCCAAAGGTAACGCCGAATTTAGTAAAGGTGGTGATGATGACACCACGCCCCAGACCAATGAGGACAATGCGATGGATGAAGAAGAAAAGAAGGCACTTCAAGACCAACTTGATGCAGCCAATGCCAAGAACAAGCAGCTTGAATACAACCAGCGTGTAACAGCAGCTAAGACGTTTATCACTGACGAAGTTAACAGTGGTGATGCACCACGCTTAACTAACACAGATGGCGTTGCTGAGTTTATGGCAAGCCTAGACGATGGCGACACAACGTTTGAGTTCGCTGCAGCGGATGGTGAGAGCAAAACGCTTAAACCAGCAGAATGGTTTAAAGGCTTTTTAAAAGGCTTACCTGAGCAAACAGGCTTAACCAGCGAGTTTAGTAAAGATGATACAAACGGCGAAGACGGCAACGACACAGCTGAAACGCTCGCTGCTAAAGCGCTTGAGTATCAAAAGTCACAATCTGACAAAGGCAATATGATTAGTATCTCGTCTGCGTTAGACCACATTAAGAAGGTATAAAACCATGGCGCAACCAGGATTTATTAGAAACTTTAGCTCAGAGGGTGAAATTCCCCCTAATCGCCTCTGCATTGTATCTGCAGCCGCTGACTTTCAAGTTGCGTTAGCAACTGGTGCTGATGCCATGTTTGCAGGTGTAACAGAGCAAGGAACCGATGACCACCTACGCATTGATGTTGTTATGACACAAAGCGCACCGGTTGAATTTGGTGAAGAGCTTGTAGCTGGCACACCTGTGATTGCAGATGCAGAAGGCAAAGCCGTTGCATTTGACGTAGCAAACTTTGTTGGTGAAGCCGAGCTATATGTTGCTGGCTGGGTTATGGAAGATGGAGCCGCAGGCACGATTGGTGATGTGTTTCTGAACCCGCATCTTGTAGCAAATATTCCAAGCGCTTAAGCGCTTGGGCAATTAAAACTAACTATTTAAGGATTTTGCCATGAGTAATGGTATGCCATTTACACCCGATACAGAGCAAACGGCTATTGCCATTGCTTATCGAAATCGAGCGCTAGTTGCTGATCAGTTAGCGCCTTATTCACCCGTCAATTTACGTACATACAAATGGACTGAATTTAAAAAAGGTGAAAAATTTACGCTGACCGATTCTAAAATTGGCCGTAAATCGAGTCCTAACCAAGTTGAATTTGGTGTTGAACAAAAAACAGGCTCAGTGACTGACTATGGTCTGTCTGACATTATTCCAAATGATGATGTAGCTAATGCACCAGCTAACTATAACCCGCGCACTCATGCGGCTGAAAGCTTAACAGATCTTGTACTTCTTCAACGTGAAGTTCGTGTTGCTGAGCTGTATAACAAAGCCGCTAACTTTGGCTATAACCACTCTCTTGCTGCTGCAGATTTTAAGTTTTTAGATGATCCAACACTGGATATCTTGCCGTTCTTCCTTGAAATGCTTGATGAGCCGTTAATGCGTCCAAACGCGATGACCTTATCACAAAAGGTTGCTACCAAGTTACGAACACACCCTAAATTGCTTAAAGCATTTAATGGTACGAGTGGAGACCAGGGCTTAGTGCCATGGAGCTACATTAAAGAAACACTCGAACTTGAGCATGTGACAGTTGGCCAAGCGCGTTTAAATACAGCTAAAAAAGGCCAAGAAGTAAACCTACAAAGTGCATGGAAAGACAGCTTATCGTTTACCTATCACGACCCGCTTGCGTCGTTCCAAAATAACCGAATGACATTCGCATTGACTGCACGTTACGGCGCACGAACGTCAGGCAATCGTGATGTATCAGCTGGTTTAAATGGCGGCGTTGAAATCATGGTTGGTGAAGCCGTTCAAGAGCAAATTATTGCAAAAGACTGCGGCATCTTACTAACCAATGTACTTAAACCGAATTAATTAACGCGTTGTTCCCTGTGAAGGCTCTTAGTCTCCTTAGTTTCCTAAGAGCCTTTTTTACTAACTGAGGCATGTATGTTTACGACAACTCAAACAGTTATCGACAAAATTGGCATTAATGTGCTGTTGCAATTTGTATCTGCAAAATTTGCAGAGCCAGGTGCATACCCTACCCGTGATGATGTGGAAACGGCGTTACTGGGTGAGCCTGAAACAGAGTTGCAACAGCAGATTGCTGCTTGGTACAGCGAAGCACAAAAAGACGTTAACGCCACTATTACGGGCTTTGTAGCACGTTTCAAGTTAACACAAGACGATATTAACACGTCGGTGTTGCCAGGCATTGCGATTGACTTAATGCACTGCGAATTGGCAACCAATATTGCCGACGAACACCTTAAAGAACTGAGTAAAAAGGCCATGGCCCTATTAGACAAAGTTAGTAAAGGTGTGATCCAAATTAAGGAAGATGCGCCTGCAGGCTCAAGAACTGGGATGCGAACAAAAGCTGCAGGCTCTCAATTTGACTGGGACAGGTACTAACGATGGCTGGGGTATTTATCGATATATCGGGTAATGCACTGCCCCGCCTGAGCCAAATTGCAACTACCAGTGAAAGAGCTACCGATGTATTGGACGATATCGGCGCATTTTTAGACATGGACGTCACCACCCGCTTTTTACGTGAAATGACACCTGAAGGGCGTAAGTGGGAGCAGTCACAAGCTGCAAAAGACCGTGGTGGTTTAACACTAACCGATACACGCAGTTTAGCTGGCTCTGTTACACACAACGTAAGCTATAACACGTTAGTGCATGGCCTGGGTGAAAAGTATGCCGCTATACACCACTTTGGTGGTGAAACAGGCCGCAATAAAAACGTAAAGCTACCTGCACGGCCAATACTCGGTATTGCAGCAATACAAGAAGCTGAAATTAACGACATCGTTGAAGACTGGTTAATTTAAAGTGAGTTTAAAGAGGGTTTAAATGTCATTTAACTTTGATTTAAACAAGGTCGAAACCGTCCTTAAACAATCTGCAATTAGAGCAACGCTTGGGTTTTCAAGTGACTTTAACGAAGTGAGAAAACGTGCGGTGCATAGTTCGCATCTATTTGTTTTGCCCCTTGCTGAAGATAACCAGAACACAAACCAAGTACTAGGGCTTGATGAATACCAGGTACATGAAACATTTGCTGTGATGATTGTTATCCCTTGCCTAACAGGCAACGCAACGAGTAATGCCGAAATTAAAGAGTTAAGAGGCCAAGTGAAAGAAGCCATAGCCGGTTGCCAGTTTCAAGGATGGGACCCGATTAAGCTTGATAAAGGCCGCACTGTTGAGCTTAACAAAGAAACAAATAACTTAATTTATCAGTGCCAGTTTAGTGTAACTGGTATTCATACCGTAACTGTGAAGGTGATGCCATGAGCAAACAAACCGAATCGCAATCGACAAAACCCGCACCAGAAAAAGGCGTTGTTATTACCCAGCCTAAAGTGTCTCGTGCTATGGCCATTGCGAACAATGTAAACAAGGTACTTTCTAGTAATAAGGCATCTCGAACAGAGCTTGCAGGTGCATTTAACTTGAAAGATGGCGAGTTAATTAAAGTGGAGAGTAAATCATGAGCTGGCGCTTTAAAGATAAATTAATTTTAGCAGATGCCCTAGGGACCACACTCACAGGCATGCATGCAATTTACGCAAGTGAAGTTGAACTTGCCATCGAGAACGAAAGCGAAAAAGACGAGCTAGAAACAAGCTATAGCGGTGCAAGCCTAGAAACGTTTTACGGTGAACATATCAGCCTTAACTTTAAAACGCCTCTTGCTATGAGCGGCACGGCAGGTAATGAACCTGCCTTCGCACCTTTATTACTTGCGTGTGGCATGGTGCAAGTGGCTGATGCTACCAGCGTGACATTTACCAAAGGTGCAGCTGTAGCAGTTAAATGCTTAGTTCGCTTTGGTAAGAACACGCATGAAATTAGTGAAATGAAAGGCAATGTGAGCTTACAGCTTGAAAAAGGTAAGCCAATGCTTAACTGGCAATTTAAAGGCTTATTTAGTGCGCCTATTGCAAGTGCTGCTGCACCTGCCGTGGATTGGGACCGATGGGTTCGCCCTGAAGTATTGGGTGTAAGTAATAGCTCTGACTTTAAGTTAAATGATGTAAAGCGGACCCTACATAAGCTTACCGTTGATTTAGGTAATAACGTTGTATTTGACCGCGCCATTA
This sequence comes from Pseudoalteromonas sp. bablab_jr010, assembly GCF_016464105.1. Classification (NCBI taxonomy): domain Bacteria; kingdom Pseudomonadati; phylum Pseudomonadota; class Gammaproteobacteria; order Alteromonadales; family Pseudoalteromonadaceae; genus Pseudoalteromonas; species Pseudoalteromonas sp. bablab_jr010. Next base: position 64,751 of record NZ_JACDWV010000148.1, on the reverse strand, counting down.
ACCATGAAGAAATTATGATCACCAGTCATGAAAGCAGTGCCAACTTTACGCTTACAGCTGAAGAACTGGCCAGCTTCAACCCTTTTGATGATGTTGGCAAAGTTCAGATGTTCGAATTTACGCACGGTACAGCTGCGGGTAAAAAAGTGACCATTATTGGCCGTTATCAAATGCCACACCCTAAATACACAAGTTTAGATTCTGAATTAACCGGTTATGAGTTTGATGGGAAGCTGGTACCCAGTGGTGCTGGTTACGATGAATTAACCATCGTATTTGAGTAATACCATGCGTTTTAAAGCCGTCAAAGTAAAAAAAATCGCTAAAACAGGGATCGTTGAATTTTACACCGTAATTGCAAAGCCAAAGGGAAAAGCGCCAAGTTACTGCAAAGATAGCAGTGGCATTCTTAAATTTAGTAGTCATAAAGCCGCAAAGGATGAGGCTAAACGACTGACTAATGCATATAAGTGAACTTAAAAATGAAATTAAAGCTTTTAGAAGAATTGAAAAACACATCAGCTGAAGCGCCGTTAAATTTTACCTTTGCGGGGGTGCAGTTCAAATTCACAGCGAAGATTAAAATTGTTGATGAACAAACGCTTGAAGAACTTACTGGCAAACAAAGCGCGAATGATAAGGAAATTGTTCGTGACTTACTTATTGGCTGGGATGAGTTTGTTGACGAAGGCAAACAAGTACCCTTTGCAACCGACACACTTGAAGAAATGCTTGCGTATCCAGGTTTAACCGCACGGTTAAGTGTTGAGTGTATTAACGCGCAATACCGTGTACAGGAAAAAAACTAAACGATGTTGCTAGGTGGTTTGTGGGCGACCTAGCAACACAAAGCCAAACATTAGATGACGACGAAGCCCATTTTGGCGCACCAATAAAGGAAGCGCCTAAAAACGACAAAGACGACACATTATTTGTATTGCCGGCTAATCACGTTGCAGTAATCGCTATAACCACCGCATCGAGTCAATGGCAGTTAGATAATAACGGGGTTGAGTTTGCCCTTGATTATGCCAGGGCTGATATTGCATGGCGCTATGCAAACATAACACTAACCCCACCCGACTTTGACAAAGTACAAACCCTTGAGCGCACCATAATTGGATTAATAAGGCGACCTGATGAGCAACAACTTGAATTTGGCGTTACGCTTAAGTTATGACGGCAAAGCTGTTACTGCAGGTGCTCGCCAGAACGTAAACGAACTAAACCGAATTAACCAGGCTGTACATCGCCAAAGTGCAGCTAACCAACAATTAGGTGTAAGCCAAGCAGCGGTGATGCGCCAACAAGGCGCGATGACACGCCAGCTCGGTTTAATGAATACGGCTTACGGCCAATTAGGTGCAACGCTCACTACCCTTGTTAGTATTGGTACCGCGACGATGTTTGTACGTGATACCGGTGCTGCACAACTTCTCGATACCCGCCTAAAGGGCTTAACAAGCTCAGTGCGTGAATATGAAAAGGTGCAAGCCTATTTATTTGAAACGTCTGACCGACTGAATACCAGTTACACCACCCTCGCCGATTCATACAGTAAAATATTAACCCTGCAAGATGCAGGTGTTGTTACCCAAGAGCAAGGCATTGCAATACTTGAAGGTATGGCGAATGCAGCCGCTAAAACAGGTGCTAGTAATGTACAACTAGGCCAAAGCTTGTTTGGTATGACACAAGGTATGACTGCGGGTGTGTTACGTGCTGAAGAGCTAAATCAAGTCACTGAGCCAATGCCTGGCTTATTACAAAAACTCGATAAAGCAGCAGGTAAAGCCGCTGGCGGTTTTAGACAAATGGTGAACGATGGCCAAGTAACAAGCCAAATGTTCAAAAACTATTTGATCAAAGCGCTAGAAGATTATTCCGGTGCAGCTGAAGCGACTGAAGGCAAGATAAACGCAAGCTTTGCTGAAATGGGCAATGAATACCAGCGTTTAATACGTAAATATGAAGAGCCAGTTAACTTTGCTGTTACCAGTGTTGTAAGCAGTATAACTGACACGATGGCTTATTTGCGCGACAACGAAGAGGTTCTAGACGACTTAGTATTTGCAACAGGCGCGTTAGCAACAGTTCTAGCTGGGCGTTTAGTGTCAAGCTTGGCTGCAAGTGCGCAAGGGTACATTGCAAATGTAGCCGCAAAAAACCAAGCAATACTTGCTGATGCTGCCCTGGCTAAACAAGCCAAAGTAAATGCGATTGCTGAGCGGGAACGTGCGTTATATGAAAATGCAGCGGCAAAACGCCAACTAGCAGCTGCATCAACTGCAGGTACACGTGCAGCGGCCATTACACGTTTAGCAGCAACGAACAATAGAGCTGCCGCCTCTGAAGCGAACCTTACTGCAGCGACTAATGCCTATACTGTAGCGGCGACTAGAGCAACGATTGCATCACGAGGGTTAAATGTTGCCATGGGTTTTTTAGGTGGCCCTGTCGGTGTGATCATGACCGCTGGCCTTGCCCTTGCCTACTTTGCTAGTCAAAGTGACACATCAAGCGTAGCCGCTAAAAAGCTTGAAACAAACCTTTATGATCTTTCTACTGCTTTTGACACACTTGCCAATAAAAAAGCAACTACACAGCTGCGTAATAATCAAAATGAAATCAGTAAATACAGTAAAAATATTGAAGATGCCTATAGTAAAATTGCTGATTTAAAAGCGCAACAAGACCAAGCACCTACTGGGCGTGCTGCATCGGCCTATAGCCGTCAAATTAGAAGTTTAGAATCGTACATTGATAAGCAAACAGAGTTACGCGCTAAGTTAATGGACACGGCCACTGAGATTGCTAACTTTGAAAAGAACTTAAGCGAGATTAAGTGGACCGCACCTAAGTCTGACCAACCTGAATCTGCATCTGAATTACCAGAGAATATAAAACGGTTACAAGAGCGCTTAGCGGGTGAGGAAGCAAGGCTAAAGATCAGTTACGACAAACAGCGCCAAATGGTGATCACTGCCCGTGAAAACGATGTAGCTAATAAAGCAAAATACGATGCCATTCTTAAACAGTTAGACACAAAGTACTCTGACGATGTAAAGGCTTTAGTAGAAAAGCGTGAAGCTGAAAAAATTCGTATTCAAAACCAAGCGGAAGAAAAACGTAAAAATGACTTACGCAGAGATCTAGAGAATCGTATAGCGATTATTAAAGGGTTCGCTGATAGAGAGCAACTAGCGGCCTATAATAATGAGCTACGTGTTGAGCAAGCAAAGCAACAAGCACGAGTTGATGCAAAACGCCGCGCTACTTTAGGTTTGGCTGCTAACGATGAAAGTGGCGAACTAGAATACAACGCTGATAATCAAATTCGTGATCTCGAACGTCAAACTGAATTAAATGCAGCTGCCGGCTATTATTCTCAGCGTGAAGCTGATGAGGCTGCACACCAAGAGCGTTTATTTCAAATTAAGAACCGCTATGCCGGTGCCTTACAAAGTAACATTGTTGCCTTTGCTAACTTTGAAAAACAAACTGAAGCAGACAAAGCACAAGCAATTGTTGGTTTAGGTGCTGCAACATTCAAAACCATGGCAAGCCAAAGCAAAACGGCGTTTAAAACATATAAAGCGTTTGCTATAGCACAAGCTATTATCAATACTTATCAAAGTGCCACCGCTGCATTTAACTCACTTGCAGGTATTCCTATTGTGGGCCCTGTGCTAGGTGGTGTCGCTGCAGCTGCTGCAGTCGGTCTAGGTTTACAGCAAGTTAGGCAAATTAAAAATCAACAGCCTGCAGGTATTGCGCACGGTGGTTTAGATTACGTACCTAATGAATCAACCTATGTGTTACAACGTGGTGAGCGTGTACTAAGTCCTAAACAAAACATTGAAATTAGCCAAATGGCGCGCCGCTATAACGCAGGAACTGCTGCAGCCAATGATTCAGTTAGTCGTGGTGTTACGTTAAATATAACAAACCAAATTAACGTAAAAGGCTCAGCAAATGAACAAAGTGCTCAGCTTATTGGCCAAGACATTGCGCGTGAAGTGGTAGGTGTTGTAGTAGCGAACATTCAAAGTAATGGGGCTATTATTCGCTCAATACGTGGCGCTGCTTAGTTGTTAAGTGATTGAGATTCGTGTAAAAAGGAATTTTTAAGCGAGGGAACGGTAATGGGTATTTTAATTTATATATTTGTATTGGTGACCATACTTTTAAGTGTTTTATGTTATTTCTTTGATCAGTTTAGTTTTAATCTAGATACCCCTATAGAAAACTGGGTTAATACTGCCACTTACTTTAATGGAATCCTAACGCCCCCGCTATTGGCTATTACGTCTGTCTTGATTTATCTCACTTGGGAAACAAGTAAAAAAGAGCTGAAAGCGACAAATTCAGTGTTGGAGTTAGAAAAAGCTATAAAAATAATTGCAGCAATGTTAGATGCTACAAATAAATCACTCGATAGAAGTATTTCAATTAAGCAAAAGAATGATGCCTTTGAACGTTTACTAAAGAACTCAAATAAAAATGAAAAAATGCCTCTGTACGAGATTCTTAAAGAGGAAAGAATAGATCCTAAAAAAGGAAAGTATCGCTTTTTTTGTATTTTAAATGATTTCACACACATGGAATGCATAACAAAATTTGGAAAACCAGACTTTATACCTCAAACTACTTTAACGGGTAAAACTGACAATGATTTAGTCTTTGATTTATTCAAGCACGAATTGATGAATCAGTATTTCATGGATCTGCCAAAAAGCGATATGGCTAGGCCAATAATTAGATTCATAGATATTATGGATTTTATACAAAAATATAATAAAAAACCTGAAATAAAAAGTACCCTTATTGATTTGTTTTTGCTATCTATCGACGATATGATTCTTAAGCTTTTATCAGAGTGCCCAATAATTCGAAGACACTCCATTTTTAAAATAATAAAAGACCACTAGTCTACGATGTAAACCCCTTTCCAGCCGAAAGCTAATCCCCTAAATTTTATACTCGTTACCAGTGTTTTACTTAAAGCCTGGTAACGATGACAGTCCCACTTCCCTTACCCAAACGCCCTAAACGCTCTAACTTTAAGTTAGTGCCGAATAGCCAAATTCATTTGAACAAAGCCAATAACGCCACTGAGGTGTATGACCTTGAGGGTGCTTATTGGGAGTTTGAAATTGAATTAGCCAATGTACCTGAGCGTGAAGCGTTGGCCCTTGATGCATTTATTGCAAGCCTGCGCGGCCAAGTGGGTACCTTTACCCTATTTGATTACCGTCGCGAGCAACTTGATAAAGACTTTACTGGGTTTGTGCGTGGTGAAAACCAAGACGGTAACATTCTAAATATTGATGGTTTGCCGCTAAACCAAACTTTGTTGGTTGCTGGCGAACGTATGCAAGTGGGCGTTGGCCAAAATACAGAACTAAAAATTTTAACTGGCGATTTGGTTAGTGATTCACTTGGCCGTGCCACCGTCGTGTTTGAATCACCCATGCGTAAAATCCCTGCTGATAATACCTTAATCACCTTTAAACAGCCGAGTGGTTTGTTTCGCCTTGCGGATAACAACCAGGGCATAGATAGCGCTGAATACAAAAAAGGCATTGTCACCAGTTGGAAGATTAAAGGACGGGAGGCGTTTTAATGGAGTCGTTAAACGCTGGGTTACTTGCTGATTTAGCCAATAGTGGCCGCGCCCGTTACTTTGTTCGCCTGGCATTTAAAAGTGGTGATGTATTGCTGCATACAGGTGTGGGTGAACGCCGCTTTAAAAACTTAACCTGGCATGGCTTAGGCATGCTGGGCACTGTAAGTGAAATACCAGCCAACGATAAAAACGACAGCGCCCGTATTCGCTTAACCCTTCACACACAAGACACTGCCGTACTTGCTGAAGTCGCTGAAAACGACCCTATTGGCCACACCTGCGAAATCTACCTTGTTACCGTGGATGAACATTACCGCGTAAGCCAAAGTCAGCTGCTTGAAAGTGGCTACATTGTGGCGTGTGATGTAGAGCGCGGCGCTGTATCACAAGTGCAATTAAGTGTGGCAGGTGAAAGTGAGCGCTGGAAAGAATCACGCTTACACCAGCGTTGGAATGATGCCACACAACGCGCTCTTTATCCTGATGATGCCTTTTTCAGTGAGCAAGCCACGGCCACCAAGCAAAACTTACCAGACACCCAACCAGGTAACTTTATAGGGAAACGTAAAAATGAACGTCACCGCTAAACTCGCCGCCTTTATAAACCAACGTAATTGCATGCCGTTTCAGTGGGGCAAAAATGATTGCTGCCTACTCGTGGCAGATTGGGTTTGCTTTGCGACAGACCAAGACGTTGCTGCAGATTTTAGAGGTAAATATCGCTCTGAGAATGGTGCATTTAAACAACTCTTTAAACGTGGTTTAAACGATGTTCAAAGTGTCTTTAAAGACCGTTTAAACCCTGAAATCCCCGTCGCGTATGCGCGCCGTGGTGATTGCGCCCTTGTTGAATTTAACGGTGAACTTGTTGGCGGAATTGTGACGGTTAATGCCGTTGTATGTGTTGGCGAAAATGGGCTTGTGACTAAACCTATGAGCTGCGTAAAAGCGGTTTACCCATTGGAGCCGCGCAATGTCTAAAGTTGTCGATACTGTAGTAGACACAGGGGGCGATTTATTCGGCATTGGTCGTAGTATCTATGATAAGACCGTGGGCGCACTGTGGGACTCGCTCACCCCTGATGTTCCTGAAGAGGACTTAGCCACGCTTGCTAAGGGCTTACAAAAAGGCATAGACCAACCGCGCCGCATTACCTTTGGCCGTGACCGTGTCGGTGGGGTTATTGCTCATCAAGCTGAAGTTGAGCGCGATAAAAAGAAATTTGTTCAAATGGTGGTGCTAATAAATGGTGCCCCAATTGATGCCCTCGAAGAAATCTACATTGCTGATAAGCCGCTTACTGAATACCCAAGCGAGAGCTGGGACTATGAGTTAAGTGATGGCCGCCATACAACCGCGAACAGTAAAGCAGTGGCTAAAATGGCAGGCTGGACAGCGGCACACATTGGGTATGGCCAAGCACACATTTTTGTTGAGTTTGAAAATAACCGTGAAGTCTTTCCGGATGGTATTAGCGATACTGAGTTTTTAATTCGCGGTGCCCGGGTGTGGGACCCTCGCGATACAAATCAAAAACCTGATGATGAAACCACGTGGCTTTGGTCTCAAAATGCGGTGTTATGTGCCCTGCACTATGTACGCTTTTACGGTGCGCATGAAGTCCCTTTTGAGCGCTTACCGCTTGAGTGGTGGATTGCCGCCATTAACGTATGCGATGAAGAGGCCGAGTTTACTGATAAAGACGGCAATATCACCACTGAACCGCGTTATACAACCAATGGCAGTTTTACCTTTACCACGAAACCCCTTGATGTATTAAACCAACTTGAAGCCTGTTTTGCGGGTAAGATTTTTAGGCAAATGGGCCAATGGTATGTGCGTGTCGGTGCCTGGTATGGCAACCCGACATACACCATTAATGCAGATGATGTTCACGGCAACATTAAGATTAAATGGCATGCGGATTTACGCGACCGTGCCAACGTTGTTCGCGCTACATTTACCGACCCCGAACAAAACTACGAGCGTACAGATGCGCCACCTGTGATATCAACTGCATACCAAGAGCGTGATAACCAGGTATTAGAAAAATCAATTACCCTGCCTTTTGTTAGAAGCAGCACGACAGCACAGCGCTTAGCCACTATACACCTTGAGCAAACACGCTTAGGTGAAATTGAATTACCCCTTAAGCACAAAGGTTTGGCTGCTGCAGTCGGTAGAACCGTTTACTTAAACTTACCTGGTGAATCGATTTCCAATAAAATCTATCGTGTAACAGAGCGCCGTTTTCGTTTAGATGGCGGCGTTACTTTAATGTGCATTGAAGATGGCCCAGGCTTATGGGGTGATAACTTAATACCAGGCGCACAAGATTTAACCCCAAACAGTGATTATTTGGTGGGCCGTCCACAGCCTATTTTTGATGTACGGGTAACAATTGATGGCGATGGAAACGGCATTGTAAAATGGAACCACCCTACACCGCTTGCTGTGCATGAATACGATGTTGAGTTTATTAATACATCATCAACAGAGCCTGTATTTAAAACAACGGTAACGTACACACAAGTCACTATCCCTAAACTCGCCCTTGGGGAGTACACCGCACGTATTAGCGCTAGAAATATTTTTGGCCAACGCTCTGACACAGTCGGTGTGCAGTTTAGCGTGCTTACCCCATCGATACCGGTTGTGCACGTACTGGCTGATTACAATCAAATCACCCTAACTGCCGAGCTTGCTGCAGCAGGCATTGGTACCCAGTTTGAATGGGAGTTCTTAGGGACAACTGCACAGCCGCAATCGGGTGAACGTGTTTTAGCACAAATTTATAACCGCATTGGTTTGAAGAGCGAAACAGAATACAACTTTAGAGTACGCAGTGTAAATCACCTAGGTTCTTCCGCGTGGGTGGATGTATCGGCCACCACAACGACAGTCGACTTAACTGAGTATATCAACGAGCTTCCCCTTACCCGTTTAAGCCAAGAAGCACAAAATTTAATTAATGACATTAACCAGCAAGTCGACCGTTTACGCCCTGAAACAGAGAATAACTTACCATCGTTAATCGCGAAGAACATAGATGCTATTACGGGCCTTGCAGAAAAAGTACAGGTTATAGATGCAGAGAACCCGAACAACTTACAACAGCAACTAGCCGACTCAAATAGCAAAATAAGTGATTTAGAGCGTGTCACTGAAGTACTGGATGCAACAAAGAACAACAGCCTACCAGCGCTAATAAAAATTAATCAAATCGCCATTGAAAGCCAGCGCCTTGAGCAGCAGGACTTAGGCTTAACGCTCATCGATGTATCGAGCGCTTATACAAACTGGCGTAACGAATACGAACGCAGAGCGTTTAATAATGAGCGTTTAATCGATGCGGCTGTGTATGTTGATCCAGATACTGGCACCATCGTTAATCGTGCATATGCCTACACAGATGAAAGCTTTGAAAGCGCCCAGCTGCTTATCGAGGGTGCAGAAAGTAAAATTACGCTCAATGCAAAGCAAATAGCGCAATCACAAAACCGTATTACGCAAGCCGAAGCAACGTTAGTTATTCAAGCAGCCCAAATCAATCAACGGGCGACTTTCGCGCAAGTTGAGGGCCAAATAGCCGGTGCCCTTGCAGCATTACAGCCTGCCTACAGCTGGCAATTTAATACAGGTGTTGAAGGCTTTACTGGCACGGATAGCCATCACGCACAAGGCTATATCGTGGCCACAAACCAAGTTGTTTCACCGGCTATTAGCTTTGATGCTGGTGAGAATCCAATGTTTCGATTTCGTGTTAGAAAACATGTCGGAGCAACATGGAAAGGTAATATTAAGTTCAATAGTGGAACCTCAACCCTTCACTTACCGGAACCAACGTCTGACGATTGGGAAATTTTAACCCTTGATGCAACGGGCACAAGTGGTTACACAGGCACCATTACCAGCTTAGAGTTTGATTTAGGCCCGTGTGATATCGACTTTATAGAAGTGGGTAAACGTGGCGCGAATGATTTAGCACTTGCTGATATTACAGCTCGCACAACAACACTTGAAAATGATATCAATGCTCGCACCGGTATCATGGCCCAGTACGCAACAACGGCTTGGGTCAATGCGCTTGGCTTTCAAACGCAAAGTAACGTTCAAGCGTTAATAGACTCGTTTAATACGCAATACAGTATTAGTGCGTTGCTGCAAGAGTTTGATGATAACAACACTATTTTAAAAGCCAATGCCGCCCAAACGTGGATTGATGGCGCTAACGCCACAATTCGAGACCAAGTAACCAGCATATTAAATAGCGAAAATGGTGTTAACCAACGTATAGGCGCAGCTGAACAAACGCTTGATGCCATTAAAGGTGAAATAAGCCAAAGTGTTAGCCAAATCAGCGGCCTTGAGCTTGATGTTAAAAACCAAGGCTTAGCAGATATCATCCAAGCGTATAACCAATTACAGCAAGATAAAGATTTAGCTGAGCAAGGCTATAGCTTAGCTGTTGCTAATGAAAAGCTGACTGCTGTTACAAACGATGTAGCCTCTATTTCATCGCAACAATTAGAGCTTGTTAGTGCTTTTGCACAAAACCAAGCTTATTTAACAAGCTTAAACCAAGCTTTTGCTAATGAGCGCTCAGCACGTAGTAGTACCGAGCGTGAACTAAGAGCTGAAATTATACGCGAAGGTGAACGCTCAGTTGCCCAAGCGAATGAGCGCTTAGAGGCAGTTGTCGGTTACTGCGTAGATGCAAACGGCAACCGCGTCGATGAAGTGGATGCGCTTGCCTGTATTGCAGCGGGCCATGAGTGGATTGATGGCCCATTGGTGCAGTTAATTAACGACTACACCACGGCTTTTGTTAATAGCAAAGGCTATCAAACAGCTGCGAACGTACAGCAATTTATCAGCACGTTTGACGGCCAATACAGCATAACAGCAACTATCCAGCAGATTAACGAAGAGGGAATAATTACCGCTGCGAAGAATGCTCAGCAATGGATTAACGCTTCTGAGGGCACGATTAATAATCTGATCACGCAGTTCGTGAATAGTCCAGATGGGATTAATGAGTCTATTGCCTATGCAGAAGAACAAATTCGAGCCAATGCTGATGATTTAGAGACTGAAGTCCAAGCTCGCCAGCAATTAAGTGCGCGGATGGGAGAAGCTGAAGCTGATCTAGTTTCTTTAGATGAAGCCATTATTAATGAGCAGCAAGCCCGTGCAAGCATGGGTTCTCAGTTACGTATTGAGTTTCAAACCCAAGATTTAGCCATGCTTGCCACAGCCAATGAGTTTACTCGCGCGGTTACTGGTTATTGTGTTGATGCTCAGGGTAATAGAGTTGATGAAGATGATGCCGTAGCCTGTGAGGCCGCAGGTCATACTTGGATTGATGGGCCAGCGGTTCAAAGAGCTGTAGAAATTGGTGCTGCTTGGGTTACGCTGCAAGGCTTCCAAACTCAAAGTAATGTACAGCAATCACTGAATACCTTTGATGCTACATACAAAGTTAGCGCTACCCTTCAGCAATTTTCAGACAATGACACACTCCAAAAAGCAAACAACGCTCAGCAATTTATTAACGGTGCCGAGTCTTATATTGCACAGCGTATTACGGCATACAATGCCCAAGAAGGCGGAGTTAATGCTAAATTCTCAGATGTAAACGAGCGATTAGATGCCGCCGAGGGCGCGGTAACAACTAGTATCGTGCAAATCCAAGGCTTGGAGCAATCGCAGCAAGCAAGCGACTTAAACGCTGTGATAGCTGCGTATAATGACTTAATTCGTGACAACGAACTTGCAGAGCTTGATGTTAAAGCAGCGCTTGCAAACGAAAAGCTGCAAGCCCAAACAACGGACTTAGAAAGTCTTTCTCAGCAGCAACTTGAGCTTGCGTCTCTTTTCAATGATAGCAAAGCAATTATTACCAGCTTAAATCAAGCTGTATCGAGCCAATATCAATCGAGTGTAATACGCGACCAACGTTATCAAGCAACGTTTGAAAATGTGAGTGCCCGTTTTAGTGATGTTACAACGGCGATAGCGACGCTTGATGAAGCTAACACTGTACGTGATGAAGAATTTGAATCCTTTGTTGCTGACACAATAGCGCAATTTGATGAAGTAACCGAAACCTTTGCAAGTCAAGAGCAAGCTTATACCGAGTTACAACAAACGCTAACAGCAAAAATCGACGAAGACACTGAAGCCGCTAGAAGTGCCGCCGTATCAACAGCACAAGAGTACACTCGTACAGCAGTTGGTTACTGTGTAAATGCTGAGGGCCAAATAACCAATGAAAATGACGCGGTGCAATGTGTTGCCGATGGTGGCTCTTGGGTGAATGGCCCTCTCGCTGAGTTTATTGCCAACATGCAAATAAGTGACGGTGAGAACAGCGCAAGCATTAAACAACTACGCCAATTGTTTACCACTGTAGACGGCAAACTGGTTGCGCGTGGTGGTTGGACGCTCGATAACAATGGCCGTGTTGTAGGCATTGCGGGTTATAACGATGGCGAAGTGGGCAACCTTGATTTGGTAGGTGATGTGATCCGCCAAGGCGTTATGGTTAACGGTATCTTTGTCCCCACCTCATACGTCGATAATTCAGATCCCGAGAAGCCCGTACATATATTTAAAGGTCGCTTAGAGCTTGGTGATGGCCACACCGTAAACAGCTTAGAAGATATCAAGGCACAAGATGGTAAAGACGGTGATGACGGCATAACTACCTATACATGGCTAAAATATGCGGATAGTGCCAACGGTTCGGGCCTTAGTAACTCACCCACAAACAAAGAATATATTGGCTTTGCTTATAATAAAACTACAGCTACAGAGTCAACAAACCCCGCCGATTATATTTGGTCAAAAATAAAAGGTGAAGATGGCGTAAATGGTACTGACGGTGTCCCGGGTGCAAAAGGAGATGACGGGCAAACAACTTACACATGGATTGCATACAGCGACAATGCTAGCGGTTCAGGGATGTACCAAACCCCAAACAGTAACACTAAGTACATAGGTATAGCAGTAAATAAGATCACGCCTACGGAGTCAGACAACCCAGTTGATTATACGTGGTCATTATTTAAAGGGGCTGATGGTACAGACGGAAATCGCGGCTCTATCACTGTAGAGGTAGCAACGTCATCAGGAGCATGGTCAGATGCAACAGCAAATGCAAGTGTTCCAGGGGCACCTGTTGAGCATGACCGTGTCATGATTTACAAATCAACTGACCCAGCTATTCAAACAACAAAGCGATTTAATGGTAGTTCATGGGTAAGCTACACACTGCGAGTGCACGGCAGTGCGCTGATTGACGATACATTAGATGCAAAAGTTATTAGAGCTGGAACTAAACTTTCATCCCCCAAAATTATAGGTGGTGAGTTTGCAGTTACGGACCCGAGCTCAGATTATTTGGACATTGTTGGTCGATCTACTCCATTTGGCCCAAGCGGCGACCTCATATCGTGGTATGGACCAAAAATTAATGGTGTTACATGGAACTCATCAACACAAGAACCTATTTACTCAGGTATGAGTAAGAGTAATGCCGTTAGCTATAAAACCAACAGTGGCGGCTTTTATTTCGGGGGGACTTTTCAAGCCGGTACCTTATCAATATCTAGACAATCAACCAGTACATCCGGCGCTCTCAGGGTTTCAACTGACCCCTTCACAATACCCGGTGGCACAACATCAATCACTATTGCTGCAAGTGTTTCCGCGCAAGGTAGCGGTTCAGGTGGGGGCACATGCCCTGTAAGCCCATACAAGCCTCACGCAATAATAGATATAGAAAGGCTGGTAGGTGGGTCTTGGCAATCAATCGCGGGAAATAATGCTCAAGGCACAGCTAAGTGCACACAAGAAGGCCCTGAAATGCTACTGGATGTTTCTGCAGGAGTATCTGCAAATACAAGCCTATCAGTAAGTTCGGGGCAATCAATACAGCTCAGAGCTGTAGCTAGTACCGTTGCATTTCCTTACGACGAAGCTGGGGTGACAGTATTTGGGTCTAGGTCAGTATCTATCGTAGTAACGGGCAGTAACTAAATAATTTAATAAACGAGGACTAAACAATGGCAGCATTCACAGCCAGTCAAGCAAGCGTGACCAATGGCTCAAAAGTGGTTCAAATCAACAGTGGCGAGAGTGTCGCTAACGTAAGCAGCGGTGACTTTCTCGTACTCGCTGGGTTTATCGTTGAGATTAACCGCGCTTATGTGGGCTCTGACAGTAAAGGCTATTTTGAGCTTGTTAAAAACTGGTCAAACAGCAATCAATCAAACCAAGAGTGTATTGTAGTTCCAACAACGGGCGAATTTAAAAAAGCTGTTGAAGCGCTATCAAATGCAAACGTGTTAGTTAACGATAATTTTAAAGCACTGCAAGATTGGCAAACTAAAATGGGCACTGTCACGTTTAGTAATCAAGACGGCACAACGACAACAGTTAAAACCCTCAAGCAGATTGAAGCCGATAACCAAGCTCAGATGGACGCATATCACCCCCACCCGTGGGCAATGCGTAAAGTTGAATTTGAAGCAATGCGCGCTGCGAATAATGAAAAGTTTGCTGCAAGTGGGTTTTTTCATTTAGGTAAAAACTACGATGTTCCTGATGCTATTGAATCTATAGGTGAGGGTCTTTATATCTATAAGAACGGTTATGTAGGCTATGAAAATTCAATATATTTAGGCGCACACGGTGATAAGAAATCAGGGATATCTAAGAAAGATACTGCACATATACATATAGCTGGTGTGTTAACGGATATTTTTGAATTAAGCATAAGGAATGCTCAATTATCATCAAAGATAAAACTACCACCTGCGGAGGATGGAACTCGTACTTACGACAGCGGAACGGGCATTTCAGTCTCACATGCCACCCCAGCGATAGCATTTGCAGCAGAAACAGCAACCAATAAGGTTGTTACAGACAGAGAAGATGTGTGGGGTATTTATCAAGAGGTACGAGAGATAAATGAGGAATACCCGTTTGTATATAAAAATGGATTACCGCAGAGTTTGGCATCCGATATTTATGGCGTTCCCACAGTATCAAATAATGTTCAGGGTATCGAATATTTTGCACAGTATGATGGCGACATATCAAGCCGAGGGAGAGGAGTCAACTGGCTAACAGCTACAGAAGAAGAAAGACGAACAATCGCGTCTAATCCAAAAAATAAAATTAAGTTCGATGACCAGACGGGTAAATTTTATCAAACGCATAATTTTGCAATTACATTCAGAGGTATCGGCAATGGTAGCTGGCAATTTGTTGATGTCCAAAACACTGCCACTTTAAGATTTGACTTGAAAACACCTGTGACTAATAGCGATGGAAGCTATTTTACAGGCTATAACAATGCTAAATATAACAAAGAGTGCATAGGTGTTTATCAGAAAGTTAAAGGAAATGACTTGGTAGAAGATAGCTACCTGTTACTCTGCGGCACTGTCAATCGCAGAAACACGGGGTTATATCATGACTCATTCAATAAGCTAGGCACAGCGAAAGCAATTGATGATAAAGAATGGCATAACACAGCTCAATCATTTACATCAAAAGCCGATTGTTTCGACCCTGCTAAAGTTCTCGCTAATTCAGGCTCTATTGCAAGCAGTAAAAGTGGTGCGCCTGATGGGCGATATTACGATGCAATCTACGCAAGTGGCCAAGGTGGTGTCTGTCGTGATATGCGTTACTCTTCTTGGGGATTAAAACAAGAGGATTTTGCAGATGCAGATTTAGCTATTAAAGCAGGTGGTTATAGAGGAAGGGAATATTTAACAATAACTAGAGCAGAAGACCTTGGCAACCTCTTAACTTCGGGTTCTTGGTCTAATGGAGAAAAGCGGGTTATATTTTATCAAGGAAATCTATTGTTTGATACTCAAGAGTCTCAAACTTACAATGTTGAAGGATATATAATCTCAAAAGTAGATCGCACTATCAGAAAGGTACTTCAAGTTGGGTACTCATCAGGGAGCGACAGAACTGGGATTTATTTAGATGGCCCTTTATCAGATGCATGGACTGATGAGTCGTATTTGATCTTTTCAATTGCAACAAGTTCATCTGTTGCAGGGGAATACACCCACACAGAAGTAGTAGGTGATCCTGCAAATATTTTACTTTGTGATGATTTAAAAGATGGCTGGGTTGGGAGTTGGAACCCTACAATACCAGACGGTGTAAAAGCTTTTAATACTTTTACAGCAACTAAGCCATCTGTAGATACTACACTATCGCGCACCATTACAACTGACAACGGGGCAACTTGGTCAGATGTAGAGAGTGATTTCTCTTTAATTACAAATTCAATGACAGCAAGTTCTGCAATGGCGAGTGGCAGGGTTGAGGTTTGGAACTACACTGTTAAAGCTAGAAGCACAAAACCCGTAGGAAATACTAAAATATTAGGCGGAATAGTTGGTCTAGGTAGTGTTTTTGCATCTATGGATGCAGGGATTAAAAATGCAAGATACCTCGCATTCTCATTAATTAGTAAAATTCTAACACACCCTGCTAATACATCTAATGTGGGGCAAGAAACCTTAACACTTCTTAGTTCATCCCTTTTACATTCACAAGGAATTTTGTGGGCTAGTAATAAAAGTACAGGTGAGAATAAACATACACCTTTAAGTTTAGGAATCCCGACAAATGCAGGGCCAGCATTCAAAGCTCTAGACTACAACGTAGTTGAAAATCAACAAGCTTTTATAAATTACGCATATACAGAGCTTACCTATGATGCTGTTGCCGGCGATTGGGGCGATGATAGCAAAATACACCCAGTAGATAACCAAGCAACAATGCTAGACGAAAATGGACACACTGTTTTAGTTGGCACCGCTCGTTGTGTTGAACCTTTAGGATGGCTTAAAAATGACAAGTAAACTCGACCCAATTCTAGATTTTATCGTCCTCGATGACGAACAAAACCCCGTAACTAATGAGCAAGGTTTACCGACCTTGCAACAAGGGCCAGTTGGCGCTAAGAACATTCCAGAGCTTATCGCCAAGGGCAAAGTTGAAAACCTAACGCAGTTTGCAGAGCTTGAAAGTAAAACCGAGCAATGGCAATGGGCAAAAGCCTATTACAACTACTTAGTTGAGCTTAACGAAGTCGAGCAATACAACGCCAACTTACCCGCGCCAGTAGCCAATGACGATGGCAGTATTACAGAGACAGAGCCTAAGCCACTACCCGTTGCACCAGAGCGTCCAGCGATAAGAACGGCAGATGAAGTACTCGAACCGTACAAAGTCACTATTTTTAAACTGCAGCGCCAAAGCCAAATTGACAATGCAGTAGTTGAAATATCAACGGGCAAAAAGTTTGATGCCGATGAGCAAAGCATTACACGTTTGGCTAACGCACTTATTAAGCACTGGCAGCTTGCCGATGATGACACTATCCCTTGGTCAACAGCGGACGTACCCACGGGCGTGATGGTTGACTGCACAAAAGCCGAAATTGTCGAAGCACATAGCAGGGCAACAGACCACTTTGCGACTGTTTGGAACATTGACTAACCAAGGGGCTTTATAGCCCCTTTTTATTGGAGAAAAATATGTTTAACGTGCTTAAAACTTTAAGAACCCTACTTTGCTACGTGCTTTGTGGTTTACTTTTCATCGTGCCATTCGTTGTGTTATCCCTAATCGCGTTGCTTGGCAGCAGTTGGGCCTTTAACAGCTTATACAGCATAGACATAACAATATGCAGTATTTGCCACGGTACAAAACTAGAATCAATCTCAGCAAGAAGTTACAGACTCAGAAATGACAAGAGATATTACTACCAAATGCGTTTTATAGACTTATTAGCAAAACCATTTGATGGAAAGGAACATTGTAGACGAGCATTTAAATGGGAAAGCAAAGTTATTAAATCGGTTTAAACCTTAGATCTTTAAAGCTCATTTAAACGCCGTTTAAAGAAGCTTTAAAGATACCAATCATTACACTCAAACAAATAAACGCAAGCCTATTTAACATAATTAAATAATTCTAAAATCTTACGTCTTTTTTTCTAAAAACAATCGGCGGCTTACATTAATATGGGTTTTCACTAATTTATAGCTTTTTATGAAATCCACATTTTTACTTTGTAAGTTTTCACAAAACTTACTTCATTCCAATAAGTCCACAATGGTGAATTTTTACAAACCTAGATTTTAAATGCCTTTCTTGTACGGCTTCACAAAAATATAAAAGCAATTTTTTTCACTGCCTGTAACCGTTATGGCTTTAAGTTCATTAAGTATGACTCGTTTCTACAACAAACTGTTCGTTATAACGAAAGCCATATAGATACCCTACAAGCTCAAATTGGATAGCTGTAAGATTTGGTTTAAGTAAGCTAGACGCTGAATATCATTGGTAATGACTTAATCAAAATGAGTGATCAGCATGCTTTAAAAGATATTGTTTTGAAGTACGGAAAAAAAACAGCATAAGAAAGTGCCGCTACTACAGCGGCACTCTTTCGAGTAAGATAAATAAAAAAATATAAGGAAATTTATGGGTAATTTATACGTTGAAGATACAGATCGTATTCATTGCGGATACTTAAAGAGTCTTACCTCATTTGAAAGTGAAGTTGAAAACCATACAAAATATAGAAAAGGTTTACTCTTACTTTCAGTTTTTTCGATTATTTATAATTTAGCAGGTATAAAACTTACAGGAACAAGTGTAGGTTTGATCAGTGGTTCAATTTCAACACCATCAGTATTGGTTTTCGCATTAATAGTCGCATTAATTTATCACCAAGTTTTATACATTCTTTTTGTCCTAAATAAGTATGAACGTTACCTACTGGACATTTTAAAGAAAGATATTCGCAGGGGTTTTTATACTTTCCTTGCAAAAAACTTGATAAGGACAAAGGTAACGAGCCACCTGCATTCAAAAAAACATTTAGGTGTGCTTCGTGTGACCGTTTGGGACACCAACTTTACTTACGATAATCAAGAGTTCGAAATTTATTGTAATCACTCCCCTAATGAACATTCAAAGAAGAAAGAAATAATAGAACACTTAAAAACTCTTGGCTATGACGTTAAGTTTAAAGATAAAGAGACAAGAGTTGTGGAAACTCATTCAGACTCTGAAATTATAAAATTAATTTGGTACTACAAAGCTTCAAAAGATGATGAAGTATTTCTAGGGAAATATCTAAAACACATTAGGCTAAATAACCTCACGGTATTTATAGAATATAGAGTTCCTTTGTATTTATCACTTATCGCTTTATCAACTTTCTCCCTTAAGTCTGATTACATTATGGATAAGCTACATATTTTAAATAATTATTTATTTTAAATAAAAAGCCCACTGCAATAGCGGGCTTTTTTGGACTTGTACCCTCAAAAATTTACACCTACTTTAAAGCTTCTGACAACGCACTAACCAATTCATCATCAAGTTTATTTTCTGACTTGCTTGCTAAGTGCTTAGCTGTAGCTAAACAGGCACGTTTTATAAATGCTTCGGTCAGTAATTTAGCTGCTAAATATTTACCAATTGTCGCTAACATAATTTATCCTGAAGTTTCGTTATATCTTCACCGAGTTTTTTAATTACCTGTTTTATCCAAGTGATGTCTGTTTTCACTGCGGCAACGGTGCGAACTCACCACCAATGTGCACAATAACAATGAAATCAAGTTTATTGAGTTTACATCGACTGTCATGCCCTACCCCTAGTTAACAAATCAACTAAACCGATAGAAAAACTAGTAGAAATTATGTATCGCGGCTACATGCCACTTACTGGCCCGTGGTCAGAATGAAGAATATCAAAGGAGGATAATCTATTACTCACTCTTTGAGGAAATGTTAGCCCGTCTAATGTTTAACTAGTTCAACGTTACAAATGGTCAGCTAAGAAATCAGAGCAGATGTACCAAAACCTTAAAAAGAAAAATTTAATCAAGATAATTATTTATTTTAAATACAAAATCAGCTACTTGATATTATTAGTAAAATATCTAAAAAACAGGAAGTTAAACTTACTTTTAATTAAAAAGGGCGAGTTGCCCTTTACCATTTTTGTGTATCATATCTACAATTTTGGCATTTAAAATCTTCTTCCTCGTAACTGAGTAGTAATGACTCTTCATCAATATATTTTGTATGAACACAGCTCGATACAAAATTTCCTTCATCATCAGGCATAAGACCTACAGGACCCTCACACTCTCGAAAGAATAGTGGTTCAATCACTTTTTGATAATGATAATTTTGTTTCCCTTTCAAGGATGATAAATCCCCCTTGTTATCATAAAGAATTCTAGCAATTACTAAACTAACCTCTGGTTCTAAGTTATTTTTTTCTGCTGTTTCTTTAATTTGCTCTTCGTTATCTATTAAAAATTTTAGTACATCTAAATCCATTGAGTTTCTCCTTCTTGCATATTTGCATGTTGATATATATGCTTCGATATCAATTTATAAAATGCCACTTTGGTACTATAAAAACAACAAGTATCTATTTTTTAAAATTCAGTATTCAATAGTTCGAATTTTGATACTTGTCTCGAAGCCTAATTTAAGGAAAAAAATGTCAAATGTTACTGATGAGAAGCCAGTTTGTGGGGTTGTGATGCCCATTTCTGCAATAGACGGTTGCCCTGAAACTCACTGGGCTGAAGTATATTTAATTATAAAAGATGCAATAAGTGATGCTGGATTTGTTGGCTGCTTAGTAAGTGAATCAGATGACTCTGGAATTATACATAAAAGAATTATTAATAACCTTTACAATAATCCTATAGTCGTTTGTGATGTTAGTGGTAAGAACCCTAATGTTATGTTCGAGTTAGGAATGCGTTTAGCTTTTGATAAACCAACTATCATAATAAAAGATTCACATACTGCTTACTCTTTTGATACTTCAGTAATAGAACATTTAGAGTACCCAAGAGACCTTCGCTTTAAATCTATTATCGATTTTAAAAAGAAATTATCAACTAAAATTCGAGCAACACTTGAAGCTTCAACGGATGATGAGAATTATACAACTTTCTTAAAACACTTTGGTGAATTTAAAGTAGCAAATATAGAGCAAAAGGAAGTTTCAAGTGATAGGTTTATTATTGAAGAAATGAAAAGTATGAAAGAATCCATCAATAAATTGCATACTAAGATTCTTAATTCTGAACCATCAAGTACCCCTTCAAACACTGACCCATTTTTTCTGGTAAATATAGAAGTTTTTCCTAATGAGGATTTAGATTTTAAATCAACAGATAAATTGATCGGAGAACTTCTTTTTAATCTTCCATTTGTATTCTCTCATAATTTGTATAGCTCACCAGAAAGTAATGGGCTCTTCTTAGATGTTATATGTAAATCAAGTGCATCCTATTCTTACGCTAAAAAAGCGGTGATCACTGCCCTTTCTAAGAACATGAAAGCAATTGTGTTTGAATAGTCATTTTGTCAATCACTAGTTATTGTAAAGCATTGAAAAAAGGGCTTTTCTGCCCTTTTTTAAAAACTATGTAATATAAATTATAAGCAAAGCCTTAGTAGTACAACCATAAGAAACTAGTGCTAAAACTCTTTCACTTTCCCAAATTAAACGCTCTAGCAACGCCTAGTGCGATTTCATGCAACACGACAAAACCCGCGCCGTAGAGGGTAGCCCAAACTGGGATGATGATAAAATCGAGGGTTGAGGTAGATGATGAAACGGCGACTTCTTGGTAATTTGTAAGCCAAGGGTAAAAGCCAAAGCCGTAAAGAATAACGATTGGGGCTGCAAACAGTATTAAACGCAGTTTTCGCTGTTTATAAAACGGGATAAATGAGCTGACTAGCATTAATAATAACGGCACGAACACATAGATCACCGAGGTAAAATCATTGAGCGTCATGCCTAAACCAATGGTTACTATCAGCATGAATAAAGCAGTAAAAATGCGGTAAGCAGCTGTAAAATTCATAGTCATTCCTTGTAATACCAATTCGCTTAATTAAGTAGTCAATTTTGAGGCAATAAAACCTCGTTGATAGCAAGGCAAAAATTTCGTTATTTAGTTGTTCTAAATCAGAAATTTTTAACGCAGTTAGCGACAGGTTTAATCCCTCAAAATGATTAAGTATTATTGCGGATTGGTATAAAGTACCTACAACCACCCTAGCACGCTTATTTATAAATGACTATTTTATAAACCAATTTGCCTATTACAGCCGACACTTTCTACAAAGTATTTATCATGGCTTACGAGTATAAACCCGCCTTTAAAGCCCTGTAATGACTGAGCCAAGAGCTGTTTTGATTCAAGGTCGAGATGATTATCGGGCTCATCGAGTAACAAGAATGCAGTACTTTCAATATTACTGACGATACACATGGCGAGCTTCATTTTTTCACCGCCACTTAAAAGTGCGGCATGTTTAAAAACAGCGTCTTTTCTAAAGCCAATACTGGCAAGTAGAGTACGTGTGGTGCTTTCATCTAGGTTTTTACAGTAAGTCATCACGTTTTCAAGCAGGGTTAGCTCGTTGTTTATTAATGTAAAATGTTGGTCTAAATAATAGAGTGCTTGATTGCAATGTAACTGCCCTGCTTTTACTGGTATGTCGAAAATAAGCGTTTTAAGTAAGGTTGATTTACCAATACCATTTGCGCCTGCTAAATGAATTTTATCATCACTGAACACCTGAAAATTAAGCGGCTTTTTTGTGCCGTGTGCTAATACAACATTCTCCAGGCTAAGTACTTTTTGGTGCTTAGCTTCATCTGATTGTGCTAAATAAAATTGCTGCGCTTTAGTTTGTTCAAGCTGGCTAGAAAGTTGTTGTTTATTACGAGTGAGTTCACCTTCTCGCTTAGCGGTATTTTTACTTTGTGATGATAAATTAGCGCTGGCTTTATCTTTTTTAGCATCCATCAGCACTTTAGGTTGGCTGCCTGATTTTCTGAGTGCTGCGCCATGACCTGCACGTTGTTGTGCTTTTTGCTTTTGTAATTGCTCTGTTGTTTTGAGCTTTATTTGCTGCTTAACAACGTGATTTAACTTGTTTTCAAGGGCAACAACTTGCTGCTGCTTTTGAGTCTGGTACTCAGAAAAACACGTACCATATTGTGTTAAACCCAGGGTTGTTAGGTCCCAAACTTCATGGGCTTGCTCTAATAATTCTTGGTCGTGACTTATTAGTAATAATTGCCCTTTAAAGTTGTGTATTTGCTTTATAAGCCAGATTTTACCTTTTGCATCTAGGTGGTTTGATGGCTCATCCAGTATTAAAATATCGGGCTTTATGCAGGTAAATAGTGCCCAAAGTTTTAATTGGCTAAGCTGACCGCCACTTAAATATTTGCTTAATGAGTTTGGGGTTTTATTCTTAATCCCAAGCCTTACAAGTTCTGCATTAAAACGCTCTGCTAAGTCCCAATTGCCTTCAAGCAAAGTTAAGTTTTGTTCTGTAACTTCCCCTTGGTTTATCGCATCAAGAGCATTAAACACGGGCTCTAGCCCTATAGTCTCTACAATTGTTAGGTTATCAGCCTGATTTACATCGTTCATTTGCTCATAAAAACCGAGGGATGAATGACAAACAACCGTACCAGAGCTAGGCTCTATTTGCTTAGCAAGTATTGACGCTAATATAGATTTACCGCAGCCGTTCCTGCCGACTAATGCGGTGACTTTAGCAGTAAGTGAAAATGAAAGGCCGTTAAATACAACATCGCCATTGCCATGCTGGTAACATAAATTAAAAGCTTGAAGTTGTGGCATAGTGCCTCCTGTATTACAGGGGCATAAACGTGTGATCACACGAGAAGTAACATATTAAAAGTGATAGTGAGCAACGCCTACTAACCCTGTTGGTCCAAAAAGATAAAAATGAAATTGGATAACAGGTTTAGTTGTTCATGTTGGCGGTAACTCCTAAAAAGTGAGGCTAGATAATAACCACCCTGTGCTCAAATAGCAACGAGTTATGATAGTCTTAAATTATTAGCTTCTTAAAGGAATGTATTTTGAATTTAGTTAAAAGCCCTCTTGCCTTGCAAAACCCAATTCAAGTTAAGATGCAACTTGAACAAAGCAAACGTGTATTTGTTATTGGCGATTTAGATGCAGATTTAACTAAATTTGAACAGGCGCTTTGCTCTGTTAATTTTAACCCAAGCGAAGATATCTTGTTTTCATTGGGTGATGTGATTGACCGGGGTGAGCACAGCATAGCGTTACTTGCACGTTTTAAAGAGCTTGGTGTACATATGTGTCTTGGTAACCATGAGCATATGTTGCTTGAGTCTTTACTTGCAAAGAATAAAGGTTACTACCGTTTATGGGTTGAGAATGGCGGCCGCTGGCATCTAGAAGCAACCGATGAAGAGCTGGCGTTTGCCTGTAAACAGCTACTTAAATGCCCGCTTTCTTACTATGTTGAATACGGAACATTAAGCATTGGTTTATCGCATACCACCTGTGCTGATTGGAGTTGGCAAAATCCACCACAAGATATACAACAAGCGATTGGCGCATTGCTTTGGGATAGAAGCTTAACCAAAGAGAAAAAAGCGCTAATAAATCCAAGTATCGATTTTTCTGTGCATGGCCATAACACGACCAAAAAGCCCTATTGGCTTGGCAATAGTTACCATCTTGATACAAACTATCTCAGCGGTAAGCCCACCATTGTTGAGCTTAGCACGCTGATCAAGCAGTTTTCATCAATGTAAACTTGCCAGTCGTTCGACCGTTTTTTCTTCAAGATATTTTTTGTAGGTTAACCTTGCATGCCACAGTTGCTCATCGGTTTCTTGAATGTAGATGATAGGGCCGGCAATTTTGCTCGCTAAACTCGTAAGTTTACTGTATTCACGCGTATCAATTTTGCCATCGCTGAAGTAGCTTTGCGCGGTATTTAAAAACTGATCGTCTTTATAAATATCGCTATGCCAAATAAGCGAGCGATACATACTAGCGGTTATTTCGGTTGGCTTATCGTTGGAACGAAAGATTTTAACTTCGGTGTAAATTGAATTACCGGTAATTACAATCCCTATTAACGACAGCGTCGTAAGAGTCATCATCCATTTCATGCTCTATTCCTCACAGTTAGGTACTAATTTAACTATAGGAGAGAAAGATGAATGTATGCTGTTTATTTAATCAATTAGGATTGGCAAAACTATTTTCTGGAGACTTAATTATTGTTTTTAGTCCCTAATTTACTGCTTTGGGATAAAACATTAATTTGTGTATTAGGCTAAAAGGCCTAATACACAAGCATCACACTAGTGAAGCGCTGCTGTAAACGGAATATTTTTACAGATTTCGGCTTCTGCGATAAGAATTTCTTCGAGGCGTGTATCAACATCTTGCTTATCGAAATACTCGTAGGCAAGTTCAACGAATAAGTTTTTATGTTTTTCTTCTGATTTAGCAATCGCGACATAAAACTCTTTTTCTTTGCCTGCTGGTAAAGCTTCTGCAACAAGCGAAAAGCGCTCGTGACCACGTGCTTCAATAACGCCTGCTACTAATAAACGGTCCATTAAAAATTCATCACGACCATTTCTAAATACCGCACGAATTTGTTTGATGTAAGGATCTTTTTGGTCATTGCCAAGTGATACATCACGTTCCATTAATAACTTTAAAACTTGCTTAAAGTGAATCATTTCTTCCAGTGCTAAGTCTGTCATGGCTTTAACAAGCTTACGACGGTCTGGGTAATGAGAAAGCATAGACATAGCCATGCCTGATGCTTTTTTCTCTGCTGCAGCATGATCTTGTAAAAAGGTATCGAAGTCAGCTAAGACACCTTCTGTCCATTCAAATGGCGTGTGGTATTTCAATTCAAACATGATAAGGAACAACTAAACTTATAATTGCGGCGATTTTAACGTATTTTACGTGTGATTATAACCAAGAGATTTATCAATTTTACCACTTCGGGTAGATGATACTTTATCTGGGTGTTTTATGTCATTCCACGCTGTGACTTTGCCACCCATATTCAGCTGTTTAAAGCTAATTGGCTGCTGAGTGTTTAAAAACTGCTGAAGTAATTGCGGACTGTTTGAGTCTGCTACATTAAGCGTTAATAATTGCTGTTCACGCCCTTTAAAGTAGTCTGCTACTTGCTGTTGGTGACGCTGATAACACGCTGTTAAGTATTCATCAGATTCTAACTCTGCCAAGCTATACTGACCAAACACATCAAAATAACAGCGCTTTAAATGGCTATTAAAACCACCATCAGGGCGCATTAAATTAGTGTGCATGCGTGCTAGTAACTGCCTAATCGAAGGCAGCCACTTAGTTAAATCGCGCTCGAGGTTGATAAAACGACTATTTGCAAAGTGCTCATCAAGCAAGGCGTATTCACTAAAAACTGGAGTATCAGCAATAACATCTGCACTTGTAATTGCTTGTTGGGTATAGGCTGTGTGGGCGGTTTTATAACCGAGTTGTAAAAAGCTGTTACAGATACTAGTTGTGCCGGTTCGTGGTAAACCGATTATAAAAATTTTAGAGCTCATGGCACCTGATCAAATGCTAACCACAGCGATTTGTCGTTGACTGGGGTTAACCTTGGTAAATCATAATTGTGCAATTCTATAACAATTTTGTCGTGTAGGTGGGCGTTTTTTATAAAGTTTCCGTTGTACTTAAAAAATAATTCGTCAAATTCACCACTTTGCTGCATAACCTTAATCCCCTGAGAAACGGCTTTAGCAATATTAGTATTATGTTTATTAAAAAAGAAATAGATTGGGCTTTTGTATTTGAGCATTAGATGCGGCAGAACGACCAACGGCATTCCTTCTTTAAAATACGCAAGTTCATCTTGGATCTCTAATACTGAACGAGGAAATAAATCCCCCCTTCCTCTATCTAACATTACAAACAATGATTCAAAGTCCATTGCCGTTGCCACTGTTAAACCGTTACTTGTTAGAATTCGTGTATCTGGCCAATCTGTACCCTGAACTAAGTTAATCGATTTTAAATCATCAAGAGATTTTAGCTGTTTCAGCCTCGGTAACTTATCTTCTGTAGTAAACATTAATCGCCAACCAAATAAGCCTTTAAATATAGGAACTCGTAGAGGGAGCAAAGTGTCTTCACGCTCTTGGTTTGTCATGCTCCAAGTAACATTGATAGATCCAGTCGTTTCAATTTCTTTTAAAACACGATTTTGGCTTAATAATTCAGGTGCGGGTGATAAGGTAAACTTATAACCACTTCTTTTTAAAGCTGTACGAAGAAGTATTAAAGGATAAAGTACTTCTTCGTCTAAGCTATCCATTGTTTTAGGATAAACAACATGTAAAGTGGTTGGTGGTGTGACGCGATTTTTCTTGGCATTAATTGTTTTTACATTGGCAAATAAACAAGTTGAAAATAAGAACAACAAACATGGAAAAACAATTTTTAGCATATCAGAAAACCTGTGTAACTAATAACATCACAGCGCTAATCAAAATAGTAATGAAAGTAAGCATCATACCTAATACACGTAATTTCATCAGATTATCAGCAAGTGCGTAACTATGACAAAAACGACCAGCAACCAGCATTGCACCTAAAATATAGCAATAATGGCTTGGGAGGCCTTGGTACTCTAATAAAAATAGCAGGATCAACGAAAAAGGCACATATTCAATGAAATTTGCATGAGTTCGTATAGCTGCTTGTAGGCTTTTGTCTCCCCCGTCACCAAGTGAAATGCGTTTTGCTCTACGTAGTTTGATCACGCGAAAGCTAAGTTGAATGTATAAAATGGCCAAGATGGCAGCAAACGTTGAAACAATCACAGTTTTTCCAATTTTTATTTAAAGTTAGACGCTTAGCATAATTTATTGCTAGGCTGTTAAGTAAGTAGTTAGGTTAGCTCAGTATGATATTTAATGTCTAACAGTTCTTAAGGAAGTGCATGTTTACGCCAAGAAAAATCGCCGATAACTACCGCGAAATGATCAGTAGTATCGGATTTTACCCATCAATGCTCTCTGTGATGTTTTTAGTTTTTGGATTAATTACTACTGCGGTCGAGTACTCGTCATTATCAATGGAATTTAAAAAGCTGATTGGTGTGTTATTGGTCGATAGCGAAGAGAATGCCCGTACCATCCTCAGCACACTTGCCGGCAGCATTATCTCATTAACGGTTTTTAGTTTTTCTATGGTTATGGTGGTGCTTAATAGTGCCAGTGCCAGTCTTTCGCCGCGTGTGTTGCCGGGCCTTATTACCCGTAAGTCGCACCAATTAGTACTGGGGTTTTATCTGGGTAGTATTATCTACACCATATTAATGCTGATAAACATACGCACCATTGGTGATGGAGATATGGGTATCCCGTCGCTTGGTATCTTCTTTTCATTGGTGTTTGGTTTAATTTCGCTTGGTTTTTTTGTGTTTTTTATTCACTCAATTTCAAAAGCAATTCAAGTCGATAATGTACTAAACGACTTATTTAAAAATACCAAAGGCGAGCTTAAATACATAATTGACTTGCAACAACAAAATCCTGTTGAGCATTTTCCTGAGTTTGATGACTGGCATAGTGTTAAAAGTAAAACAGAAGGTTACTTTAAAGGGGCACATAGCGATAAGTTGTGTGCGTTATGCCAACAGCACGGTATTAAAATTTATATTTCGGTTAAACAAGGCTTCTTTACAGTAAAGGGATACCCGTTTTTAAAGTGTGATACTGACTTATCTGACAAACCTGAACTGGTAGAACAATTACTAGACTGTTTTATCTTTTATATCGAAGAATATATTAGTGACCATTACCGCTACGGTATGACACAAATTTCAGAAATCGCTGTTAAAGCTATGAGCCCGGGTATTAACGATCCCGGTACTGCGGTAAAAGCCATAGATATGTTGAGCATATTACTGATATTGCGCTTAGACATTTACGATGTGAATTACTCGCTTAAACGTTGCGAGAACAATCAACCGCACCTGTTTATTCACGAAACCTCATTCGATGAGCTGCTGCATGATAACTTCACACCAATTCGTAACTACGCAAAAAATGACGCTTATGTAATGGTTAACGTGCTTGAGGCATTTAAAAACATATTATTTAGAGCATCTGATAACGATAAAGCAACTGGTAGCCTATTTGTTTATTTAGGGGCAATTATTGAAGATATAGATAAGCATATTAGTAATGAATACGACCGTGAGCAAATCACTAATATGCTAAAAGCGATTGCTCGTATTTCAGAGCAACAAGGTGAAAAATTGCTGGCAAGGTTTGCCAGCAATCAATAAGTTAACTTAGTTTTCTATTAAATAAACCGCATAGCTGCTTGCGGTAATCGTAAGCTCACCACCATTGTATGCATCAGGTACATAGTTATCTGGTGCAGCTTCTGCCATAACCATTTTGCTGGCACGCATATAAGGTTGGCTACCTGTATCAAGTGGGCTATTTGAAGCTGTATAAAGACCTTTAAGCTCTACCCCATAGTCATTGGCAAATTCTTTCGCCGCAGCACGGGCATCTTTAATGGCTAGCTTTTGCGCTTGCTTTTGTAGCTCTTCGTACTTGCTTGATACAAATTGCGTTTGATTAATTTCATTAATGCCCGAATTCACTAGTTGCTGAAGCATA
Source organism: Pseudoalteromonas sp. bablab_jr010 (assembly GCF_016464105.1). Lineage (NCBI taxonomy): Bacteria > Pseudomonadati > Pseudomonadota > Gammaproteobacteria > Alteromonadales > Pseudoalteromonadaceae > Pseudoalteromonas > Pseudoalteromonas sp. bablab_jr010. Next base: position 35,505 of record NZ_JACDWV010000148.1, on the reverse strand, counting down.
ATTGGGTATTTTTTTATATCACTTAAAGTTACAGACAGGCTACGCGTTACTCTATAACCTACAAACTCTTGCTTACCCGTTTCACGATTATATTCTGTTTGGCGATTAATCGAGATATTAGACGCATAAATGCCCTTTTCTTCTACGCCTTGGTTTTTAGCGAGCTTAATCGCTTTCGCCATGGTTGCATCGGCTTTGTTTTTCGCGGCAATTAAATCTTTATCTACTTCAACAATACCTACTGTCAGTTTAACGTTATCAGGGATTGCTTTAACCGTTGCGTTACCTTGAATATAAATATGTGGCGCATCAGGTGTTGCTTGTGCTAACACATTAAAACTAAGTGCTGCTGCCATAGCGGTAAAAACTAACTTACGCATAATACTGTTCCTTAATTTAAAACTCCGTTCATTATCACCTTAAAGGGTTAATTGAATATGAACAAGCCATTTTACAGATATAAAAAAACAGGCATAAAAAGCCTGTTTTTTCATTCACTAAAAGCGTTATAGCTTAGATACTACGACGCTTATAGTTACGGTATTCTGGAAGCCAGTAGTTTTTCTCAATGGCTGCCCATAGCGCTTCATCGCTCAGCTCTAGTGCAACACCTTCTTCCATCGCTTTTTTCGCAACCGCAAATGCAATACGTTTACTTAACGCTTGGATTTCAGTCAGTGCAGGTAATAAGCTGCCTTTACCAGTGTTTGCACGTGGTGAAGACTCAGCCAGTGTTTCACTTGATACAATTAGCATTGCATCAGTGATGCGCGTTGCTTTAGCAGCGATAACACCTAAACCAATACCCGGGAAAATATAACTATTGTTACATTGTGGGATTGGGAAAGTTTGGCCGTTATATTCAACCGGATCAAATGGACTACCAGAAGCAACAATCGCTTGGCCGTTTGTCCATTCAATAACATCAGAAGGAAGTGCTTCAACTTGCTTAGACGGATTACTTAGCGGGAAGATAATCGGTTGTGGGCAAGATGCGTGCATTGCACGAATAACCTGTTCAGTGAATAAACCAGGCTGGCCAGATACACCAATCAGGATGTCTGGTTGCGCACAGTGCATTACATCTAATAATGATGCGTACTCACCGCTGTAAGTCCATTCACTTAAGCCATCTTTAGATTGGCAAAGTGCTTGTTGGAAATCACGTAAGCCTTCCATACCTTCAGTAAGTAGACCAAAGCGGTCAACCATGAAAATTTGCGAACGCGCTTGCTCATCGCTAATGCCTTCAGCAACCATAGTACTGATAATTTGCTCAGCAATACCACAACCTGCAGAGCCTGCACCAACAAACACCACTTTTTGCTCAGAAAGCTTCGCGCCTTTAACACGACATGCAGCAAGTAAAGAACCTACAGTTACCGCAGCAGTACCTTGAATGTCATCGTTAAAGCTACAGATTTCATCACGGTAGCGTTTTAGTAATGGCATGGCATTTGGTTGTGCAAAGTCTTCAAACTGAAGTAAAACACTTGGCCAACGACGTTTAACGGCTTTGATAAATAGATCTAAGAATTCGTCATATTCTTCTTGCGAAATACGTTTATGGCGAGCACCCATGTACATAGGGTCGTTAAGTAGTTTTTCGTTATTCGTACCAACATCAAGCATCACTGGTAACGTATATGCAGGGCTAATACCACCACACGCTGTATAAAGTGATAACTTACCAATTGGAATACCCATACCACCAATACCTTGGTCACCTAGACCAAGAATACGCTCGCCGTCAGTCACAACGATTACTTTTACTTTGCCTTTAGTGGCATTACGTAAAATATCATCAATTTGGAAACGATCTTCATAAGAAATAAATAGACCACGGGCACTGCGGTAAATGTCTGAGAACTTTTCACAAGCATCACCAACCGTTGGCGTGTAGATAATAGGCATCATTTCTTCAAGATGATCACGCACTAAACGGTAGTAAAGTGTTTCGTTGTTATCTTGAATAGCACGTAAGTAAATGTGCTTATTTAAATTATCGCTAAAGCTTGAATACTGCTGGTAACAACGCTCAACTTGTTCTTCGATCGTTTCATAACGCGGTGGCAGTAATCCGGCTAAGTTGAAATTTTCCCTTTCTTTTTGTGAAAAAGCACTGCCTTTATTTAATAGTGGCGTTTCAATCAGACCTGGGCCTGAATAAGGAATATAAAGATAATTTGGATCGGTATTTGTAGTCATATTTCCAAGCTTTGATGCGTCATAATTATGACCTGACATTATTACTCTTGAAGGCGAAATTGCAATGACAATTCACCTTGTCAGACCATTGAAGAAAATGAATTTTATGCCTTAAATGGCATTGCAGATAGTATACATGAAAACTCAGCAGCTTTAAGGCTGCTGAGCTTGTTTTTAGTGGCTTTTATCACTTAAAGCGATGCCTTCGCGGCGCGGATCGGCTGCGCCATAAAGTTTACCGTTTTTAACTTCAACAGCATGTAAACCAGAGTTTAAATCTAGGATACGAACTGTGTGTCCGCGGTTAACAAAATCAGCTTCAGCGTTGGCAAGCTCAGTGCCCTTTTCGAGGCTTGTGTAATTATTACGATTAGTAATGCGCGGTAAGTTAATGGCTGTTTGCGCATCTAGGTTCCAATCAAGCACACCTACAACCACTTGAGCTACATAATCAATAATACGGCTACCACCCGGCGAACCAACCACTAAACGTAAGCTGCCGTCTTTGTTAAACACCATGACTGGCGACATGGAACTACGCGGACGTTTACCTGCTTCAACACGATTAGCCAATGGCTTACCATCTTTAGTTGGCGATAAAGCAAAGTCGGTTAGTTGATTGTTTAAAATATACCCGTTCACCATTACTGTTGAACCAAACGCCATTTCGATTGAACTTGTCATCGACACAGCGTTACCTTGGCTATCGACAATCGAAACATGGGTCGTTGATGGCAGCTCGTATGCATCATCTTGCGCGTATGCAACTGAGTTTGGCGGTGTGCCTGCTTCTGCGTGAGTATCTTTTTCAGAAATAAGTTTTGCGCGACCAGCAATGTAGTTTTTATCGAGTAATCCTTGTGTCGGGATTGCCATAAAATCAGGGTCGCCCATATACACGTTGCGATCAGCAAACGCCAAACGTGATGCTTGGGTAAAGTAATGCAGCGCCTGTACAGAGTTTGGTTTAAGTTTAGCCATATCTTTATGTTCAAGTAAGGCTAAAATCTGTAACACAGCTACACCACCGCTACTAGGTGGTGCCATTGAGCACACTTCGTACTGGCGATAATCAACACACACAGGTGCACGCTCTTTGCTTTTGTAATTGGCTAAGTCTTCAACCGTCAATGTACCCGGTGCGACTGCTGAGTTTTGCACTGCATGCACAAGCTCTTTAGCGTTTTCACCTTTGTAAAATGCATCAATGCCCTGTTTCGCTATATCTTTATAAAGCGCGGCAAGTTCAGGATTCTTTTTCACGGCACCTACAGCAAGCGGTTTACCATCAGGGAAGAAGTAGTCACGAATAACAGGTAGCTTAGTAACCCCTGGGTTTAACTCTTTAGCCAATAATTGATGTAAACGTGGCGACACGCTAAAGCCTTTATCAGCCAATTCAATGGCAGGGGCAAACAAGGTTTGCCACTCTAACTTACCGTAACGCTTATGGGCTGTGGCAAAGGCATCTAAAATACCCGGTACACCAACAGAACGACCACCTACAACGGCTTCAATCCATTTTACGGCTTTACCGTGCTTATCTAAAAACAACGTTTCGTCAGCATTGCTTGGAGCCGTTTCACGGCCATCAAAGCTAGTTAGGCTCTTTGTTTTGTTGTCGAAGTACATCATAAATGTACCCCCACCGATACCCGACGATTGCGGCTCTACCAGTGTCAGTACTAATTGCGTTGCAATGGCAGCGTCAACTGCTGAGCCGCCTAGCTCAAGCATTTTTTGCCCTGCTTTTACTGCATAAGGGTTTGCTGCAGCGACCATGTACTTATCGCCTTCAACAACCTGCTTATGAGCAAAGCCCGTTGCAGCTTCAGGTTCGCGAGTTTCAACTTTTGCAGGGGCTGCGAAAATAGCAGTTGAATAAATTAATGAGGTGGAAAGAGCTAACAGCGCTTTGGTTTTGAATAACATAAATAAACTTAATCCCGTAGTGTATTTGGCATCTTAAAATTAAACGTGCACAATAGGCGACAATCTCAGATACACCAAAAATAACATGATAAACCTGCCCCTGAAACTAGAATATATTCTTCCGCCGCTGTGTTTAGTAATACTAAGTTCCTCATTTGCTACGTTTAACTTAAATGAATATCTTGAATTTAACCGTGAGTTAGTTGCAAATGGTGAATTTTGGCGCATTTTCACTAGCCAATTTGTGCATGCTAATTGGCCACATTTAGGCTTAAATTGCGCCGGGATTTTATTAATTTGGGCTCTACACGCTGAGCATACAAGCCCTGCTCGCTATGCGTTTAATATTGCCATTCTTGCATTATGGTGTGGATTAGGTGTGTGGCTATTTTGCCCAGATATCCAAATTTACACCGGATTAAGTGCCCTGTTGCACGGTGTGATCATTTGGGGTGCAGTTAAAGATGTACAAGCAGGCATGCTATCAGGCTGGTTATTGTTCGCTGGTACTTGGGCTAAAGTGATTTGGGAGCAAATAGCAGGCCCGAGTGAATCGGTGAGTCAGTTAATCGCGTCTAATGTTGCCATTGATGCCCACTTTATCGGCGCAATTGGCGGCACACTACTCGCTTTGCCTGTCTTTATTAAAATAATAAGAAATCGCGAGTAACCTTACTCGCTATTTACAACTGCTCTTTGTTAACTAGAAAAGGAATTTTAGATGAATGAAAATAAAGGAGATATTTACCTTCGCATTATCCTATTTTGCCTTTACGGGCCTCTATTGGCTGGGCTATTTGGCCAATTGGTAAACTTAAAATTTGTTTCACCAACGTTTATGGCAAGCCTTGATAATATTTATTACATCATAGTATTTTGCTCACTTTGTATTGGGTTTTGTCTGTTGTTAGCAAAATACAGTATCGTTAAAGAATCGTTTAAGAATAAAATTATTGCTCATTTGACCCTTATTCTTAGTATTTTGTATTCTGCTTAATGTTCTTTGGCATTGGTTTACTTATATTATTCAACATCATGTTTAACTCAAATACTGATTACGTTCACCAAGAACAAGCATTTGAATATCGCACCTTTTATGTCTACACATCAGACCCTTGAGCTTTTGGAACTGCTCACCATTATGTGTATTTAAAGTGCCCTGTTTCGTTTAATCGCTATGAATTGGAGTTAATAGCTAATCTATCATGGATGAAAGACTATAAAATGAGTTTAGAGGGTGATAGTTTAATTTTTTAAAACGACTCAGAAGAAGGTAAGACAGTACTTGATGTGAGTGAATTTCACTGCAAATAACCCTATATATAAATTCTATTGCAAACAAAAACAGCCACTTAAAGTGGCTGTTTTTAATTTACGCTATTGATTAAAGCGTTTCTTTAAATAGCTTATAAATACGGCGGTATTCATCTAACCAGCTTGATGGTTGTACAAAACCATGCGGCTCAACTGGGAAGATCGCTGTTTCAAAGTTTTCTTTCTCAAGTTCAATTAAGCGCTGTACTAAGCGAACTGAATCTTGGAAGAATACGTTGTCATCAACCATAGGTGCATTAATTAATAAACGGTTCTTAAGCCCTTCAGCAAAGTAAATTGGTGAGCTCTTTTCATAGGCAATTGGGTCAACATCTGGGTGGTTTAAGATGTTAGACGTATAAGGACCATTGTAGTGAGCCCAATCAGTTACCGGGCGAAGTGCAGCACCTGCTTTGAATAAATCAGGTTGCGTGAATAGCGCCATAAACGTCATGAAACCACCATAAGAACCACCATAAGTGCCTACAGCTTGTGTATCAACGTTTGCGTTGTCTGCCATCCAGCTTACGCCGTCTGCTAAATCTTGGATTTCAGGTGTACCCATTTGACGATAAATAGCTGTACGCCAATCACGGCCGTAACCTTTCGATGCACGGTAGTCCATGTCCATTACTACATAGCCTTCTGAAGCAAGTAGAGAGTGGAACATAAACTCACGGAAGTAACCAGACCAACCCATGTGTGAGTTTTGTAGGTAACCAGCACCGTGGTTAAAGATAACCGCTTTACGGTTTTTACCTGTTTCACCTTCTTTATAATTAGCTGGGTAGTATACTTTTGCATAAATTGGCTGATCAGTGTGGCTTGAAGGCACAGCAACAATCTTAGGTGCGATTAACTTCTTCGCTAAAAACTCGTCAGATACTGTATGCGTTAACTGAGTTGCTTGGGTGTTTGCTTTTGCATCAGCAACATAAAGCTCAGGCGGCGACATAATTTTTGAGTGAGTTAGCAATAGTTTGCTTTCATCTGGGCTTAACTGGTAATCAGTCATACCATCAAGGTTGGTTACTTGCTCAGATTCACCGTTTGCAGGGTTTACACGATAGATTTCGTAAAGACCAGGGTGCTCAACGTTGGCTTTGTAGTAAATCGCTGAGTTATCAGCTGTTAACGTTAAGTTAGAAACAACAAATTTGCCTTTAGTTAGCTGCGTTGCTTTACCGTTTAAAGGCTTTTTGTAAATGTGGCTGTAACCAGACTCTTCAGATAAATAGTAAAGTGTGTCTGAGTTGTTCAACCAGCCAAAATCATTGTATGCATAGTTAACCCATGCATCGTCATGCAGACGGTGCTGTGAAACAAGTTTATTGTTTTGTGTATCAACAGTCGCTAACCAACGGTCTTTGTTATCCCATGCTTCAAGCATAAGTGCCACTTGTGAACCATCAGTGTTCCATTGGATTGCACTTTGGTCCCAACCCCAATCCATCATTAAGTTGATGGCACGTGGTGCTTTTTCAGACTTATAAGTTTTGCCATCACGGGCGTAGTTTTCTTTCTTAACAGCTGCAAGTACGTCTTCATCAAAACCAGGTAAGGTATCGAATGCAAGCGTTGTTTGCTCGCCTGATTTAAGGTCGATGTAAACAACGTCTGAGCTGATTGGTTTTTCATCAGCAACACGACGGCGTACTTTTTCTGCTTTTACGCGTGCATCATCGGCAATGTAATTAGGCATGATATCGCCTTCATCGCGCCATGAACGGCTTTCTGTGGTTACTGCAACAAGTGCTTGGCCATTTGGTGAAAGCTGTACATCTGCTAAACGCTTACCTTTACCTAAATAAAATTGTGCATTAGCAATGCTGTCGTTTTGCTCGTTGATTTGTGCTTTACGCTCTTCACGAACTTTTTTGTTTTTGTGCGTCAGCGCAATGTAATCAATTAGTTTGTGCTGCTCTTTTGCAATGTAAGTGTCTGGCTCTTGTACACCTTTAGGTGCATCGTCTAGGTGTAAGTTAACTAATTCAACTTGACCACCCGTTGCTAAATCAACTTTATAAAATGCATTACCTTGGCGATATGCAAGGCTACCATCAGTTAAAAACTGTGGTTTTGATTGCTGTGCGCTATCGTGAGTGATTTGTGTGATTTGACCAGTGCTTAGGTTTTTAACGAAGATATTACCTTCAAATGCATAAGCCTGTTGCTTCTTATCTGCAGAATAAACGGCATTTTTAGCGCCTACAGTGTGTAGTTTATTTAACGCTAATTGTGATGCAGATTGGCTATTTACCGCTTGAACGTATAAATCGCGTAACTCATTGCCTTGTTGCTTTTGTGCATAAACGATGCTGTCAGAATCACCATTCCAGAAAGCACGCTCAGGCTGACGGCCTAACCAATCAGGGTGAGCCATTGCTTGCTCTAACGTGATTTCAGCTGAACCTGTATCAGCAGGAGTAGCAACAACTGGTGCTACATTGGTAACTTGTTCTTCAGAAGGCGTTGAGGCGGTTGATTGACAACCTGCTAGCATGAAGCTAGATGCGACTGCGAGAGCCACTAACGTTTTATTAGCAGTGGTTTTGAATTTCATAGTGCTTCTTACGGGTTATTATAATTCGCCCTATTTAAGCAGAAGCACTGATGAAATAGCAATTTTTATAGGATAAACAGCCAAACTTTTCCGTTTAATAACAGCTTATTTTAAGCTGATATCAAGCCATACCATACGGTGATCAGACGATGCGTTACGATCTTTAATTAAACGGAACAGTTCAGAGTTTTTTTGTGGCCAAAAAACGCCACCATCGTTTATTTCTATACCATAATTTGATGGCAAAACGTAATCAGCACGCGCCTGCCAATAAGCAGTATAGTTTTTAGCGTAATCTTCTTTATACGATTCTTTTGCACCTTTGCTTGTTGGCGTAAAAGAGGTATTCACTAATGGATTTTTTAAAATTTGGTCTGTGGTATTCGGGCGTGCCTTACCCCCTTCTGGCGCAGCATTTAAGTCACCAACAATAACAAAACGGCTTTTCGCTTTTAAGCCACCTTTTTGACCTTTATCATCGTAAATGTAGTTAGCATTGTTGATGTAATCTGCAACTAGGCGTACTTCATCGTGGTTACGCTTACCGTTGCGGTCTTCGTCACCATCAAAAACAGGCGGCGTTGGGTGCGATGCAAGTAAGTGAAACGTTTTACCTTTTACATCTATTGGTAAATCCCAAAAAGACTTAGAACTTAGGTGAATTGCTTGCCATTCCTCAGCAGAATACCACTCTTTACCTGTTTTAGGGTCGACAGGCATTTGTGCATTTGGCATATCTTTGTATTTGAATGTTTGTAATGTACGCGCTTTATCTAAATCGATTGGGTAGCGCGACAATACTGCCATTGCATAATGCCCCTCAAAGAAGCCAAAGCCGTGTGCGTCGCCTTTGTAATGCCCCTTTACACCATCGTTATCTAGGTCGAACTCAGTAGGTAAACCAGTGTTAACAGGTGCAATAAAGTAATACGGGTAATCGATGGCAACTTGCTTATTTTGCGATACTTGCAGGTAGTTTTTACGAAATACGTTAATACCTTTGTCGGCATCAATATAATCAAACTCATTGAGTAAAATTACATCAGGTCTTACGCGCTGAATAATTTCGGCAATGTTACGAATTTGCTGGTGGTTGCTGGCTAATGCTTTACTAAGAGCATCTTTATCTATTGCTTCGCCTTTTTTAGCATAGTTAGTGGCATCCATACTCACATTGAAGGTAGCAACACGTAAATCAGCAGCCGATACATTGTTAGCAAATAAGCCTAGAGCCAGTGCTATTGAAGAAGTTAATAAAGCGTTTTTCATGAAATAAATCCGTCTACTATAAGTAGTAAAATAATACTGCTGACAATGATCCATAAGATCATCGCCATGATAAAAGGTTTAATGCCCGCTTGTTTTAAGACTGAAATAGATAAACCACTACCAATCAAAAATAAGGTCATTACTAACACTTGTTTAGCACCCACATTGAGTGCATGCCACAGTGTTTGATACTCAGGAAAGCTCGAATTAATCAGTGCCGCCGCTAAAAAGCCAAATATAAACAATGGGATACTGGCTTTTTCATCCGATTTCCAAAACACACCCGCAATGCTTGTATAAGGGATTATCCACATCGCTCTGGTTAATTTAATGGTTGTGGCAATAGCAAGTGCTGATGCGCCATAAGCGGCGGAAGCCCCCACTACGCTACTAGTGTCGTGAATAGCAAGTGCCGCCCAAACACCAAACTGCTGCTGAGTCAGGCCAAAATAATGACCAATCATTGGGAATAACACTAAGCCAAGGGCGTTTAATAAAAACACCACAGCAAGTGATATAGCTACTTCGTGATCTTTGGCTTTTATAACCGGTGCCATTGCAGCTATGGCGCTACCACCACAAATGGCGGTACCAAATGAAATGAGCACACCAGTGTTTTTATTTAACTTAAATAACTGAGATAAAATTTCACCAAGGCCAATAATAGCGGTAATACTGACAATAGTAAGCACAATAGAGCTGCGCCCTACTTCTATAACTTGATTAAAATCAACAGCAAAGCCTAAGCCAATCACCGCCAACTTTAGCATCCATTTACTTATTTTTTGTGACTGCACTGAAAATGGGTTGCCTAATATCATGGCAAATAAAGCACCGACGACAAGTGCCGTAGCAGAGCCAACAAATGGTAATGCTGATACTAAAAATAGTGCAATAAATAGAAACTGCTTTGGGCGTTCGGCTATCACAACGGTGCTCTGATAAGTTTATTGGTTAGCTTAAGCTTATGCACCACAGGTGCAACAAATATAACAGTAGGAAACGCCACACAAAATGCAAAAGCCCAAGCTTTAAGCCAAATGGTTGCAATGTTATCGATTAAACCAACGTTAAAAATGCTGATCACTAAAGACATAAATCCAGACATAAACAGCGCCATAAAGAACGCAAATACGACTGTTCTTAATCGAGGGTGTAACATAACGAACTAATATTAATATAAAAATATTAGTCTATAGCAAGATGACCCTGACGCAAGTGCTTTGAGACAAGAGGTACAAAATTAGCGAAGTTTGCGGGTAAATTTTAGCGATTAAAAAGCCGAGATAAACTCGGCTTTTAAGAATTTAAACTGATTAGTTTAAAATAAGTTGAGTGCTGGTATCAGCTATTCCTGGGTAGTCTTGCTCTGGTAGAATTTCAGCCAGAGCTGCTAAACGCTCCCCTAATTGGTGAAGGTTATCAGCCGAGACATTGATATGACCCATCTTACGACCCGGTTTAGCCGTTTTACCATACCAGTGACTAGTAACGTCTTGCGTTGCCAGTACTGAGTGTGGGATTGAAGGCTGACCAAGTACGTTGATCATAGCAGTAGGACGAAGACACGCTGTACTACCTAATGGTAAACCTGCAACAGCGCGCATGTGGTTTTCGAACTGTGAGCAATGTGTACCCTGCTGTGTCCAGTGACCTGAGTTATGAACGCGTGGCGCAATTTCGTTAACTAATAACGTACCTTGTACGTCAAAAAACTCAATTGCTAATACACCCACATAGTCAAGTTCTTGCGCAAGCTTGTTAAAAGCAAGCTCTGCTTGTTCTTGAATTGCTGCTTTTTCTTTACCCGCAACTGAAAGCGTAAGTACACCATTGGTGTGTTGGTTTTCAGTCAATGGATAAATAACGGTGTTACCCGCTTTGTCGCGTGCACCAATGATAGATACTTCACGGTCAAATGGGATCATCTTTTCAGCGATAATAGAATGTGGCGCACTTTCAGTGCCTGATGCAATGAAATCTGCCATTTCTGACCAGATTTGGTCAATTTGATCATCAGACTTTAAGCGCCACTGACCTTTACCATCGTAACCTGCTTGGCAAGTTTTGATCACAAGCGGCTTGCCTAAACGCTCTACGGCAGCAATAAGGTGCGCTTTTTCTGTAATTAGCTGGTAAGGCGCGCATTCAACATCTGTTTTATCAAGTAATGCTTTTTCAAGTGCGCGGTCGCCACCTGTTTTAATTGCCGCTTTACCCGGATAAAACTTATTGCTTTGACAACATAATGTAAGTACATCATCAGGAATGTGTTCAAACTCTGCTGTAATCGCGTCTGCGTTATCAATAGCTTGTTGTAATGTGCTGTTATGAACTTCACCAGTTAATGGGTGAATGATTTTTTCACTACCCACATCGTAGGCAACAACATTTAAATCAAGCGGTGCACCCGCTAAGCTCATCATGCGAGCTAACTGACCTGCACCTAAAATTAGAATATTCATATTACTCTGCAGGGTTAGGGTTAGCTAAGATAGTGTCTGTTTGTTCTTTACGGAAAGCTTCTACTTTTGCGAAGATTTCAGGCTGTTGGCAACCTAAAATTTGTGCCGCTAAAAGGCCAGCATTTGCAGCGCCTGCTTCACCAATAGCAAGGGTACCTACCGCAACACCTTTAGGCATTTGGCAGATAGATAATAACGAATCAACACCATTAAGTGTTTTAGACTTAACTGGTACACCTAAAACTGGCAGTGATGTAAACGCCGCAGCCATACCTGGTAAGTGCGCAGCACCACCGGCACCGGCGATAATAATTTTAATGCCGCGATCTGCAGCTGAACTTGCATAGTCAGCAAGTAATTGAGGGGTACGGTGAGCAGAAACAACTTTAGTTTCGTATTCAATGCCGAATTTTTCTAGCATTAACGCCGCATGTTCCATCGTTGGCCAGTCTGATTTGGAACCCATAATAATGCCAACAGTCATAAATACACCTCAGTTAAATAGTTTTCTAAAAAGCGGACTTTTGTCCTTATTTTGTGGCGGGTATTATATACCTAACTCACATCAAGATGCGAGTTTCAGTTGGAATTAAAAGCGATTTAGGCAAGGCATTGATTGCAAATAATAGTGGTTCTATTGTTAAAATCGATAACGCAGTATAAATCGCTTTTAAACCAACCCGTTGGGCGCTTCACAGGCACTCACTCTCATCGTTGTTACTTCTTAAAAGGGACTGCCATTTCTACAAAGTAACGCCTACCTGTGAAACGCTGAATTCTGTATCTTGATGTGGTTTGGGTATATCCCCTAACTCACATCAAGATGCGACTCTAGAAGCACAAAAAAGCCATGACATGCATGGCTTTTAATCACTCATCAGCTAATTAAGCTTCTTTGCTTGCTAGGTACTCAGTGTATGTACCTTTAAAGTCGATAACTTTGCCGTCTTTGATTTCCCAAATACGGTTAGCTAGTGATGATACAAATTGTCTATCGTGAGATACGAACAATAATGTCCCTTCGTATGCTTCAAGTGCTAAGTTAAGCGCTTCGATAGATTCCATATCCATGTGGTTGGTTGGCTCATCCATTAATAAGATGTTTGGTTTATGCATCATAATTTTGCCAAACAGCATACGGCCTTGCTCACCGCCTGAAATCACTTTTACTGACTTTTTGATATCGTTTTGTGAAAACAGCATACGACCTAAGAAACTACGAACAACTTGTTCGTCGTCACCTTCTTGTTGCCATTGTTCCATCCACTGGAATAAGTTCATGTCTTGTTCGAACTCGTCAGCATGGTCTTGAGCGTAATAACCGATATTAGCGTTATCAGACCATTTAAATTCACCTTGTTTTGGTGCTAAACGACCAGCAAGGGTATTTAATAGTGTGGTTTTACCAACACCGTTCTCACCGATAATTGCAATGCGCTCGCCTACTTCAACTAGGCCTTCAAGGCCACTGAATAAGGTTTCTTCAAAGCCTTGTGTTAAATTTGTTAGCTCTAAGGCATTACGGAATAACTGCTTTTCTTGCTCAAAACGAATAAACGGGCTTTGACGCGAAGATGCTTTAACTTCTTCAAGCTGAATTTTGTCAATTTGTTTAGCACGCGATGTGGCTTGTTTTGCTTTTGAAGCGTTTGCAGAAAAGCGCGATACGAACTGTTGAAGTTCGGCAATTTGGCTTTTCTTCTTGGCATTTTCGCTTAGTAGACGCTCACGAGCTTGCGTTGCAGCAAACATGTACTCATCGTAATTACCTGGGTAAATACGAAGCTCACCGTAATCGATGTCGGCCATGTGTGTACAAACTGAGTTTAAGAAGTGACGGTCGTGCGAAATGATGATCATGGTGCAGTCACGCTGGTTTAGTACGTCTTCTAGCCACTTGATGGTGTAAATGTCCAAGTTATTGGTAGGCTCATCGAGTAGCATGATATCTGGATCAGAAAACAGCACTTGTGCAAGTAAGACACGCAGTTTAAAACCCGGTGCAATTTCTGACATAGGGCCGTAGTGTTGGTCTGTGCCAATACCTACACCAATTAATAACTCACCTGCTTTAGCTTCTGCTGAGTAACCATCCATTTCGGCAAACTCAGTTTCTAGGTCTGCTACACGCATACCGTCTTCTTCGCTCATCTCAGGTAAGCTGTAAATACGGTCACGCTCTTTTTTTACTTCCCACAGCTCTTTATGACCCATGATCACTGTGTCGATTACAGAAAACTCTTCGTAAGCAAACTGGTCTTGGTTTAGTTTAGCAATACGCTCGTTTGGATCTGTGCTGACATTGCCTGAAGATGGCTCTAATTCACCACTTAGGATTTTCATGAAGGTTGATTTACCACAGCCATTCGCACCGATTAAACCGTAACGGTTACCATCGCCAAATTTTGCTGAGATATTTTCGAATAAAGGTTTAGCACCAAATTGCATGGTGATATTAGCTGTACTAATGATAGCGGTACCCTCCAGCGGGTAAAAAGTAAAAACGAAACTGATGGCAATTTTAAACTAAAGCCGCTTGGCGCGCCATGAAAGATTAGTTAAATCAATTCCTCAATTTACAACTAAAATTGTTAGGTCTACATTTAGTGAACACGCTCACTTTTATTGGTGAACGCGCTCACTTTTAAATTTAACTATAAAAATTAAGATATTAGCTATGGGTAATTACGATAAGACACATCAGCATATTTTAAATGTTGCTTGGCAACTTTTTTCTAAACATGGGTTCAATGAAACATCTACACGGCAAATATCTTCTACTTGTGGTATTGCAATCGGTACTTTGTTTAAACATTTTGATAGTAAAATTACGATTTTAGAAGCATGTCTTGATCTAAGGTTTCATGACGTATTAGAACTTGCCAAAGAAACCGACATTCACCGCCCTCCTCGTCTTAAAATCAATCATTATGCTCAATACTTTTATCAATTTTACTGTTTACATCACCGCTTTTATAAAGTGCTTTTTAGCCAACGCTTGTTCTGCAAAACCTTTCAACAACAACACATGGAACTAATTCAATCATTAGTATTTGCCGATCAACCCCAATTTAATAAAGTTAAAGCAGCTATATTACTCGACTGCTATTTTATGACCTTATTGTATGGATTGGGCGCTGAAACTCCGAATACAAAATTGATGCTGAGAACGCTGAGTCAGAAAGTGTCTATATTTTAAGCTCACTAACTCATTGATAATTCGATATTGTGAACCTAAAGTGAATAATTTTTCCTCAAACAAGGTTTGTTGCATGATAATTTTTCACTTTTGACCCAATTTTAGCTTTGATAATCTCCGACTCTTAACTAAATTATACCTATTAGGGACAATATTTAATCAAGGTACATTATGAAAAGAACACACGCTGCCTTTTTTGTTGCGGGCATGATAACCATGTCTACAGCGAATGCCATCGAGATCTACAACGATCAAACCAATAGTGTCACTATAGGTGGCTTTATAGATGCAAGGGTTATTAATACACAAGGTGAAACAGAGGTAGTTAATGGTGCATCACGAATCAATTTAGATTTTAAGCGTCAATTAGAAAATGGTTGGCAAGCCTTAGCATTATTAGAATGGGGTGTAAACCCTGTTGGTAGTAGTGACATTATTTATAATAATCGCTTTGAATCGATTCAAGATGAGTTTTTATATAACCGGCTTGGCTATGTTGGCCTTAAACATGAAGACTATGGTCAAATTACATTAGGCAAACAATGGGGTGCATGGTATGACGTTGTTTATAACACCAACTACAGTTTAGTGTGGGATGGTAACGCCGCGGGTGTTTATACCTACAATAAAGATGACGGTGCAGTAAATGGTACTGGTCGCGGTGATAAAGTACTACAGTATCGTAATACGTGGGGAAAATTTCATCTTGCCCTACAAGCGCAACTGAAATCAGATGACTTTTATACCTGCGACATTGCAGACATATCACGAAGTTCATGTGAACTGTTATTTAATCAAGGTAATGCCGCAGCTCAAAGAGTAGAGTTTAATTCAACCTATGGTGCGGCTATCACCTACAATGCAACAAATAATTTAAAATTTACTGCAGGGGTTAACCGAGGTGAATTTGATATTGTTTATGCAAACGGTCGCGATCAACTCGTTACAGATCTTATCTATGGTGTTGGTGTTACTTATGGTGATTTTTATAAACCAGGCTGGTATGCATCAGCAAATATAAATAAAAACGAAAACCACGACACCGACAACTTAGGACGCTTAATCAAAGATGCCGTTGGTTTAGAGTCAATTCTAAGTTATCGCTTTGATAATGACATTCGTACTTTTGTTGCCTATAACGTATTTGATGCAGGTAGTGACTATGTTATTCAGCCTAATTTTAATGCCGACCCTGAAGATGTGTTTAAACGCCAATTTGCAGTTTTAGGTGTGCACTACTTTATGGCTGAAGATACCATTTTATATATCGAAGCTCGTAAGGATTTTAGTGACTTTTCAAGTAATGACGCAGAGCAAGAAGCACAGATGTCTCAAACCGAAGATGACGGTATAGCTATTGGATTTAATTATACTTTGTAGTTACCATTAATACTAAAGCCCACTTTTGTGGGCTTTACAACGTTAAGTCACTTACGTACATATTCAATACATTGAGTTACCATTCAAAGTCTCTTGTGGTATCTGTTGTATTGAATCCCAGTGCTCGACAATCTTGCCATTTTCATCAAACCGAAAGAAATCCATGGTGACATATTGATCATTACCAGGCCATATTTGGTGAGTATGAAGCGCAACAAGATTACCTTCTGCTATAGCACGAACAAAATCAATTTTCTTATCTGGATATTCATTATGCATTTTCTCAAAATAGGTAATGAATGAGGCTGTTCCATCACCAACTAAAGGATTATGTTGTATGTATACTTCGCCTACATACTTTTCAACCGCTAGAGATGGATTTCCTAGATAAGCGGTTTTGTAAAACTCAATAGCATTTCTCTTATTTAATTCTAAATCAACCGACATTTATCACCTCTTCACAAATTTGTTGATTATGCTTGTATTTAAGAAATGTAAGACAAGCTAATTACACATTTTACTAAAGCATAATAGTTCCTTTTCTGAATATTCTATTTCTACCAGAGCTATTAACTGATAACTAGCCAGAAAAGTTAGCAATGGAGCGTTCAAATTTCCGATAATAACGAATGACGGTTACACTTCACTTTAGTAAATAGCTTATATGTTACGTATGTTGGAATGGGTACGTGTTAGCAGAAAAATAAGCTATTAATCTTTTAGCGAATCTAAAATGTATTAAGTATCAGTAATCAATTTAGCGTTTTAAGCACCTTCAAACTTTACTACACGCGAACGGCCATTCTCTTTAGCAATATAAAGTGCTTTATCAGCTTTATTCAAAAGCTCATCAAGTGAAATGCCGTCTTTACCATACACAGCAACACCTGCGCTAAACGACATACCTATATTTGAGTTATCAGGTGTCATTAGCTTTATGGTCTTAGTTGTTTGAAGTAGTGTTTCTGTATTGGCAAAACAAAACGTGTCTTTATTGTTTATTTGAATAAGGCAAAACTCTTCACCGCCAAGTCTTGCAAAGTAACACGTATCATCAATGCTATCTTTTACATGCTTTGCAAAGGTGACTAATACTTGGTCGCCAAAATCATGGCCAAATGAATCATTAAAATGCTTAAAGTGATCAAGATCGATAAGTGAAACAGTACAACTAAATTCTTCATGATTTGATTGTAATTGATTGAATTTTGCAAACAAGGCTCGCCTATTTGGCACATTTGTTAATTGGTCAGTATGAGCAAGTTCAAACATTTGCTTACTGTAGTCTTCTAACAATGAGTTTGTTCTGTTAAACAAAAACTGGTTTCTCTTAAGTTCGGTGATATCCTCACCTTCAACAATGACGTGCTCACCCACTACATTGGCAGTAAATCTAAATATATGACGATAAGAACCGTTATTAATTTCCACTTCAAGCTTATCAGTATCATTTTCTAATAATTTCGAAATAATTAATTGTACTAAGCTTCTGTTAGTTGGATTGTTCGATGCATCTAGATAATGCTGTGCAACAAGTTGAAGTGAGTTGTTTTGAAATACTTCCTTGTGTTCATTAGCCGAAAAAACAACGACAGGTAACTGCAAATAATTTAAAACAGAATAATTTTTGTCGTTTTGTTCTGACCCTAATGACATACGATAAAGTCTCGTTTTGTTTCAAGCTTAGCTATGACTTGCTTCGCGTCGTCTTCTGATATTCCTTGTTCAGAAAATGTAAGCGACAAGATATTTATCATTTCTTGCCAATCTTTAAGATTAATACCTAAATTTTTATGGGCTTGTGCGAGTTGTTCATCACTGATGTAATCAGGTCCACCCATTAAAGATGAGATAAAACTTGTTTGATGATGAATTAACCTTTCCATGTTGGTATGTTTAAAATGAGCATTAAGGGTTTCTGACTTCAAAATATTGTCATAAAACTTTTCTATGACTTTATAAATTCGAGAAAAACCACCGTATTTGATAAACAAAGAAGATTCCACATCGAGTCCTGTATTATCGATAAATATTTAAGTAGCTAATAAGGCACCACAAAAGATGACAAGAAAGTCTGCAAGCTATTGATATTTAAATTATAGAAAGGAAAAGAGATTTTGCATTTTTGAATAAGCAAATAATGGGATTATTCTCATTTGTTGCACGTGAATATTAATAGCCCCTCTTACACACCATATCTGTTGATTTAAAAATCTTAAATTCAAAGATATTTGCCGAGATTGAAATAAACCTCAAGCAGTATGATGTGTTCTTTTTATGATTGATGGCTATTACAATGAATAATCACGTTCTACTTTAGCAATACGCGTTGTAAAGGCGCTGTACCATTTGTCTCTACCGAGCTGTTGGGCGTTTAAGTGCTCAACGTTTTGTTTCCAGGCTTTTATTGCATCTAAGCTTTGCCAATACGACACTGTAATTCCCAAACCATCACGAACAGACTCTATACCTAAATACCCAGGTTGTTGCTCTGCAAGTTCAACCATTCTATTAGCCACATCTTCATAACCGGCGGTATCGTCAGATAAGGTATTCGTAAAAATCACGGCGTAATAAGGCGGTTTTGGTGTATTCGCTATCATGGCTGTTACTTCCCCCTACTTGGTTCAAAACCATCATAACATGGAATTTTTTCGTCAAATGTATCCCAATTTGCTCTAGAGCTTACAAAGTTATGGCTGATCGGGCGCTCATTTATATCGCTATCTAATAAACCTAAGCGAATACGTAAGCGGCTTGGGTCATCTTTATTCTCGCTATAAATAGGTGAGCCACAATAGCTACAAAAATAACGAATTCTGCCGGGTTTAAATTCAAACGCGCTTAGATGCTGCTTGCCTTCTGTGAGGTTAAAACCATCTCGTTGAATAAAGCCATTGGTTGCGTAGGCTGTGCCTGAGTTTTTAC
Organism: Pseudoalteromonas sp. bablab_jr010; assembly: GCF_016464105.1. NCBI lineage: Bacteria > Pseudomonadati > Pseudomonadota > Gammaproteobacteria > Alteromonadales > Pseudoalteromonadaceae > Pseudoalteromonas > Pseudoalteromonas sp. bablab_jr010. The sequence continues at coordinate 16,247 of NZ_JACDWV010000148.1, read as the reverse complement.
GACATAAGGAGCAATGACAATGAATAATTGAGTCTATACCACCAGCAATAGTTACTTTTACTTTGCTGCATAAACAACTTCCTTGATACATAGTCCCTCTCAGGTTTAAAGATTAATAACCGCGATGCTTCCAAAATTCAGTGGCAGTGCCTTCGGCTTCCTTTAATAAGTTAAAGGATTTATCAGCAATTATATGGCCATTTAACTCAATAGTCATGCGCCAAATACCTACTTTATTGTCAACAGGTGCCCATATCGTATCACCTAAATAAAACTGCCAATCGTTTGTTTTAACGTACTGTTCGCCCTCAAACGGTGGCATGATCTCGCCATCTTCATCCGGAATATCTGGGTGGTAAACGCAAAATTTAATTTTTTGTCCTTTGGCCTTTTTAATGTTAACTATAAAGCCAAATTCAATATCTAACTGTGCAGGAACGTCTGTTGTAAACTCGGTGATTTGTGGCAGGTCTTTCTCTTTTGCATCCCAATGACTGTAAATGCCGTAACTTTCAATAGTGGTAATTGGCTTTGCTTTTGCCATAGCTGCAAGCGCTCCTTTTTAAAAATGAGGCGCTATTTTATAGTAGCAACCCTAGCAGAACAAGATTGTACTATTATAGTAATTAGCTAACGTATTTTACCCAGTGAGTGTCATGTTGTTGAAAGCCACATTTAGTTAAAAGTTTAATACTTGCGCTATTATTTGGGTTAACTAAAGCTAACACACTGTTTAGCGGAGCAGGTACATAGGTCGTCAGTTTTTCAAATAGCATATCTAGTACCTTTTGCATTATTCCTTTGCCAAAGTATTGAGACGACAACTCAAACCCCAACATGCCCTGTCCGTCAATTATGTTAAATATGCCTACGCTGCCAATAACCTGCCCACTACTTCGTAAAACAATAACTAAACGAATGCCTTGTTGATTATAAAAACGTTCTATGTCGCCTTGAATAAAGTCGTACACGTCACCTTTCGTTATATCAGCGCCGTAATCATTAAATGTTTGTACTTGCGGATCTTTTAAAATATCCCATATCGCTTGGCAATCTCTATGACGAATTGGGCGTAAGTCAAAGGCTAAGTCATCGTGGCTAGACACGTTAATTTCTTCTTTTTGCTTTATGAGCTGGCATTATTGTCTTACTATAAACGCAATTTCAAGCAATTAGATTAAGTTCGATGAGTGAAGAATTTAAAGTAATTCAACCTACCACCACAGTATACTGTAAAGAACGCGGGGAAGGCTGGACCTTAACAGGGATCACCAGTATTGATGAACATACTTCTGTGATGTTTGATGGCGTAAGGTATACCTTACCGGCCCGTGAAATTGTTGAGGTTTTATTGCCACAACAACTTGAGCGAGAGAAAAACCAACAATAAAAAAAGCCAGCATCAAGCTGGCTTTTTCGTGTTTAAATTAACGTAATGCGTTAATACGCTCATCAAGTGGTGGGTGCGATGAGAATAATTCAGCAACACCTTTACCGCTTGCAATACCAAATGCCATCATTGAACCTTCAAGTTGTGATGGGTGGTTTTGTTTTAAACGCTCAAGGGCGCTGCGCATTTTATCTGCACCTACTAGTTTTGCTGCACCGGCATCCGCAGAGAATTCGCGTTTACGGCTATAGTAAGCAACAATCACACTTGCTAGAACACCAAATAACATTTGGAAAATCATATCGAACAAGAAGTATGTCCAGCTACTCCCGCCCTCTTCTTCATCACTATTAAGGAAGTTATCAACAATACCTGCCAATACTTTCGCCATAAAGATAACAAAGGTATTCACTACACCTTGGATAAGTGTCAGCGTTACCATGTCACCATTTGCAATGTGTGACACCTCATGAGCCAAAACTGCCTCAGCTTGATCTTGATTCATGTTGTGTAATAAACCTGTGCTCACAGCCACCAGCGAGTTGTTCTTACTTGGGCCGGTCGCAAATGCGTTCATTTCAGGGCTATCGTAAATAGCCACTTCTGGCATCGCGATACCTGCTTTTTTAGCTTGCGCTGCTACCGTCGAAACTAACCATTGTTCTGTTTCAGAACGAGGTTGTTCAATAACATGTGCACCAGTTGATTTTTTTGCCATCCATTTCGACATAAATAACGAAATAAACGAGCCACCAAAACCAAATACGGTCGAAATAACTAAAATGCCGCCTAGACTGCGATGGCTAATACCCAGTACGCTCATCACAATAGACAACACAATACCTAACACTAGCATTACCGCTAAGTTAGTCAGTAGAAACAAAAATACACGCTTCATAAAAACCTCAGAATAAACATACCAATTGTATTAACTAACGACATGGTTAAAAATCGTTAGTTAATAAAATTATCTGGGTGTTCTACCAACTCAGTTTAGGGCTTATGCAATTGGTTGCAAGGAACTAATTGCAACCAATTGTGACAGAGTATGTCAAAAGTAACAACTCAATTATTATGGGTTGATAGATAAAATTTCAAGTAAGGTTTTGTAAATTTTTAATTTAGGGGTGCCGTCTGTATACGGACTAATCGCTAAAAGCGGGAAAGGCAATGCTGATTTTAGTGTTTCTAAATTGGCGTCTTGTTCACGCATGTTTGGGTCTACATGATTTGCAATCCAACCCACACAATTTACACCGAGCGCTTTAAAGTGAGCAGCTGTCAATAGTGCGTGATTAAGGCAACCAAGCTTCATGCCTACGACTAGAACAACATCAAGGTTTTGTGATTTAACCCAATCGCACAGTAAATCAGTTTCGTTGATAGGTAAACACCAACCGCCTGCACCTTCTGTAAGAATATAATCGGTATTGAGTGCTTTTACATTTGCATAAGCAATATCGAGTTTATCAAATGACAGTCTGTCACCTACTTGGGCAGCTGCAATATGCGGTGCAATGGGTGGCTCATAGGTAAAGGGGTTAACAATGTTGTATTTAACCCCAATTGATGAGCTTTCCATTAAGGTTAATGCATCATCATTGACTAGCTGCCCAAATGCTTCTTCGGCACCTGCTGCAATGGGTTTAAACCCAACCGCACGCTGTTTATGTTGTGCTAGTAAGTTTAATAATAAACTGGTGACATGGGTTTTTCCGGCATCGGTGTCTGTACCCGTGATAAAAAATTCTTTCATTTTTGAGTTAATTCTATTTTTCTAGTTCTAAAAGGACAACTTGATAGCTCACTCTAGCATGCCCATCAACCAGAGGGTAAGCCTTACAAACACTATTAAGTGCCTGTCTTGTTAATAACCCTTTGCGTTTTTGCTTAGTTTGCAATGAGGTAGCACCAATCGCTTTTATCGACCGCAGCGCATCTAAGGGAGAGTTATAGGAATCTATATAACATCTTTCGGCTGCAAAATTCAGTTTAAACCCCGCCAATTTTGCATACTCAATAATGTGACTAGCACTATGAAACTGATTAATATGGTTTTGCTCATCTAAACAAGCAAAAGCCTGTTTGATCTCTTTAAGGGATCCATCTACCACGCAGCTTAAATAAACCTTACCGCCCGCTTTTAATGCGGAAAAAAGATTTTTAATTAGTGCCTCTAAATCAGCAGACCATTGCATTGCAAAATTACTAAACACACAATCAAGGGAGTTTTGCTGTAATGGTAGGTTATCCATATCAGCACACACTTTTAAACAACGCGGGTTTTGCTCTGTGCTTAGCATGGAATGACTTAAATCCATTGCCAATACAGTATCAAAATGTGTTTTAAGCATTGCCGTGTTAACTAAAGGCCCAGCTCCTAAATCAAGGCAAGTACCCTGCTGATGTTTACTTGCCATCATTTTAAATAAGTGCGCAGCTGCTTGTTTTTGTACATTAGCATGGCTCGCGTAATTTGCAGCCGCTTTAGAGAACTTAGTTTGTGTTGTTAGCTTATTACTGTGTTGAAAGCTTAAAGGCGCTTGCAGTTGAACACTCATAAACACTCCACTAGCGAATCAACCAGTTTTTTTATATCGTCAGCTTGATGCGCGCTACTTAGAGTTATCCTAAGTCGTGCCGTATTAAAAGGCACCGTGGGCGGTCTAATAGCAGTTAACCACACGCCTTTCTCTTTAAGCTTATTAGCAACGGCAAGCGTGTGTTCTGCATCGCCCAATACCAAAGGCTGAATAGCCGTTGATGATTCCATTAATGCTAAATTATGCTCTTTGGCAAGTGCTCTAAAGTAGGCAATATTCTCTGTAAGCTGAGAGCGTTTTTCATCAGCTTTTAGTAACTTTTCGAGTCGCTCAAGAGTACAACTTGCCATCAGTGGTGACATCGCCGTTGAATAAATATATTCGCGATTAAACTGCAACATGTAATCAATCATTTGCTTTGATGCAAGCAGGCAAGCGCTACTACTTGCCAGTGCCTTGCCAAAGGTGATGATCAGTAAATCAGGCTTGATTGCCTCACAACTGCCTAAGCCTTGCTCGCCTAACACACCAAAGCCATGGGCATCGTCAATCATCAGCCACGCGTTGTATTGTTTAGCGAGTTTACAGAGTGCTTCAATGGGGGCTTGATCGCCATCCATCGAAAACACCCCTTCGCTCACTATAAGCTTATTCTTTGCTTTTGACTTTTGTAACCGAGATTCTAAGTGCCTAAGGTCGTTATGATTAAAGCGCACCATTGCAGCGGCAGAGTGAAGGCCGCCATCAATTAAGCTGGCATGATTGAGCTTATCTTGAAATATTGCCGATGATTTCGCTACACTTTTATCTTGAAACAACGCTTTTAATACGCTGCTATTAGCACTAAATCCGCTATTAAATAACATGGCGCTTTCGTAGCCTAATAACTCGCATAAACGCTGCTCAAGCTGTTGTTGTGGTTTATTATAACCATTCACTAATGCTGAACTGTGGCTACCTAGTTGCTGCGCTTGTATCTCAATAAAATCATCCGAAAAGCCAAGGTAGTCATTACTGGCAAAATTTAAATACTCTTTACCTGCAACCTGAATAAAGCGCCCGCTTGATTGCTCAACAAGTTGACGCTTTCTCAGTAATGCCTCTGCTTGACGCTCAACAAGATGCTCGGCAATAAAATCAAAAGCCATTTAATTGCTACGCTTCGTAAAATAGTTCTGATGTTGCTTTATCAGCAACTTTTGATGAAAGTGATGCTGCAACCGCTTCATCAGAATAATCTTCACGAGTTTCTGGGTTCATGCCTAATTTTTTAATTAGCATCATGTCTGCGTCTGCTTCAGGGTTTTCTGTAGTCAGTAGTTTATCACCGTAGAAAATTGAATTAGCACCAGCAAAGAAACACATAGATTGCATTTGTTCATTCATCGCCGTACGGCCAGCAGATAACCGAACATAACTTTTCGGCATCATGATACGTGCAACAGCAATGGTACGAATAAACTCAAAATGGTCTAAGTCTTCGACATCTTCAAGTGGCGTGCCTTTAACCTTAACCAACATATTAATTGGCACACTCTCTGGCTGCTGCGGCAAATTAGCTAATTGCATTAATAAACCAAAACGGTCAGCAGCCTGCTCGCCCATACCAACAATACCACCAGAGCACACTTTCATGCCCGCATCACGCACGTTATCGATGGTGTTTAAACGGTCTTGGTAAGTTCGTGTTGTAATGATCTGTTGGTAATACTCAGGTGATGTATCTAGGTTATGGTTGTAGTAATCAAGACCCGCGTCTTTTAATGCATGGGCTTTTTCGTTATCTAGCATGCCAAGCGTCATACAGGTTTCAAGGCCGAGCTCTTTAACCTCTTTTACCATTTTTGAAATATAAGGCATGTCACGTTCTTTCGGATCAGACCACGCAGCGCCCATACAAAAACGGGTAGCGCCTTTTTCTTTGGCAACACGCGCTTGCTCAACCACTTTTTCTACTTCCATAAGGCGTTCACGGTCTAAGTCTGTTTTATAATGACCTGACTGAGGACAATATTTGCAATCTTCTGGGCAAGCACCGGTTTTAATCGATAATAAAGTAGAAATTTGTACTTCATTTGGATTGAAGTTTTCACGATGTACGCTGGCAGCTTTAAATAACAAATCATTGAACGGCATTTCAAATAATGCTTTTACTTCTTGGTGAGTCCAATCGTGACGGACAACTGCGTGCTCCATAATAGTCTCTTTTTTTAAATTATTGGGACGGTTAGATTGGCTTAGTCTACGACTTGACGTAACATTGTCAACGAATCGAAGTGATATAAAGTTTACATATGATTAATAAACAACCAATAGATTTAGATTTTGATCGTGAGCATATTTGGCATCCTTATACTTCTATGACTCAGCCCCTTCCCGTTTACCCAGTCAGTCATGCCAATGCAAATCGTATTTTCTTAGAAACAGGCGAAAGCCTAATAGATGGTATGGCCTCTTGGTGGAGTGCCATCCATGGTTACTGCCATCCTGTTTTAAATGAAGCAATCACCCAGCAAGTTAGCAAAATGAGTCATGTCATGTTTGGTGGTTTAACTCATGAGCCTGCTGTTGAGCTATGTAAAAAGCTAGTCAGTATCACACCTGAGTCACTCGATAAGGTGTTCTTAGCCGACAGTGGTTCTGTGAGTGTTGAAGTTGCCATAAAAATGGCCTTGCAGTACTGGCTTAGCCAAGGTTACACCAGTAAACAAAAGTTAATGACGCCGCTTAAGGGCTACCATGGCGATACCTTTGCGGCGATGAGTGTTTGCGATCCGGTTAATTCAATGCACAGTATGTACTCAGGATTTTTACCTGAACATGTTTTTGTACCTGCGCCGAGTGCTAAATTTAATGGCGAGTTTAACCCTGCTGAAGCTGATACGCTTGAAAGCTACTTTGCAGCTCACCACCACGATGTTGCGGCATTTATCATTGAACCCATAGTTCAAAATGCTGGGGGCATGAATTTTTACCACCCTGATTACTTAAAGCACCTACGCATTCTGTGTGATAAGTATGATGTTTTACTTATTTGTGATGAAATCGCCACAGGCTTTGGCCGCACCGGCACCTTGTTTGCTATTGAGCACGCCAACATAGAGCCTGATATTTTATGTATTGGCAAAGCATTAACGGGTGGCATGATGACCCTATCAGCAACATTAACCACCAGCAAAGTCGCTATTGGCATTAGTGAAGGTGAAGCCGGCGTATTAATGCATGGCCCAACTTTTATGGGTAACCCGCTTGCCTGTGCTACAGCCTGTGCAAGTATTGATTTACTGCTAGAGCAACCGTGGCAAGAGCAAATTGAACACATAAATGATGTTCTAACAACCCAGCTTGCAAAGTGTAAGCAACTTGATGCAGTCGTTGATGTGCGGACATTGGGGGCAATTGGTGTTGTTGAGCTTAAGCGAAGTGTAGATGTAGCAAAAATTCAACGCTTTTTTATCGAGCAAGGTGTGTGGATACGCCCGTTTGCTAAATTAATTTATTTGATGCCGCCTTACATAAGCGACGAACAAAGCTTAACTAAGTTATGCAATGCTATTTATGCAGCCATAGAACAACAGGCGTATTAGGGCGTGTTGACCCTTTGTGATTAATTTTGCAGCAGTGTGTTTGGTATTTAGGCAAGACAGAGCCTATGTAGTGTGGTTGTTCCCCATAAATAGGCGATAACGCAGCATCAATGCCAAACACGCGCTGCCCTTCGGGTTCTTCCTAGGGGCGATTAACTCTTTGTTGCTCGATTTTTACTTAGCCCACTAGGTTACAAATCTCGCGCCGCGATTAAATCGCCCCTAGAGTGAACAAATTTTAATCCACAAAGGTCAACACGCCCTCTAGACATAAAAAAGGAAGCTGATGCTTCCTTTTCTTTAAACTTTACCATTCAAACATATAAGCCATTTTACTTATCATGCGAAGCGGTACTTTATGTTCGCAGCGCTTAGCGTAAAGATGCTGTAATGATTTATCTTTAATTTCACCAACGATCACTTCTTTTACTTGATAACCCAGTGCAGTAGCCGCTTGTGCGTAGGCGATAAATTCCCATTTTTTAATATTAGTGTTATCAACAATTACTAACGGAATTTCTTCTGCTAAGGCATTAATAAAGCGTGCAAGATTTAAATTGTGATACTCAGGTAACTTGTACTTATCAAATTGATACTCACCTTCGCTATTGTAAAAATAATCATCTGTTGCGCACACGACATAATCACTTTCGTTACCAGCTACCAACTCATCAGCTAGGCTTTGTGCATAATATGATTTACCTGAGCCTGGTAAGCCGCGAAGAATAAAAACTTGTTTCATAGCACCTGTTATACAATTTAATTAAAGACTAAAGGACAGTAATTGTTAATAATGCCACAAAATAACCAATTAGCGCAGCGAGAATTTAAATAAACGCAAATTTTACGCAAAATATTGCTGCTATTTTACTCAATTGAAGAAAAACTACTAAAGAGTGCGTCACAATAGTTTTTTTATTTGATTTACGAGGGTAAGATAGTCGATTCAAGTGCAATGCACAGCATTATTATATTAGGCAACTTATATCATTGGAGTGAAGATGAGCCATTTAGCGATTTCAGAGCTATTAAAAGGCAAGGTTGCGGTAGACAGCCAAGTAACAGTAAAAGGCTGGATCCGTACACGCCGCGATTCAAAAGCAGGAATTTCATTTTTAGCCGTTCATGACGGTTCGTGTTTTGATCCTATTCAAGCGGTAGTACCTAATTCACTCAATAATTATGATGAAGTAACACGTTTAACAGCAGGTTGTTCTGTATCTGTAACCGGTGTTCTAGTGCCATCTGCAGGTCAAGGTCAGTCTTTCGAAATTCAAGCTAACTCTGTAGAAGTATTAGGTTGGGTTGAGAACCCAGACACCTACCCTATGTCTGCTAAACGTCACAGCATTGAATATTTACGTGAGCACGCACACCTTCGCCCTCGTACTAACATCATGGGTGCGGTAACCCGTGTACGTAACTGTTTAGCACAAGCGATTCACCGTTTTTATCACGAGCAAGGCTACTACTGGATCAGCACACCTATCATCACTGCTAGTGACTGTGAAGGCGCCGGTGAAATGTTCCGTGTATCTACTTTAGATATGCAAAACTTGCCACGCACAGATAAAGGCGACATCGATTACAGTGAAGATTTCTTTGGTAAAGAAGCATTCTTAACAGTATCTGGTCAGTTAAATGGTGAGACATACGCATCTGCAATGTCAAAAATCTATACTTTTGGCCCGACTTTCCGTGCTGAAAACTCAAACACATCTCGTCACTTAGCAGAGTTTTGGATGGTTGAACCTGAAGTTGCATTCGCAGATTTAGAAGATATCGCAAAACTTGCTGAAGACATGCTGAAATATGTTTTCAATGCAGTATTAACTGAGCGTCGTGACGATATGGAATTCTTTGAACAACGTGTTGAGAAAACAGCTATCTCACGCTTAGAAGAGTTCGTAACTAAAGATTTCGCACAAGTTGATTACACAGATGCTATCGAAATCTTAAAAGCGTGTGGCAAGAAATTCGAATACCCTGTTGAATGGGGTGTAGATTTACAATCTGAGCACGAACGTTACCTTGCTGAAGAGCACTTTAATGCGCCAGTAGTTATTAAAAACTACCCGCGTGATATTAAAGCCTTCTACATGCGTCAAAACGAAGACGGTAAAACAGTCGCTGCAATGGACGTAGTTGCACCAGGTATTGGTGAAATCATCGGTGGTTCTCAACGTGAAGAGCGTCTAGATGTATTAGATAAGCGTCTAGAAGAAATGGGCTTAAACAAAGAAGATTACAGCTGGTACCGCGACCTACGTAAATACGGCACTGTACCGCACTCAGGTTTTGGTCTAGGTTTTGAGCGTTTAGTTGCATATGTAACCGGTATGGGTAACGTACGTGACGTTATCGCCTTCCCTCGTACAAAAGGCAGCGCGACTTACTAATAAGCAACGCTATAAATTTAAAAGCCGCTTTCGAGCGGCTTTTTTAATGCTAACACACTATAATATATAAAAAATCTGGTAGAGATTTAGCAAACATATATAAATAGCCTATATTGAAAGTAGTCTAATAATTAAGAGCTCATTTTATTATGCACTTTCGCGCTATTCAGACCATTTTACTAGTAACCTCATCATTAATCGCATGCAAAGTCACGGCACTAGAAGAAGACTTAAACGCAAAGCCTATTTTTATTGCTGGTTCCACTTCTGTTTCTGCATTATTAATAGATCTTAAGAGCGAATTAAGTCAAGAATTTGGTAATAGCATACAAATAAGACCTATGGGTAGCGATAAAGGAATTATCGCAATTGCAGATAATGTCATCGATATTGGCACAAGCTCCCGATACCTCACCAAAGATGAACAGCAAAGATGGCCCTTTTTACGGCAAATTGTTTTAGCACAAGATGCGATCACTTTTTTTGTAAATAAAAACCTCAATATCGATGAGTTATCAACTAGTACACTCAGTGCTATATATCAGGGTAAGCTCACTAAGTGGTCAGATGTTTCTCCGCATACTCCGAAACTTAGTAGTAAAAATGATGAGATTTTGCTTTTCAGCAAAGGCACAACGCACGGCAGTTTTGATGTGTTTTTAGAGTATTTACAGCTTGATTACATCAAAGAACCAGACAGTAATTTTATTCGCCTAAAAAATGCTGGAAATAGAGGCCTATTTTCTGAACAAAAAGTTGAATTATACGATCAATTTAATCAAGCGCTGGGAATTGTGCAACGAATACAAAATGCTATTGCTTATGATTCATATGGAGCAATAACCAAGCTTGAAAACGATAGAAGAATAAATAAAGTGAGTTTATTAGCAATTGATGGCGTTAGCCCGTCTATCGAAACAATTCAAAGTGGAGAATACGCTTTTGTTCGCCCATTGGTATTGATAGTTAATACACAATCACCGCGTTCAAAGAAAATAGGTGACAAATTAGCTGTATTTATAAAGTCAAAAAAGATACAACAAAAAATGCTCGATATTGGCTACCTTCCAGTAAAATAGCTTCGTAAATATAAAAAAAGCTGCGCACCTAAAAAGGTGAACAGCTTTTAACAACCAGAATCGTTATGAATTACAGAGCGCTTTCAAGCTCTGGTAACACATCAAATAAATCAGCAACTAAACCATAGTCAGCAACTTGGAAAATTGGCGCATCAGGGTCTTTGTTGATGGCAACAATCACCTTTGAGTCTTTCATACCCGCTAAGTGTTGAATCGCACCACTAATACCCACAGCAATATATAAATCTGGCGCAACAATTTTACCTGTTTGACCGACTTGCATATCGTTTGGTACAAAGCCCGCATCAACAGCAGCACGTGAAGCACCAATCGCTGCACCTAGTTTGTCAGCAATACCATTTAATAACGCAAAGTTTTCACCATTTTGCATACCACGACCACCTGAAATAACCACAGGTGCTGCAGTAAGCTCAGGACGTTCTGATTCAGTTTGTTCTTCTGATACAAACTCACTCAGACCAACAGAACCTTTACCAGTAACACTCGTTACAGCTACTGGCGCTTGCTCTTGTGCAATATCAAAGCTACTTGCACGAACAGTAATCACTTTTTTGCTATCTAGTGATTTAACTGTCGCAATTGCATTACCTGCATAAATAGGACGCTTAAAAGTATCTGCATCAATCACATCGATGATTTCAGAGATTTGCGCAACATCTAAAAGTGCAGCAACACGTGGCATAAAGTTTTTACCCGTTGTTGTTGCGCTTGCGACAATGTGTGAATAGTTATCAGCTAAAGATAAAACTAGATCAGCTAGGTTTTCTGCAAGTTGATTAGCATAAGCTGCATCATCGGCAATAAGTACGTTACTAACACCTGCAATTGATGCTGCTTGTTCACTCATTGCTGATAAGTTTTCGCCTGCAAGTAGTAAATCTACATCAAAGCCTAGTTTAACAGCAGCAGTAATCGTTTTATTCGTTTCAGGCTTTAGAACACCTTTATCGTGTTCGGCTATCACTAATGTTTTCATTTAGATCACCTTCGCTTCTGTTTTTAACTTTTCTACCAATGTTGCTACATCTTCTACGATGATGCCGCCACTGCGTTTTTCTGGCTCATTTACTTCTACCAGCTGTACGCGAGGCGCAAGGTCTACACCTAGGCTGTCAGCAGCAATTACATCAAGAGGCTTGCGTTTTGCCTTCATAATGTTTGGCAATGAAGCATAGCGTGGTTCATTTAAACGTAAGTCTGTGGTTACGATAGCAGGAAGTTTAAGAGCAACTGTTTGCAAGCCACCGTCTACTTCACGTGTTACATTAACGGTACCCGCTTGAATATCGACTTTAGATGCAAAGGTGCCTTGGCCACGACCCGTTAAAGCAGCAAGCATTTGACCGGTTTGATTGTTGTCAGAGTCAATCGATTGCTTACCTAAAATAACCAGCTCAGGTGATTCTTGCTCTACAATCTTGCTCAGTAATTTAGCAACATGTAAAGACTCAAGCTTTTCTTCTGTTTCAATATGAATGGCTTTATCAGCACCGAGTGCTAATGCCGTACGTAATTGCTCTTGAGATGATTTATTACCAATAGTCACAGCAACAACCTCAGTGGCCGTCCCTGCTTCTTTTAAACGAATAGCTTCTTCAATTGCAATTTCACAAAACGGGTTCATCGCCATTTTTACATTAGCTAGATCAACATCCGTTTTATCGGCTTTAACGCGTGCTTTGACGTTGTAGTCAATTACTCTTTTAATTGGAACGAGGACTTTCATCGTGACTCCATCAATTGTGTGTTCTCAAAGTTGACCTTGGCGTCAACTTATTTATTTTATGAATTCAGACTACTTCCTGTTGACGTAAACGTCAACCTAAAATAACCTTAAAGTATTCACAGCCTGTAACGTTTCATTTGCAAGTATGAAATAAGGTTCTTTACAGCAGGTCCGTCACCGAGAAGAGGTTTATATGGTCGAACGCGAAACCATGGAATTTGATGTAGTCATCGTAGGCGCAGGCCCAGCAGGTTTATCAAATGCGATTAGATTGGCTCAACAAGCACAAGAAAAACAACAAGAATTAATGATCTGTGTGGTAGAAAAAGGCTCTGAGGTGGGCGCACACATTTTATCGGGTGCGGTTTTCGAAACCAAAGCGCTGGATGAATTATTACCTGATTGGCAGTCATTAGGCGCACCAGTTACCACTAAAGTAACGCAAGATGATATTTATTGGTTCAATAACAGTGAAAAAGCCACCAGCATCCCCCACTTTGCTAGCCCTAAAACATTCCATAACGAAGGCAATTACATTGTCTCTATGGGTAATGTATGTCGCTTTTTAGCAGAGCAAGCGGAAAACTTAGGGGTAGAAATATTCCCTGGCTTTAGTGCTCATTCTTTGATTATTGAAGACGAAACAGTGAAAGGCATTATCACTGGCGATATGGGCCTTGATAAAGACGGCAACGAAAAAGATGGTTACATGCCTGGTATGGAGCTTAGAGCAAAATACACCGTATTTGCTGAAGGCTGCCGCGGTCATTTAGGTAAAGAGCTAATCAAACACTTTGCTCTTGATAAAGATGCATCACCACAGCATTACGGTTTAGGTTTCAAAGAAATTTGGCAAATCGACCCGAGTAAACACAAAGAAGGCACTGTAGTACATGGTACAGGCTGGCCGTTAACTGGTGATACCAGTGGTGGTGCATTTATGTATCACAGCGACAACAATCAGGTTGTGGTTGGCTTAATTGTTGACCTTAACTATTCAAACCCACATTTAAGCCCGTTTGATGAATTCCAACGCATGAAGCATCACCCTGTTTTTAAAGATGTTTTAGAAGGCGGTGAACGCATAGCCTATGGCGCAAGAGCTATTGCCAAAGGTGGCCTGCGTTCTTTACCGAAAATGCACTTCCCGGGTGGTTTACTTGTAGGTTGTGATGCGGGCACATTGAACTTTGCCAAGATCAAAGGTAATCATACAGCGATGAAATCAGGCATGGTTGCCGCTGATGTGATAGTAGCAGCTCTTAGCGACGGTAAAGAAAATGCCGATTTAGCTGAATATAAATCAGCTTTTGAACAAAGCTGGGCATACAAAGAGCTTTATCAATCACGTAACTTTGGCCCTGTTATGCACAAACTCGGTAAATTCTTAGGTGGTGCTTATAACACCCTCGATCAAAATCTATTTGGTGGCAGCTTACCGTTTAACTTTGAAGATAACATGCCAGATCATGCAACGTTGGTTGCAGCTGATCAGGCTGAAAAAATCGACTACCCAAAAGCAGATGGCAAACTTAGCTTCGATAAACTTTCATCGGTGTTTTTATCAAATACCAATCATGAAGAATCGCAGCCATGCCATTTAAAGCTTAAAGATAACTCGATTCCTATTGCAGTGAATTTACCGCAATTCGATGAGCCAGCACAACGCTACTGCCCTGCAGGTGTGTACGAAGTACAAGAAGTTGAAGGTAAGAAAGAGTTTGTGATCAACTCACAAAACTGTGTGCACTGTAAAACCTGCGACATTAAAGACCCAAGTCAAAACATTACTTGGGTAACACCTGAAGGAGCAGGCGGGCCAAACTACCCTAATATGTAACGCACGTTACTCATTTAATTAAAATTTATCCTAAATTGCAGGGGCTTCGGCCCCTTTTTTAGGCTATGCTGAAAGTGTCGTGTTTTATAAAAGTGAGTAAAGTATGCCGTCTTCAAGTGTAACCTTTCGTTTTTTAGCTGAGCCTACCGATGTCAATTTTGGCGGTAAAGTTCATGGTGGTGTGGTAATGAAGTGGATTGACCAAGCTGGTTACGCTTGTGCTGCAGGTTGGAGCGGTCATTACTGCGTAACTGTCTCAGTTGCGGGTGTAAAGTTTCAGCGCCCTATTTTGGTTGGCCAAATAGTCGAAGTGAAAGCCAGTATTGCCCACACAGGTAAAACCAGCATGCAAATCTTTATTCAAGTACGCTGCGGCGACCCTAAAACACAAAATCTAGTTGAAACCAATCATTGTGTTATAAGTTTTATTGCAATGGATGAAGCAGGCTACCCAATTGAAGTACCTTCATATACAGCTGTGACAGACGAAGAAAAGAAAATTGAAAACTATGCGATAAAAATGAAAGAGATCGCGATAGAAACAGAAACCCTTTTACAAAAAGCCTAAAATTTAAAGCAACAAAAATATAAACTGCACCTAGTAACTTCTACAGAGCACCCTGAAATTGTTACGACTGCCAAACTGAATGCCTGATTACAGTTTCAACAAACTGTTTAAAAAACCACTTAATGAAGCCTAAAAACAATACTTTAGGCTTTATTTTCAGCTTGGCATTGCCATTGCAATACTCCTTGTGAATGACGCGAAACATTCGTTTATTTATTTTATAAAGGAGCTATTAAATGATTAAAGCAATTTCACTTTCTGCACTTTCTTTAGCACTACTAGGTTTTAATAATGCTGCACATGCAGATATTACCGAAATGGATTCTCCGCGTATTTATACCGGTATCGGCTACGGCCAATATTCTTTTGAGTTTGAAGACAGTGAAAATGACACTGACTTCGATGACGATTCACAAATGCTAAAAGGCTATATTGGTACTCAGTTTAACAAGTACTTAAGCCTTGAACTTGCTTATCAAAATTTTGATGAAGTAAGCGATATCGATTCTAAAGCTGAAATTGACGGTGTTTCACTAGCAGCACGCTTAGCAGCCCCAATTACAGATAGCTTTTCTGTTTATGCCAAAGGTGGTTGGCTAGAGTGGGATGCTGAAATTGAGCAAGACCTAGGCGAGCTTGGCAGCATCAGTGCTGACTCAGACGGTGGTGATGTATTTTATGGTGCAGGTGTAGAATATGCTTTCACAACAAACATGCAAGTACGTTTAGAGTATGAGCGCTATAAATTAGAAGATGATATTGACCCAGATATGGACGTTGCGTCTGTATCATTCCAATACATGTTTTAATTTAGACTATACAGTCTAAATATTTAAAAGGCAGTCTCGACTGCCTTTTTTGTGTTTGCATGTGCTTATACCCAATCCACCTCAAGATGCTGAATTCAGCGTTTCACAGGTGCTTAATATCAAGGCGTTACTTTGCAAGAATGGGAGTCCCTTTTAAGAAGTAACAACGATGAGAGTAAGTGCCTGTGAAGCGCCCAAAGGGTTGGTTTAAAAGCGATTTATACTGCGTTATTGATTTTAACAATAGAACCACTATTACTTGCAATCAATGCCTTGCCTAAATCG